>NZ_JBSWSO010000004.1:0-352236 GCF_054095835.1 Candidatus Nitrosopumilus sp. bin_7KS | reverse complement strand
TTTGTTTTGATTAGGTTTGTTTTGATTAGGTTTGTTTTGATTAGGTTTGTTTTGATTAGGTTTGTTTTGATTAGGTTTGTTTTGATTAGGTTTGTTTTGATTAGGTTTGTTTTGATTAGGTTTGTTTGATTTGTTTTTAGGTTCTTCACTAACTAATTTTTGATATAATTTGAAAGCTTGATCAACATTTTGATTATTATGTACAATTGCCCTAACAGCTTTAATCATAGAAACCGGATGTTCAGATTGCCAAATGTTTCTACCCATATCAACACCCACTGCACCGCCTTTAATTGCATTAAATGTTAATTGTAAGGCATCACGTTCAGGGATTTTTTTTCCACCGGCTACAATTATTGGGACAGGGCATGATTGAACTACTTTTTCGAAATTATCACAATAGTATGTTTTAACAATATGAGCACCTTGTTCTGCTGCAACTCGACATGCTAATGAAAGATATCTAGCATCTTTACCTAGTTCTTTTCCAACTGCAGTTACTGCTAAAACAGGTAATCCATATTTTTCTGCCTCACTAACTAATTTTCCAAGATTGATAATAGTTTGATATTCATATTTTGAACCAACAAAAATAGACATTGCAAGGGCACTAGCGTTTAATCTAAGTGCATCTTCAATGCTGACAGTAATGTCTTCCTGAGATAAATCCTCACCTATGATACTAGAACCTCCAGAAACTCTCAAGACCATAGGAGTATCAGTGGTTGCAGAAACAGAAGATCTTTGAACTCCCCTTGTAACCATTAAAGAATCACAATATTTCAAAAGTGGTGCAATTACTTTTTTTGGATTTTCAAGTTTTTCAGTTGGACCAAGAAAATATCCATGATCAACTGCCAACATTAATGCACGATTGTTTTGTGGTTTAATAATACGTGAAATTCTATTTTGTAATCCCCAATCCATATTTCTTCGATTTTGAAAGAATGAAAATCCCTTCTTAAGCCTTTCTTATTTTGTAATAATTATCTTCATTGCATTTTCACCAGTACGCGCATGATCAAATGCTTTTTGAGAATCAGAAATAGAATAAGTGTGAGTGATTAGTTGTTTAACATCAATTTGAGAGGATTCAATAAGATCTAATGCCTCTTTAGTATCTGAATCAGATGCAGCATAACTGGTTACCAAAGTTATTTCCTTAGAATAAATTTTATTCATATCTAAATCCAATTTTGCACCTTTTGATGGAACCCCAAACATCATTACAGTGCCTCCTTTTCTAGTCATATCAATAGCATCATCTAATGCTTTGAGGCTACTGGTAGCAACAATTGCCACATCAACTCCTTGTCCAGCAGTATTATCTAAAATCTTTTGTTTCCGATTTTCATCCATAGAAGAAATAGAATTGGTAATGTTGAATTTTTTTGCAAAATCTAATCTGAAATTATTTACATCAAAACAGAAAATTTTTGAGAATTTTTTTGCATGTGCCAACATTACATGCATCATTCCAGTGGGGCCAACTCCAAAAATTGCAATGGAATCACCTTCGCGATATGCAAATTTAGACCATGCCCTAACACAACATGCTAAAGGTTCAATCATTGCGGCTTCTTCATAACTTAGAGAATCTGAAATTTTTAAAACTCCACCATGTGAAACGTTCCATGCAGGAACTACAAATTCTTCAGATAGCCCACATGGAGAAAGATTAGTTTCAGAATATTTTTTACACATTGTTTCATTTCCATGATTGCAATAATGACAATCATAGCACGAAACATGGTGATGTGTAAAAACTCTATCACCTTTTTTGAATTCAGTTACATCAGATCCAACATCCAATATTATTCCAGATGGTTCATGTCCTAATCGCATTGAGGGTTGTCCATATTGCCCAAAAACTTTTTCCAAATCAGACCCACAAATCCCACAAGCTTGCATCTGGACCAAGATATCACCAGAAGTTAACTGAGGTTTCTCTACATCATCAACAGAAACTACAGATGCTTCTTTAACGGATGCACTTTTCATGGTAAAACATTAGAAATTTGATTATAAGAAGATTATACACCAAGAATCTTTTTCAACATTACTCTGTAATCAATTTCAGTTTTTTCACTTCCAGTTGCAGGTAATGCAAATACCAAAGTAGATTTTTCAGCCCGTAATGCAGTTAACTCATCACTGATAGATTCTGTAATATCATCACTAACCAAAACAAGTCCAACATCAGAGTCATCAGTTAATGTCTTAATTTCTTCAAGGGCATTTTGTGGATTTTCAGATATTTTTCCAGGGATTCCAGCTAATTGAAAGCTAGTTACAAATGATTTGCTGCCAACAGTGAAGATTTTCACAGTTGTGAATTTCGCACGTTCTAATTTAACCCTTTTTGGGACAGTCAGATCAGGAAGGTTGATTTAGTTTAAAAAATCAGTCAAATCATGGCAGAAATTGACACTCAAAAAGATGTCTATTTGTTCCTACATGGAAAAATAGATCTTAAAGAAAAAGCAACAAACGCATTGACTGCAAAAGGATTTGTAGCAGATAAAGTCATCATGGCCTCACCAACTAAAATAGGAAAAGTTGGAGATTATATGGCAATGTTATGGATGCCTCCAAACCCAGATCACATCAAGATTCAACAAATCACTAAAGTTGAAGAAGTAGAGCCAGAAGGAATGATTGGTCTTTGGAAAGGAGTCTCAAAAGATGATATCGACACTATACCATTAGAGTAGGTTAGCTGAATCCAGCACCAAACTCATTACCTTTTTCTAAAACATCACTAGAATCAGAATTTTTTAATTTTCTATAAAGTAATGTCTCATAAACCATCTTTAAGGCACTTTCATCATCAAGATCGCAGTCATCCTTGATCTGATTTTTGTATTTTTCTAATTTTGCAACATCCTGCTCATCAGGTGAAATATCATCATGAACCATAAGATTTGCAATTTTTTCTATTTCAGAATTTTGTTGGTCTTCATCCATAATATTATGAAGAATTTCTAGTTATTAACAGGTTCGAATTATAAATCAGAAATCAATCCTCTAAGAAAATCAGAAAATTCATCATCAGAAAAAATTATTTCTTCAATTTTATTTTCATTCCTAGCCAATTGTGCAGATTCAAGATGATAGCAAGTCAGTTTCCCATTTAATTTACCAAAATAGAAACCAGGACAAGAACAATAATTACAATTAGGATCAATCCAATGTTCTTCACCTTTTCCAACAACAGACCAAATTTTACGCTGTGTGGGCTCAAAGATATGCAATTTTACTCGTTTTTCAGAAACTAAAGACTGAACTCGATCCAAATCTTTACTCATAAGGGTTTAATCACATATCTTCAGTATAACTTTGATGTTACAAACAAGAATCGTTCCATCAAAACCTGTACTGCTTTTAGAAGGTGAAAAAAAGAATCTCATAGTTACAGACATCCATATCGGATTTGAAAGCAATATGGCATCAAATGAAATTTTTGTTGGTAAAAATTCAACAATCAATGAATCTATTCAAGAATTATCAGATATTATAGATTCAGAAAAACCAGATTCAGTAATTATGTTAGGAGATATCAAGTCAAGTATCAAAAGCATATCGAAAAATGAATGGGATGAAGTTCCTTTGTTTTTTAAAAAGATTAGAGAGAAATGTGATGTGGTATTAATTCCTGGAAATCATGATGCAAATATCCAGAGACTAGTCCCAGACAACATTACAATGATTAGTTCAACAGGAATGGTTGAAGAAAATATTTTACTAACACATGGTCACACATTACCTTCAGAAAACTTTTCACATGTCGATAAAATTATCATGGGTCATCTTCATCCAGTATTTTTTCAAGAAGATTCCATAATCAACGGTCAAAGAGTTTGGGTATCAATTAAAACAGATAAGGAAAATATTTTTCCAAACAAATCAGGGGAAATTGAAATAACAATTGTACCATCATTTAACAAATATTTTTATGCAACTCACAGAAAACAATACAAAAAATCTATTTCCCCAATAATTAATAAAATTGATGAAATAACTAAAGCAAAAATAATTACTCTAGATGGAACAATTATTGGAAATGAATCAAACATCAACCAAGTAATTTAATCAAACAATTTTTGCTGTCAATGTTCCCTTCATTGCACAATTAGGACATCGTTGAAATTTTGCCCAATTTTTAACAGTTTCAGAATATAAAACACGGGTTTTGTATGAATAGCCACAGTTCTGACATTGAACTTCTGATGAATAACTACTCTTATTCCAATCATCATTAGGATCACGAGTAAATTTAGAAATTAAGTCACGTCCTTTTTCAGAAATACGATATAATGTTAGATCATGGAATCCAGGTTTGTCATCAAAAGGAATTCTTTGAACTAATCCATTTTCATCCAGAAAAACCAAAATATCTTTGAGTTTAAATTCTGCAATTTTTATTTTTACAAAATTTATCTTTACATTATTTTTTAGATGAATAAAACGAATTCCATCAGAATTAAATTTTTCAATTTTACTTAGAACTTCATCAAGTTCATCATCAGAAAATTTTTTTGCCATGTCATTTTATAGAATACTTGTGTTTATGTTTATTATAATTACTCATACTTGTCATAAGGTTCAATTGGATCTTTTGTTGTTTTGTTTGTTCTTAACCATTCCAATGTTTTTACAAAAGAATCTGCCAATTCAATAGTAGTTAAGACAGGTATACCCAATTCAAGTGATTTTCGTCTTATTTGATATTCATCATCAAGCATTCCCACATATTTTTCTAAAGTAGACGTACTTGGGATATTAATAATAAAATCAATTTTTCGTTCATATAATAAATCAGAGATGTTTGGTTTTCGTTCAGGTTCTGAAATTTTATGAACAATTTCAATCTGACCAATTTTCTCTTCAAAGAATTCTGCAGTGTGTTCTGTTGCCAAGATTTTAAATCCTAATTGTTTTAATTTAGCAATTGTTGGAACTAGTTTTTCTTTATTTTGTGCACCACCTACAGTGACAAGAGCAGAACCTTTGTCTGGAAGATTATAACCAACAGATGTCAATCCTTTGGATAATGCATCATAGAAACTATTTCCAAAACATGCGGCTTCTCCAGTAGATTGCATTTCAACACCTAATGCAATATCAGCTCCCTCTAATTGCATGAAAGAGAATTGTGGGACCTTTATTCCATAATTGTGGATTTTTTGCCATTTATTTTCAGGAATTTTAGGCAGAGGTTTATCCAAAATAGCCTTAGCAGCAAGCGAAATTAAGTTTGTTTTGACCAATTTTGATACAAAAGGCATTGAACGTGATGCACGAATGTTTAGTTCTATCACATACACATGATCATCATGAATTAAAAATTGTAAATTAAATGGTCCTTTAACATTAAAGGTTAAAGCAATTTTTTTGGAATATTCATTAATTGTTTCAATAGTTTTGTTACTAAGACGCCAAGGAGGGATTACCATCATTGCATCACCAGAATGAACACCAGCACTATCGATATGTTCAACTATTGAACCAATTACAACTTCTTTTCCATTACTAATCCCATCTACATCAACTTCAAGTGAGTTTAACATGAATTTAGAAATCACCACAGGATGATCAGGGGATACATCAGTGGCTGCCTTGACATATGTTTTTAGTTCTTCTTGAGACCAAACAACTTTCATTGCAGCACCAGACAAAACATATGATGGCCTAACAATTACTGGAAATTCAACTTCTTGAGCAAAAGATTTTGCTTCATTGAGATTTGAAAATGCCTGCCATCTAGGTTGTTGAATGTGAAGTTTATCGAGTTCAGCACTAAATTTAGAACGGTCTTCGGCTCTATCAACATCTTCTGCACTAGTGCCCAAAATATTTACTCCATGTTGTGCAAGACCAAGAGTTAAGTTATTTGCAGTTTGACCCCCAACACAAGTAATAATTCCCTTTGGATGTTCAAATTCAGTAATATCTAAAATTCGTTCCTGAGTTAATTCTTCAAAGTATAATCTTGTACAAATATCATAATCAGTTGAAACGGTTTCAGGGTTACAATTTACCACTGAAACACTTTTTTCACCATTTTCTTGAAGACCCCAGACCATGTTAACAGTACCCCAATCAAATTCAACACTACTTCCTATTCTGTAGGGACCTGCACCAAGTACAATTACTCCCCTTTCAGCCTGAGGAATTACTACATCATTGGAGTGACCCCCATATGTCAAATACAAATAATTTGTAACTGCAGGCCACTCTGCTGCAAGGGTATCAATTTGTTTAACCGAAGGAATTACGCCTAATTTCTTTCTCAAATCACGAATTTCATCAGGAGTTTTGTCTTTTGCACGTGCAATCTGTTTATCTGAAAAACCAGATTTTTTTGCTTCCCACATTAAAGATTCATTGAGTTCAGAATCTTTTAGTTTCTCTTCAACATTCACAATATTTTTAATTTTTTCTATAAACCAAGGATCAATTGTAGATAATTTGTAAATTCGTTCAACAGTAATTCCCATCTTTAATGCAATCGCAACGTGATATAGAACTTGATCATCATGATGAGATAATTTGTATTCGATTTCTTCTTCAGTATATTTAGTTCCATTCGTACGATTCAAAACTAATCCATCATTTCCAATGTCTAACATTCGAATTGCTTTCTGGAACGATTCCTCAAAAGTTCTACCAATTGCCATCACCTCTCCAACAGATTTCATTGTAGGACCAAGTCGTCTGTTTACAAGTTCAAATTTATCAAAATCCCACCTAGGATGTTTACATACAATATAATCAAGGGAAGGTTCAAAACAAGCAGTGGTGTTTTTTGTAATTCTATTTACCAGTTCAGATAAATTATAACCCAAACCAATTTTTGCAGACATGTATGCTAATGGATAACCAGTTGCTTTACTTGCCAATGCAGATGAACGAGAAAGTCTAGGATTGATTTCAATTGCAACATATTTAGCAGAATCAGGATCCAAAGCATATTGAATATTACATTCACCAACTATACCAACATGTTTTGTTGCACGAAGTGCAGCTGAACGTAGCATATGATATTCATGATTATCAATTGTTTGTGATGGTGCAACAACAATGTTATCACCAGTATGGGCTTTCATAGAAAGAACATTTTCCATATTACAAACAATTACATTATTTCCATCATAATCTTGCATTACCTCATATTCAATTTGTTTCCAATGACCAATGTATTCTTCAACTAGTACTTGTTTGACCATACTCGCTTTGAGACCTCGTTCAACAATTTCATGCAATTCAATTTCATTATAGGCAACACCGCCGCCTCGTCCTCCGAGAGTATAGGCAACTCGAATTATTACAGGATATTCAAGTTCTTCGGCTGCTTTTTTAGCATCTTCAAAATTATTGACAGTTTTACTTTTCAATACAGGAACATCACATTCATTCATAGAATCTTTGAAAAGCTGCCTGTCTTCGGTTTTTTGAATACCTGCAATCTGAGTTCCAAGTACATTAACACCATATTTTTTCAGAATTCCAGATTCATTAAGATTCACTCCACAGTTTAGTGCAGTTTGCCCTCCATATGCCAACATAACTCCATCAGGTCTTTCTTTTTCGATAATAGATTCTACATACTCGGCATTAACTGGAAGAAGATACACCTTATCTGCAAATCGAGTATCTGTTTGTATAGTTGCAACATTTGGATTGATTAAAACACTGTTAATTCCATCTTCGTGTATTGCTTTAAGGCATTGACTTCCAGAATAATCAAACTCCCCAGCTTCACCAATTTTAATTGCGCCACTTCCCAGTACAAGGATTTTCTTTAGAGATTCATTCTTTGGCAATTATTTATTTCTCCATTAGTTTTTTGAGTTCTTCAAAGACAAATTTACAATCAAAAGGTCCAGGAGCAGCTTCTGGATGAAACTGTACTGCAATGCAACTTTGTTTTTTATGTTTTATTCCTTCAACAGTTTTATCATCTGCATTAGTAAACCATAATTTAAAGTCAGATTTTTCAATAGATTCAGGAGTTATACCATACCCATGATTCTGACTTGTAACATAGACTTGGTTATTTTCTAAATTAACACAAGGTTTGTTTTGTCCCCTGTGCCCATACTTTAGTTTGTAAGTTTCTGTATTTCCTGCAATGCCAATAATTTGTGCACCTAAACAAATACCCAAGGTAGGAATATTATTTTCAATTAATTTTTTTGCAGTATCTATAGTATCAGGACATTTTTGTGGATCACCAGGACCACTACTAAGTACAACACCTTTAGGATTATACGACATTACTTTTTCATATGTAGTATTCCATGGAACTAAGATTGCTTTGTAACCAAGCTCACGAACATTTCTTAAAATAGCATTTTTTGCACCAGTATCAATTACAACTACAGACTTTTCTTCATCACCGTAGATTTGTTCTTCTTTTGTAGAAACTACATCCATGAATTGTTCAGAATCATAATGTTTTGCAGATTCTAATTGTTTTTTAACAGATTCAACATCAATCTCAGTGTCAGATACAACTAATGCTGCCATCATCACTCCACCTGTCCGAAGTTTTTTGGTCAATTCACGAGTATCAATTCCAGAAATTCCAGGCACCTTTTCATTATTCATCCATTCATCCAAAGTCATAGAAAGATTCCAATGACTTGCAGTCAAAGATAATTCATGAACTACCAACCCACGAATTTGCATTTGATCAGATTCAAAGAATTTTGAAATCCCATCTTCATCAACAATTGATGGATCGGGAACGCCATAATTTCCAACCAAAGGATAAGTCAAAGTGAGAATTTGGCCATTATACGATGGATCAGTTAAGGCCTCAGTATAGCCGACCATTCCGGTATTGAAAACAATTTCCCCAAAAACAGTTGTAGAATAACCAAAACCGTGACCATCAAGAACAGTACCATCACCAAAGATCAGTTTTCCAAACTTGTTTGCGTGGTTTGATTTCTTTGTAGTAATTGTGACCCTCGTAAAGTCCGAGTTATTATGAATTTAAGTTTTATGCGTAAATAAAATTCAAAAAATTGATCGCAAAATAAGAATAACCAATCAGAGGGCTTGGAACTCTTCGCTCCATTTGTGATAAGCGCGAATCATATCAATTGAAACACTAGGTTTTCTTCTCTCCATTATATTTTTGAAATCAGCAGTTGTTAGATCTCTTGGTTGAATAGGCGTCTCACCTTCAACTGGTTCATGATAATCAGGAGCATCAAAAATTTCATGAACGGTCTTAATTTGTGCTGCTTGACATACATCCTTGATGTCACTTGCACTGTATCCATCAAATAATTTTGCCAATTCAGTATTGTTTACATTGATATGTTTACTCAACGGAGCAGTATATTGTTGAAATAGATTTTCTCGTGCTACTTGAGTAGGTAATGACACATAGATTCTTTTTTGGAATCTTCTAAGGAAAGGCCAATCAAGACTCCACGGTTTATTTGTTGCACCAATTACATACAACATCAAATCTTTACCTTTTCCATTAACTCCATCCATTTCAGTTAAGAATTGGTTTTTAGTTCTCACCTCTCCACCGACTTCACTACTTCTAGAACCTAACAAAGAGTCCACTTCATCTACAAATAAAATAACAGGTTTTCCTTCTTTTTCAGCATATTGTCTTGCCATAGCAAATAGTTTTGAGACATTTTTTTCTGCTTCACCAAGCCATTTACTCATCATTGATGATGCATCTACATTAATGAAATAGCCATCCATCTCATTTGCAGTGGCTGCTGCAAGCATTGTTTTTCCTGTACCAGGTGGACCATAAAGTAACATTCCTTTTGGCCATCCAAGAGGAAACAAATCAGGTCTTTTAGTAGGATAAACTATAGATTCACGTAATGCACTTTTAGCATCATCTAAACCAATTACTTGATCCCAAGTAACATCAGGTTTTTCTTTCATAACTAATTCTTCAAAATCATTTTCATTTTCTTGTCTCTGAACAGATTTCTTTTGTTCTGAATCAGAAGCTTTTGGATCAACTGCAGGTTCAACACCATGAGATTGCTGTAATGATTGAATTCTACCATGGTAAGAGTTACATCTGTCTTTGTAAATTTGGTTTAGTTTACTAGTAGGATAAAGCTGTAATAGTTTTACCAAAGCATCTATTGCATGCTGATAGTGTGTGATTGCCATTCCACGAGCACCCTGAGAATCAAATTTGATGGCTTCAGAAGCATATTTGCTTGCTGTGTTTTCTAATTCTTGGGGGGCTAAACTCATTCTAATTACCTACGCAGTTTCCTCTCGAGAATTTTGTTGGTATTCTACTGTGTTAATCTCTGTCACAAAATTGGTTAAATTAATTGCACTTGTTTCATGTTCATTATAGTCAGGACCATCAAGGTATTTTTTTTTAAAATCAGACTTGTCTGAGATATTGACATGCATGTCTTTGACTTTGTTAATAGAATCCTCAGCAGAGAGTATTAATTCAGAAACTTCACTATCCAAATCTTCAAGAGAGCCGGCAGTTTCATCAATTATTGAGGTGAAATGCTTTAAAATTGAGCACATTTCTTTCTTATCGGCATATTTACACATCATAAAATTTGCAATTCCAACAATTTTATCCAGATCTTGTAGTTCTTCCAAGGAGAGTTTATCAATTTTTGAATACTCTGAAGGTTTTACTTCAGATAGTTTTTTGTCAATTATTGAGGAAATAGATTTTATTCGTTCTATGTCTTTTGAAAAATCTCGTTTTTGATTTAGCATATCAGGTGTTGCATAATTTCAAAAAATCAAGATTAGGGTACTGCTTACTTAATTTAGAGTCCACCATCAATTTTACTTCATTAAGTTTAGATGAAGATTCATAATTTGATTGACTAAAATCAAATCTAGCAGTAGTTAAAGCAGCAGAATCTATTACAATACTTCCCAAATGAACTGAGATTTCAGATAGTTTTTGGCTACAGTTGGGAATAAATTCAAAAAGTTGTGCACTAACAGTTCTAATCATAGGAATTGTAGAGGGTAAGATTTCAGGTATGCTACTTATGTTTGAAATTCTCCCCATGTTCTTTTGTACAGAAAGTAATATCTCTAAAGAAAACGTTACAAGATGCTCTAGTTTTAATGCAGCAGTATGAAGTTTATCTAATTCATCAAAATCATGAACTAAATCTTGATTTGAATTTTTTATTTGAATTTGTTTATCGTTAAGAACATCAATTACATCATTGAGTATATTTATAGAATATTCTAATCGTGGAACAAGAGTTACAGAATGAGAGATGTTTTCAATTTCTATTGAATTAATACTACATTTTACCAACATACAGACTAACAATTCTAAATTTTGTATTTGAGGACGATGTATCAAATATTTTAGTAACCACAGTTACACCTATCAACAGATACAATTTTGATTTTTTTTGAGTATTTGTGTAAAGGAATTTAGCTCTCAATTTTACCTAATAACAAATCAAAGAAAATCATGGTAAATGAGCACGTTTTGACAGTCAGTCTAGAAGAGTTTGGATTAAGCAAATATGAAGCACAAGCATATGTGGCATTAATAGCAAAAGGCACTATTTCAGCAGGAGATCTTGCATATTATTCAGAGATTCCAAGAACAAAAATTTACCCAACATTATTAAAATTAGAAAATAAAAAACTAGTCATCATTTCAAAAAGTAAACCAATTATGTGTACAGCAATTGCTCCTGAAGATGCTTTTGATGGAATAATTCATGAACAAATCAATAAGGTAAACGCCATGAATTCTTTGATTTCTAATTTAAAGAAAGCAAGTGAAGAAAGTAGAAAGACTCGAGGCTCTGAAGAAAAAAGATATTTTCATTTAAGTGCGAATAACGTTTTATCACAATTACAAACAATGATTGAAGGTTCAAAATCATCAATCAAAATTATGACTGACCAATGGGGTTTTGGATTATTAGCTGAATGCAAAGAACAATTGTTATCAGTATTACGAAGAAATCTAGATGTTAAAGTTCTAGTAGCACCATCTCAAATTTGTTCTGAATCATTTAGAGTGATTCCAGATGGAGTCGAAATCAGAGCATCAGACATTACACAAAACTGCTTCATTTTTGATGAAACAGAACTGCTAATGGTGGATAATAGTAATGGTAAAGGCGCAATCTTTTCATCTACAGATATTTTGGGAGTAAATCAAGAAAAAATATTTTCCAATATTTGGAAAAATGCAATCAAGACAAAAGCATTGGGAGATATGACAAAAACTGAAGCGCAAGAGATTTACAAAATTATTAAAATTGTTAATGAAGTAGGCTTACCATATTTACTAAATTCTACAATGGTATCTAAAAAACCAGAAGCAGATATGTTCAAACTTTTAGAGAAGAACGGAGTGTCTTTAAAATCAAAAACACTAGATGACGTGATTGAAATTATTGATGCAATAATGCAAATCACGTGTTCAGGCCATGTTAATTTTGAGGCAAATACTAAAAACATCACAATAGAATCAAAATTAAACAGCGGACATTCATTACCATGGGTATCAATTTTAGATGGATGCCTTCAAAAACAGGGATACAAAACAAGAACAATATATCAAAATAATTCAAACAAAGGCGAAAAAGTCCACATCAAAATAACTAAAAATTAAAAAAACTATTCAAATTATTTTGAATTAGTGTTGAATTTTTTTTGAGACTCTTTATAGGCAATATATGCAATAAAGTCTGAAGTGCTTTGAAAAGGAACATTTCCTAAGAGGTTTTTCTCAATAAATGCAGAAACAGTATTTGCTAGTTTTTCACTATCAATCATCTTTGTATTCTTGCAGAATTAGTTCAATAGTCTTAGAATCAAATTTTGCAAAGCATTTATTCAATTCTTCCTCATCTAATTCTTCATCATGATACAGCATTACAATTATGAATTTGAGATCAACATTCATTACAATAGTAGGTAAGAAAGATGTACAAAATACTCAGTTTTCATACCATGTTATGATCAGTAGGCTCCATGGGAGTAAAAATTTCAGTCATCACCAATAAATAATTCCATTAAAGAGATAGGCCATGCAAATGATTTCAATTGAATATATTTTAGAATGTATGAATGATGAAAAAAATTATCTAGGAGACTTGTGGCAAACTTGCCTAAATAACAAAAAAAGATTCAAAAAAAGTAAGCTGAAAGAAATTTTAAAAAAAATGGAACTGCTAGGTCACATTAAAAAACATGGCTACAAGGATGATGCATATTATGTAAAGTATTATCATTATTCATTTGAAGAGCACATTGGTTTTATCAATAACAACATTTTCACATATGAATCTAAAATAAATTCTGCAATTAAAAATTTAGAGAATAAAAAAATATTTTTGGACATATCAAAAAATCTCAGTTCGTATAAATTTAGTAAATATACAAAGTCAGACTATGAATCACTACTAATCAGTATGGGAAGTATGTTTGAATTAGCATCATCAATACTATGGACCAAAGAAAATAGCGAGGACAAAGAATTAAAAAAAGAAATAACAAAATGTTTTAAGCAAATTAATGAATTCATGGAAGAGATAAATCGCAGATTGCTCGAGGGTCGAAAAACTCAAGAACGAATAGTGTTACAACGAGAATTTACAGGTAAAATTCCAAAAGCAGGATATCTAAAAATATAAAAATAATTTTCAAGTGTCACCAGAGACATTTACTAGATCCTCATCATAAAACGCCTCTAGTGACAATGAATAGAAAATTTTTCACATATACAAAATCTTCTAATTATTTTTAATTTCAAAATGATACATTTGATAAATTCAAAATACTAAAATCAGACCCAAATTAAGCATGATAATCATGATTGAAGAAAAACTAGAATCCATAGGAGTTAAACTTCCAAACCCACCCACCCCTGCAGGATCATATGTTCCGGTTATACGTACAGGTAATTTGTTATTTATCTCAGGTCAAATTCCAATGGAAGACGGAAAGGTAATCTTCACAGGGAAAGTTTCAGATGACAATTTAGTGACTGCCCAAAAATCTGCCAGAATGTGTGCAATTAACATACTTGCTCAAATTAAAAGAGAAATTGGAAGTTTGGACAAAGTTACAAGAATTGTGAAACTTTCAGGATTTGTAAATTCTATGCCAGATTTTACACAACATCCCAAAGTTATCAATCCGGCATCAGACTTACTCTTTGAGATATTCGGTGAAAAAGGAAAACATGCAAGAGTTGCAGTTGGAGTAGCTTGTCTACCGTTAGATTCAATGACTGAAATTGATGCCATTGTGGAATTTTCAGATTAAACTTTAGAAAAACATAGTTTTTTGCCAAAAATAAAAGGTTAAGAAGATTACCACACAATATTAGAAATCATTCATATACAGTTTTGATTCAATTAAAAAAATGCTAAAGATTGCATTGTTTGCTTTTGTGATAATTGGGATGCTTTCAACATCAGCATTTGCAGAACCAACTTTAGAATTACAAGTATCATCAGAAAAAATCAAAGCATTGGATTCTATTTGGATAACAGGTAAGATTACAGATGTATCGGAATTCAAACCAGTAAAACTTAGAATAATTGGCCCAGATGGAGCACTTGTTTTTGCTCCACTTTTAGCAATTGGAGATAACGGAGAATTTAAAAAATTGTTAAACCATCCAATTCCAAGTTTTAAGGCTGGGACATATTTGATTACAGCAAGTCATGAAGATTCAGAAGTAACAGCATCCACTCAATTTACAGTCGTAGCCCAAGCAATACTAAGAAATGAAATTCCAAATACAACTCAAGAAGAAACAGTAGAGAGAAAAGTACCAATGGCATCAAATGGAATCACATTGATTGCTGATGCAGTAAACGGCTCAGATGTAATTACAATTACTGGAAATACGAGTTTGAGAGGCTCAGATATCACACTAATTGTCAATTCTCCTATAGGAAATCTAATGACGATAGCTCAAGTAACACCAGGAATTAATGGAAATTTTGAAGTACAGATTAAGACAGGGGGTCCAATGTGGAAAGAAGACGGCATGTATATAATTACTGCAAATCAAGGGCCAGCATCAGAGATTAAAAAATCAATTCAAGTTGAAATTAAAGACGGAGTAGTAGTACCTGAATTTGGAGTCATAGCATCACTTGTTTTAGTAATATCAATTATTTCCATTATCATAGTATCATCAAAATCAAAGTTGGCTATACCAACTAGATTTTAATTTAAGATGCAAACACATAGAGTATGTTTAGTTTAGACGATATAAAATCTGAAAAATATATTTCACTTGAAACTTATAGAAAAAATAATCAACCAGTAAAAACTCCAGTTTGGTTTGTAATTAAAGATAACTTAGTCTATGTTGTAACTAGAGAACAAACAGGTAAAGTAAAACGGCTTAGAAATAATTTACAAGTAAAATTTGCATTGTGTTCAATGAGAGGTAAAATTACAGGAGAATTGGTTTCAGGCACTGCAAAAATATTATCTGAACTGGAAACCAAAGAAGTAGTAAAGATGAGAGATAAAAAATATGGATTCATGGCAAAGGTTGCAAAATTTGCTAGTAAAAGTAAAGGAGAATTTTTTGCTTTTACAATATCACAATCATAAATTCCAATCCATTACAAACATCACCTAGATTAAAAACAAATCAAACAATTTTTTTGTAATTTTAGTTCTTGTTTTAATTTGTAAGCAGTCAATTATGCAAATCTAAAAATTATCATCAATCCTAGATTCTTACAAAGGTTATTTTATTTTCTTATTTAATTCTGTAATGAATTTCTTTATTTTTGGTTTTGGAACAACTGCACCACATGCTTTGTCATGTCCACCACCAGAGCCACCAAGACTAGTTGCCAAAAGATTAACAATTTTGCCCAAGTGAACTTTACAATCCTTCGAGCCTCTTACAGATACTGCATAAATTCCATGATCTACACGTTCCTTGTATGCTACACCCACATTTTTACCAGATAGTCCCATTACAAAATTAACTGCCCCACTTGCACCAGAATCTAAAATTTCCATATGTCCAAGATTACTCATTGTTTTTAGTCCCACCTTTACTTTGGCAATCATTTGAGATAGTTTTTCCACTTGAATTTGTGCAAATTCAAAGGTGTTTGGAATATCATGTGGAAATTTAGAGTCTGCTAATTCTTCAACTAAATATTGTAAATAGTCAAGTTCTCTTTGACGTCCCACAATATTGTAAGTCATAACAGTGGCACTAATCAATGCAAATTGTCTGTCATAGATTTGAAGTAATTTTGAACCAAGTGGTCTAGATTCCATATAATCTGTAATTGCAGCACATGCTGCAACAAAAGATGCATGATCATTGAGTTTAGATTTGAAGGCAGTGTAAGTTAGAACTGCAGTACATTCGTTGATGTCATGAATTACTTTTACTTTGATTTTGTTTAATGCTTTTACAACATTAGGATCAATATCGTGATGATCAATGTATGTAACTGAAACTTTATTTTTTCTCAATCGTGTCAATATGTCAATAAATTCATCTTGTGTTTTTTTGCTTAATCCTAAATCACAAATAAATAATGACTTTAATTTTTCATCTAAAACAACTTGGTTTAATGCCTCCATTTGACCGGGATAATCAACTAATATTGCATCTCCGCCAAATGCTTGACGAATTAATGCTGCAGAACTAATACCATCACAATCTTCCTTATGGGAGATGCAAATTACTTTAGTTCGCTTAGATGTACTTGTTTTTTTAGCTGTTGTTTTTTTGGTTACTTTTTTAGCTACTGTTTTTTTGGTTACTTTTTTAGCTGTTGTTTTTTTGGGTACTTTTTTAGCTGCTGTTTTTTTGGTTTTAGAGGATACCAATATAGATTCGAAAATCACAAACCCTCATTTAAATGAAGAATGTAAAATTAAGATTTTCTAAAAGGCTTTTTGATACTTTGGTTTACCAACGAACTTGAATCAAGATATACATCGTATAGCGATAGTCCCTCCATCTGGGTTTGATTATCAATTTCTTGAATTTTTTTAAGTTCTTCAGGGGATGCATTTAGTATCAAGTCATCTAATTTTTTCAAATGTTCTCGCTCTTTAGGAGTCATTAAGTTTTGATTAAAAATAATCATTTATGACCAAAAGTTGCCATATTAGACTAATTACTAAACTTCATAGACATGATTTTAGAGAAAATATAATAAAAGATTCCCAGTAGGCACATTATGGAGACAAAAAATATCGGTCTACGAGGAATCGAAGTTGCAGATACCAGAATTTCCAATATAGACGGTGAGAAAGGAAAACTCATTTATCGAGGATTTGACATTTTAGATCTTACAAAAAATTCAACGTTTGAAGAAACAGCCTATCTTTTACTTTATGACAGATTACCAACACAAAATCAACTAGATGAATTTAATGCAAAATTAATCGATGCAAGATACATTCCAAAACAAATGCAAAAAAACATGGGTAATTGGAGAAAAGATGCAGATCCAATGGACATGCTTCAGGCATTTGTGTCTGCACTTGCAGGTTACTATGATGAAGAATTTTCAAATAAAGATGCCAGTTATGATAAAGCAGTTAACCTCATTGCCAAAGTCCCAACAATTGTTGCTAGTTGGCACAGAATAAGAAATGGATTAGAGCCAGTAGAACCTGATTCATCTCTTAGTCACGCTGCAAATTTTCTATATATGATGTTTGGAGAAAAGCCAGACCCTGAAGTTGAAAAAATATTTGACGTGTGTTTAATTCTTCATGCTGATCATACATTCAATGCATCTACATTTACTGCCAGACAAGTTGCATCAACAAGAGCACATATGTATTCAGCATCAAGTGCTGCAATTGGAGCATTAAGTGGAGAGCTACATGGAGGAGCAAATACAGAAGTAATGAAAATGCTCTTAGAAATTGGAGAATTAGATAATGTAGAAGGATGGATTAAGGAAAAAATGAAGGTAGGAGATAGAATTATGGGAATGGGACATGCAGTGTATAAAACCTATGATCCAAGAGCACAAGTGCTAAAAGAACTCTCTAGAAAATTAGCAGAAAAAACTAAAGACCCATGGTTTGACATTACAGAAAAAGTAGAAACTACAACTATATCTGAAATGAAATCCCAAAAAGGCAGAGATATCTATCCAAATGTAGACCTATACAGTGCATCATTATACTATATGCTAAAAATTCCAATGGATCTTAACACCCCAATCTTTGCCATCTCAAGAGTTGTAGGATGGGCCGCACATATCATTGAAGAAAAATTTGCAGAGGCTGCACCTAAACCAGCATTGTATAGACCAAAGGCAACATATGTTGGAAAATATTGCGGACCGCAAGGTTGTGAATATCAAACATTAGACTTGAGAAAATAGATTTAATTTCTTGTGCTTAACCAGTCTTTAGCTTTTGAATTAACATCATGTTTGTACAACACTTCAAAAACCATATCATAGAATGTAATACCTTTTTTCTGAGCCTGATCATCAAGCCACTTGATTCCATCTGCTAATTCAGGATCATATTCTGAGAATTCAACCAATTCATCTACCATTTTTGAGAAGAAGGCGTGAGATTCAAGCATATGTACACCTTTCAATCTATGATCATAAGTGGGGGATTCAAAATATATTAACAAAAGACCCCTTTTTGGTTGACAATTGGACCATGTTTTTTATTCAGATGGAAATTTAAAGAAAATTTCCTGGACAATTCAAACAAACGATTCAATTATTGAACAAAGCAGAGAACATGCAGAAATATACAAAAATAAAATTTCAGAACTACAATCAAAATATGTAGCATTACATATTGGATTATTTTGGGGGATTGGAGTATTCAAAATAAAAAATAAAGATATTATCAAAATAAAATTAGATGAAAAAACAATGTTTGATCAGATAGTAAAAGACTTGAAAATAGAAGATGAATTTATTGCAAATCGTATTAAATTCATCAAACAGTTAATCAGACAAAAAAAGCTAAAAATCAAATTTGAACTAATTCAACAAAAAGATAACTTGGCAAATAAAATACTAAAAGCAAAAGAGCTTAAGACCAAAAACTAATAGTTACTTGGTGAGAGCTCAATCGCAGTTTGTGATTATACTTGGCACTAGTTTGATAAAAGAAAGATTTGTTCACTAACATTGACAACACCTCATCTTCAATTAGAGCGATCTTATGGAATTTACAATTGTTTAGCAACTATATTGAAAATATTTCAAAAAGCAGTTGTAGAAAAAACTTTAAAAAAACAAATTTCTGGAAATAGTCTTATTTTGAAAAAATAACACATCAGTGGAAATTGTAAAAACTGACGTGAAAAAGACGATTAGATTTATTTAGTATATGCTAAACCATGGATCAATTATGGCAGGTATAGACAAAGCAGCAATAGTTTTCTCAATTGCAATTGCACTAGTAGGTGTAGGAATTGCAGTTGCAGGAGACGCCGCTTATAATGCTCCAACATACACTGCTCCAGCAGTTACAAAAGAAGTATCAGAACCAAAAACTCAAACTGAGTCATTTGGTGCAGATATTGCTCAGAAAGTAAAAACTGGAGACAGTATGATGGAAAAAACAGTGAAACTGGAAGATAAAGTAACAATGGAAGAAAAACCAATGGCTAAAGAAGAAAAACCAATAGCTAAAGCACCAACAGGACCTAAAACACATTCTGTTGATATTCCATCAGGTACTTCAGTTCCAGGATGTGAAACAAGTAATGCATGTTACACACCAGCAGATATCAAAATCAAAGCTGGCGACACAGTAAAATGGATTAATGTTGACACAGCAGCTCACACTGTAACTGGTGGCAGTCCAGCTAATGGCCCATCTGGCGTATTTGATAGCAGTTTAGTAATGGCAAATGCAGAATATGCATTTACATTCGATAAAGCAGGCAGCTACAAGTACTTCTGTATGGTACATCCATGGATGGTCGGCAGCGTTTCAGTTAGCTAACCAAAAACTTTTTTCCTTTTTTCTTATTTTATTTGATTTTTCCTTATTGTTCTATTATATGCCACACCAAATCTATGAGTTTCATCTCTAGCATATTGTAAAATTTTTAGAGATGATTTGTATTTTGGAATAACAATAGGATTTTTATTTTTAGGAACATAGATTTCTTCATTTTCTTTTGCCAAAGAGATACAAGGTAAATCTAACCCAAGGGATTGTAATGACTTTAATGCAGAACTAAGCTGACCTTTGCCACCATCAATTACTATCAAATCTGGAAGTTCAGAATTCTCTTCTAACAATCTATAATATCGTCTCTTGATAATTTCACCAATCATTGCGAAATCATCTCGTCCAGTCACTGTTTTTATTTTGAATTTTCTATATCCAGATTTATTTGGAATACCGCCAACAAATCTGGCCATAGACCCTACAGCAAAATCTTCTCCATGATTTGAGATATCAAAACATTCAATGACATTAGGAATAACAGGAAGACTAAGAAGTTCTTTTAATTCCACCAATCCAGGATCTCCGCCTTTAGAGAGAATTAATTTAATATTTTTTAAGATTAGATGAATAATGTCTTTTTTCTTACCCTTTGAAGGGCATAAAATTTGAACAGTATGTCCCGATTGCTCAGAGAGTAATAATTCTAACAATTTTTTGTTGTCAGGCAACTCACTAACTAAAATAAATTTTGGAATTTTATGTGTAGAATAATACTGATATAAAAAATTGGAGAAGGAATTATCTCCAACTAAATCAAAAAAGAACTTGTCACTATCTCTAATCACACCATTAATCATTCTAAAAGTCATAACAGTTGCAGATTGTTCTTGAATACCAATTCCAAAATATTCTTCATCAGAATTTTCAACATATTCCATTTTTTGTTTAGTTTGAAGACTACCAAGCCTAATCAGTGTATCACGAATATCTTTTGCACGTTCAAATTGTTGTGATTCAGCAGCTTGTTGCATCTCTTCTTCTAATTTTTTAGTAAAGATCTTAGTCTTGTTTTTTCCTTTCAGCACATCCTGTAATGCATTAACATGTTTTGGATATCGTTCTTGAGCATCTTTAAATTCACATGGTCCCTCACAATTTCCCAGATGGTATTCTAAACAAACTTTTTTTGGAAGTGTTTTACAAATTCTAATTTGAAATGCCTTTCTCAAAGTACCAATAGTTAGTAATTTTGAACTGCCTTGTGTAAAGGGACCAAAAGTTTTTCCCTTACCTAGAAATTTTCCATCTCTAGTCCTCCTTGAAACTAGCAACCTAGGAAATTTTTCGTCAGATATTCTAAGGTACGTGTATCGCTGTTGATCTTTTAATTCAATGTTAAATCTAGGCCGATATTTTTTGATCATATTTGATTCTAAAAGAAATGCTTCATTTTCATTATCAGTTAAAACAAATTCAATAGATGAAATATGTTCAACAAGTTTTTGTGTTTTATAATTTTGATTTTTGTTAAAATAAGATCTCACCCTATTTTTCAAATTTTTAGCTTTTCCAATATAGATAATCTGTCCATCAGAATCTTTCATCAAATAAATTCCAGGGTCAATAGGAATGTCGATTTTAGAAATATCAAAGGTCATTTTTTTAACAATTTTTTCAAATACTTTCCAGTATAACTTCCAGGTGCTTTTGCAATATCTTTTGGAGTGCCAACTGCAACTACTTTTCCACCTTCATCCCCACCCTCAGGTCCAAGATCAATTAACCAATCAGAATTTTTGATTACATCCATGTTGTGCTCAATTACAACCACAGTGTTTCCCAAGTTTACTAGACGATTAAGAACATCTAGTAATTTTTGAACATCTGCAAAATGAAGACCGGTTGTAGGCTCATCTAAAATGTATAATGTTTTGCCAGTACCTCGTTTAGATAATTCAGATGCAAGTTTTACTCTTTGAGCTTCACCTCCAGATAATGTAGTGGATGATTGTCCAAGTTTGATATAGCCTAAACCTACATCATATACAGTTTGTAATTTTCGTTGAATTGCAGGTATGTTCTCAAAGAAATTTAATGCCTCATATACAGTCATATCTAAAATATCAGAAATATTTTTACCCTTATACAATACAGATAAAGTTTCAGTGTTGTATCTTTTTCCTTTACATTCATCACATTTCACATAAACATCAGATAAAAACTGCATTTCAATTTGCTTAACACCATCACCATCGCATGCAAAACATCTTCCATCAGCTACATTAAATGAAAATTGACCTGGTGCATATCCACGTTCTTTTGATAATGCAGTATTTGCATAAAGTTCTCTAATTGGTGTAAAAGCTCCTATGTATGTTGCAGGGTTTGAACGTGGCGTTCTACCAATTGGAGATTGATCAATTGCAATTACTTTATCAATATTTTCAATACCCGTAATATCCTTGTGCATTCCTGCTCGAATATTAGATTTGGAAAAATGGTTTTGTAATGTTTTTAATAAAATATCATTAATTAAAGTGGATTTTCCAGAACCAGAAACACCAGTTACAGAAACAAACAATCCTAAAGGAATTTCAATATCAATTTCTTTCAAATTATTTTCAGAAGCTTTACTAATTAATAATGAACCTGAACGGTTACGAATTTTATCATCTAAATTGATCAATGAATTATCTTTCAAATATTTGCCAGTTACAGATTTGTTATCTTTAAGAATTTGATTAACAGTTCCTTCAAAAACAACATGACCACCATTTACACCAGCCCCGGGACCTAAATCTATCATCCAGTCTGAATTTCGTATAACTTCTTCGTCATGCTCTACTACTATGACAGTATTTCCTAGATTTCGTAGCTTATTTAGCGTTTTAATGAGTCGTGTGTTATCTCGTTGATGTAATCCAATAGTGGGCTCATCTAGAACATATAAAACTCCAGTTAAATTAGAACCAATTTGAGTTGCCAATCTAATTCTCTGTGATTCTCCGCCAGACAGAGTAGAACTTAGTCTATTTAGTGTAAGATAATTTAATCCGACATTCATTAAAAATTCCAGACGTTCCTTAATTTCTTTTAGGACATCTCTTGCAATGTATTGTTCATTTGTTGTTAATTTTAATGATGAAAAGAAATCATAGCAATGATCAATTGACATATCACATACATCCATTATTCCTTTTTCATTAATTTTAACTGCAAGTGATTCTGGTTTTAGTTTTTTGCCATTACATGTGTTGCATGGAGTATCTCTCATGAATTGTTTTAACCATTCCCTTTTTGATTCTGAATCAGTTTCCATAAATGAACGCTGTAAATTATTTAAAACACCTTCAAAGACATTAGTAGATTGCCAAGATGAATCTCCAGACTTTGAACGATATGTAAAATCAATTAAATCATCAGTACCATGTAAAATAATTTGAAGATGTTTTGGTTTGATCTTATCAAAAGGAGTCATTAAATCAAACCCAAATTTTTTCCCTACGGCTCTTAATGCTTGGCGTCTAAATGCAGAAAATCTACCACTCCATGGAACAATTGCTCCATCCAGAATAGATTTTGATTTATCTGGTACCACCAAATCTGCATCAAACTCCATCTTTACTCCTAAACCATTACAAGTTTTACACATTCCAAAAGGAGAATTAAATGAGAAAGAACGAGGCTCTAAGTCACCTACTGTCAATCCACAATAAGGACATGCATTATTTTGAGAAAAAATTTTCTCAGATTTATCTGTGGCAATCATAACATCTCCTTTGGATGCTTTGATTGCAGTTTGTATAGCCTCAAAAAGTCTAGAACGCTCTGATTTTTCAGTTGTGATTCTATCAACTACAATCTCAATATTGTGCCATTTTTGCCTATCAAGGGGAGGGAGGTCATCATCTAGGCTCAAAATTTCCCCATTTAGTCGTATTCTAGAATAACCATCCTTTTTGATTTGTTCAAATAATTTCTCATACGTACCCTTTTTTCTTTGAACCATAGGAACCAAAACAAGTATTTTTTTTCCCGAGAAATCTTTGAGTACTGAATCACAAATTCTTTCTATAGATTGTGTTGAGACTTTACGTCCACAATTAGTACAATATGGAATTCCAATTCTTGCAAACAATAATCTCATGTAATCATAAATTTCAGTAGTAGTTCCAACAGTAGAGCGTGGATTTTTACTTGTAGTTTTTTGTTGTATAGAAATTGCAGGAGATAACCCCTCAATAGAATCAACATCAGGTTTATCCATCATCTCTAAAAATTGACGAGCATATGAAGAAAGTGATTCCACATATCTTCTCTGGCCCTCAGCATAGATGGTATCAAATGCCAATGTAGACTTTCCAGAACCAGATAGTCCACTAATTACAACTAATTTATTTTTTGGAATATCAACATCTAGATTTTTTAGATTATGATGTCGGGCTCCCCGAATTTTTAATTTATTTTCTACCATTTTTAAATTCAATCTCCTTTTCTAGTCTTTTTATTCTATCTCTACATTCAATTGCGCGTTCAAAATCTAATTCTTCAGAATATTTTTTCATTTGTACATCCAAATCAATAATTTCAATAGAAAGATCATGTGTTGACTTGAGTTTAGAATCATCTAATGCAACTTCTTGATCTGGAACAGACTTGATAATTGTTTTAGGTGTAATATTATGATCTGTGTTATATTGTATTTGCTTTTCTCTACGACGTGTAGTTTCATCCATTGCATGTTTCATAGATTTGGTAGTGTTATCAGCATACATTATGACAGTTCCATTTACATTTCTTGCAGCTCTACCACATGTCTGAATTAAACTTGTGAAATTCCTCAAAAATCCTTCCTTGTCAGCATCCAAAATTGCAACTAGAGAAACTTCCGGAATATCCAGACCTTCACGTAAAAGATTAATCCCCACAAGTACATCAAACTCCCCTAATCGTAATTGTCTAATTATCTCAGTTCTCTGCAATCCCTCAATCTCTGAATGCATGTATCTCACTCTAACCTGTTTTTTTGAGAGGTATTCAGCCAAATCCTCAGCCATGCGTTTAGTCAAAGTAGTGACTAAAACCCTCTCAGAGTTAGCAATCCTTTTGTTAATTTCCCGAATTAAGTCATCCATCTGGTTTTTGCTAGGCCTAATCTCAACTTGAGGGTCAAGTAATCCAGTAGGCCTTACTAGTTGCTCAATAATATTAGATGATACTTTTTTCTCATAATCAGAAGGAGTTGCTGAAACAAAAATTGTATTTTGTATGTATTCTTCAAATTCTTCAAATTTTAGTGGACGATTATCAAATGCACTAGGCAATCTAAACCCATATGTTATTAATTCATTTTTTCTAGAACGATCACCCTTGTACATTCCATGAAGTTGAGGTAATGTAACATGAGATTCATCAATAACCAAAAGATAATCATCACCAAAAAAATCCATTAAACAAAATGCTTTCTCTCCAGCATTTCGTCCATCAAAATGTCTAGAGTAATTTTCAATTCCAGAACAATACCCCAACTCTTCAATCATTTCTAAATCATATTTTGTTCTCATCTCAAGTCTTTGTTTTTCTAATTCATTTAATTCAGGTAATCTTTGTTTCAATTCACCTCTAATTGATTTAACAGCTTTTTTACGAACATCTTTTGCAATAAGATAATGTTTTGCAGGGTAAATTTTCATTTGATCAACTTTCTTTTTTTCTTTCAAGGAAACGTGATCCAATAAAGTAATTTTTTCTATTTCATCTCCAAACATAGAGATTCTAACTAAGTCTTCAGAATATGCAGGAGTCACATCTATTGTGTCACCTTTAACTCTAAAATTACCAGGAGCTACTTCAGTATCATTTCTCTCATATCTTGCATCTAGAAATCTTCGAATTATTTCATTTCTTTTAATTTCATCACCAATGTTTAATGTAATAGCCAAATCACCCCAATCCTTAGGATTACCAAGAGAATAGATACAAGATACTGTAGATACAATGATTGTAGGTTCTCCAGATAGCAACATTGCAGTCGCCTCTAATCTCATCTTTTCAATTTTTTCATTAATTTGAGTGTCTTTTTCTATGTAGGTATCAGTTTGTGGAAGATAACTTTCTGGTTGATAATAGTCGTAATAGGATACAAAATAACCAACATTATTTTTTGGAAAAAATTGTTTTAGTTCAGAGTACAGTTGAGCGGCAAGAGTTTTGTTATGAGAAATGACTAGAGTATTCTTCCCAGTTCTTGCAATTACATTTGCCACAGAAAAGGTTTTTCCACTTCCTGTAACTCCAAGTAATGTTTGAACAGATCCTTTTTTTACTCCTTTGACTAATGCATCAATTGCTTGAGGTTGATCTCCTGTAGGGGAGTAATCAGAGGCCAATTCAAACTTAGATATCTGTTCCAACAGATACAATCCTCAAAAACTGAACTTATAGCTAACGTTTGCCAAATAAGAACAACAAGTCAAGAATTTACCAAATTTGGAAATTTCAGATAAGCATTATATCTTAAAAATTTAATAAAAAACCGTGTTGGTAATAGAAAAGGATTTTAAAAAAGAGCTTAAAGAAACACAACAAGAGATAATGTTAAACTTGACATTAAAAACAAACATGCTCCTTGAAAAATTAAAGGCAGAAAATAAAAAAAATCGAGTTCAAATGTAGATTGAAATAATTTCAATAAATCAGATTAAAACTAAAAACAGTTACCATATAGGCTCATCAGTCATCTTCAAACCAGTATCTGTAATCTCAAATCCCATAATCTTCAAAGTTTCATGTGCAGAAGGGGAATTTTTCTTTAGAATCTTTTCTGCCAAATCTAATCTATCATCAGGTCGCATATGCTGACCAATCTTATATTTACCATGTAAGGACTGTGGCGATACTTTGATAACACTAACAGCATCTAAAACTCTCATATCAGATTCAATTGGATCGTAAAATCCTTCAGGTTGATATTTTTCCATTAAACCATTTAGTGCAAGAGTTTTTTCTTCTCTATCAGATACAAAAGAAGCAATTCCCTTTATTACAACACTGATGTATAATGTATCAGCTAGAGATGCATTATGTGGATCTTCAAAATAAGATGGTAAAAATTCTAGTTCCCTATCAGCTTCAAATCCAACTTTGTTATTTCTTGTAATATTATCAAGTTTTTCACCCTTTACATGAGAATGCATGTAAACTGCATCATTAAGGAATACAAAATTCATAGGAATAATTTGCGGGAATCCATTCACATCAATACTTGCCACACGTCCAACATGTTCTTCATTCAAGAAATCTTTTACTTTTTCATATGATTTTATTTGGAGAATTCCAGTTAACTGCATAATTTAATTCAGTAAAATAATATTATAAATCCAGAGCATAGAAATTCCTAAAATACAAGGTAAATAAAAAACATCATGGACGATCCTTATCTTAATGAATTAAGAGATGATTTTCGAGAATATTCCAATCAATTAAAAAAATTAAAAACAAAATTATTAAAATCAAATTCCCCTGAAATTCAAGCAAAAATCATCAAGCAGATTGACTCCATAGCAAATAAGATGGAAAACAATCAAAAACAATCAGTCAAAGTAACAAAATCCAGAATTAAAGAAAGGAAATCAAAATCAAAGAGATAGAGTTAATCCTCTTCATCTAATTCTTTGGCCATAGCCTTAATTTCCATGATTCTACATTCTAATTCATTACATTCTGTTTTGAATTCTGTGCCCATAAAGCATCATTACAAAAATAATCAAAAACAAACAACTTTCTAAAACTTGACTTTTTTCATCCAAATTCTTCATTAATGTAAATTCCTAAATTTAGGATTAATTCAACGAATAAAATGAGCGAAGTAGATGAAGAACGAGAAGAAGCTATCAAAATTACATTGAATCTCCTAGAAGAATGGGGTTCTGCATCAAAATTCATTTGGTTCAGAGAATTGCATAGAATTACTGATATCGATAAGGGATTACTTCGAAATATCCTCAATGAATTAAAAAAATCAAAAGAAGTCAAAGAGATGCATGGTACAAACAATAGAATATTCTTCTGTTTAAAAAAATACTACATCAAATGTAGAGATGTAGAGTTTAGATTCAAAGGTAAACAAATAATGTTAAAGGATGGAAGTAAAACAAAAATTATTCAAGGTTCAACCAATGCAACTGAGAGAACTAGAAAAAGAATTGAAAAGCAAAAAAATAGACGTAATTCTAAATCAATGACAAAGAGAAAAAGACCACATAAATCATAAGGAATCTTCAGATTGTCGTCTTGTGAAATTTGATTCTGCACGTTTTAGTTTAGCAGATTCTGCCACATCTTCACTCATATCATATAGATTGTGTAATTCCATATCAGGAGTCAATTCATCTTCCTTTTCATCATCTAAATCATATTCAAGATTTGCCAAGATTTCCACATTTTCTTCCAATATATCAAGACATTTTTTTACAGAATCAGGAAGTTCTTCATCCATGCTAAATTCTAAGAAGAAGTATGCTAAATGATTTGCTGTATGATATAATATTGAATTTTTTATTGTTTGGCTTTAGCACGTAATACAGGCATCACATGGCTTGCAAACTTGTCAATAGAACCAAAGTAATTCTTACCCCAGAATCTAATAACAAAGTGATTTACACCAGCATCCATGAATCTCTCAAATACTGGAATCATATCTTCTGGAGTTCCAACTGCAGTAGATGAACGAGCAACAGCATCTGGAATTTTAGTTGCAGCTTCTCTCATCTTTACAATCCAACTTTGATCAGACATTGAATATTCTGTAAAGTATTTTACGAAGTCAAATCCTTCAATCTCTTTCAAGCCGTGAACTCTCAAAATTTCAGGCTTGAATAAACTAACTTTAACAGCTTCTTTCATTTTGGCCCATGATACTTCTGCATCATCAGAAAAGTAAACATCAATATCTAAAGCCATTTGGAAATTATCTTTCTCTTCCTGTGTTCTGTTGTTTGTATCCATTGAAACCTCGATTTGTTTTCGATGATCTTCAAACAATTCAGGAGTGTAACCGATTGGTAGCCAACCATCACCGAGTTTTCCAGTTAATGCAAGTGTTCGTTTACCACCTGATGCCATGTAAGTTGGTGGACGTGGTTTTCTAATTGGAGGAGCTTGTAAACATGCCCCTTCAAGTTGATAATATTTTCCTGCATAATCTACAGTATTGTCAGGAGTTGATTTGTATAATTGATGAATAACTTCAATTTGTTCTTCCCATTTTGAAACTGGTTTCTCAAATGGAATACAAAATTCTTTTAGATTTTGTGCCTCACCTGCACCAATTCCCAAAATTGCCCTACCTTTAGAAACTCTATCAAGAGTGATTGCAGCTAGCGCAATGTTAGAAGGATGTCTTCTAATTGCATCAGTTACACAAGTTCCCAATTCAACATTACTTGTTACAGCTGCAATTGCAGATAGCATTACCCAAGGATCAAGAACAGTGGCGTTTTTCCATTGTGGAACATTTGTGTGGTCCATATAGAAAATAGAATCATAACCAGTTTTATCAGCAAGTATACATGCTGTCAATATTTGGTCTTCAGTATAACCAGCTCTTGCTACATTCAGTCCATTTTGAATACCAAATTTGAGTTGTTTTGAAGCCAAGTACATTTACACCAGATTATTAGAATAAAAAGTTTCATCAAGCTGCCAATTTCGTACTTTATCAAGAAAATATAAAAAAAGTAAAAAATATTGAATTTTTTACAAATTACCTGCGTTGATATCTTCAAGACACTTTACAACATCGTCTTTGGATATTGGAATTGGGTTTGGATCCAAGTGTCCTTTATCTGTCATGACGATGTCTGCAGCTTCTGAAATATCAGCTTTGAGTTCTAGTTTATCAAAGCCTAATTTTGCCATAGCCTCTTTGAATCGATCATAGAAGATTGATTTGTTATGCTTGTGTGCAACGGTGGTACATGAGGATAATGAAAATCCATGAGGTACACCTTCATTTGAGAACACATAGGACAATGCATGTCCTAGAGTTGTAGAACAATTTCCAAATCCCATTCCAGACAACATTGATCCATAAGGATAGTTTTCTGGTTTGTCATTCATAATTGCATCATACAGAATATCAAATGCTTGTTTGCATAGAGTTCTTGTCAAGTCATTACCGAGTTTGCTATCATAGCCTTCGGTTGCTTGAGCACATGCATCACAGACAGAATTTTTCAAGACCTGTTCTGGAGTGCCATCCATAAAGTATGAATCGACTACAGCCATGTCAGCTAAAAATTTGTCTTCGCGTAACAATTTCTTTTTACCATCAAATTTCAGAACACAATAAGTGGTCATTTCAGCTCCAGTTCCAAATGTTGTTGGAATTAAGATTTTTTCTTTTTTCATCTCAGGTGCAGCATATTTTACTACATCCATTGAACTTCCTCCACCAAGTCCAATTAGACATGATGGGTCTTTGTCTTTGAATTGTGAAATAACAGTATTGACATCTTCAATTGATGGTTCAGGTTTTACTTGGTCATACAACATGTAATCCTGGATACCCATTTTTGCTAACCATTTGTCAGATAGTGCTGGCGGAACGGTTGTGACAACTAGGGCATTTTTTGGATACTCTGTTTCACCAAGTGCATTTTCTCCAAAGTTGATAACTTTTGGAATGCGTACTGTTTGCATAAATCAAAGGCATCATTGATTATTATTATATCTTGCATTATCTATGGACATCATGATAATTCAAAATTTTGACGACTTGGCAACTACAGACAAGAAAAAAGATTGTTTAGAAATTTTAGAGTCAGGACTTCAAGCAGCAAATCCAGAAAATATAATTAAAAAATTTGTTACTCCTAATGAAATCAAAATTGATGGTAAATCATTCAATTTAGAGAAATATTCAAGCATCTATTCAGTGGCTTTTGGCAAAGCAGGAGATACGATGACAAGAGCACTAAATGCAGTCATTCCAATAAAAAGTGGAATTATAGTTATTCCAAAAGGCTCAAAATCAGTGATCAAAGGTAAAAAATTCCAGATTTTTAATTCCAGACATCCAAAGCCAGATTCCACAAGTGTAAAGGCAGCAAAAGAAGTCATGAAATTTGTTCAAAACAAGCGAAGTGATGAATTGATAATTTTTCTAGTTTCAGGGGGAGGCTCGTCATTGTTAGCAATGCCTGATGATATCACTTTGGATGATAAAGTGCATGTCACAGATACTTTGTTAAAATCTGGAGCAACCATACAAGAATTCAATTGTATTAGAAAACATCTATCAAAAATCAAAGGAGGTAAGCTTGTAGAGAATATGAAATGCCAAGGAGTAGGACTCGTAATGTCAGATGTTGAAGGAGATGATCTGTCATCAATTGCATCAGGTACAACATACATGGATGATACAACATATGCAGATGCATTAGCAATTATTAAAAAATACAAAATAGGATGGAAAATGCCTAATGAAGTTTTGACACTTTTAAAAAATAGAATGAATGAGAAAGAACTAGAGACACCAAAAAAATCCAAAATTGAAAATTATGTGATAGCAAATAACGATGATTGTCTAAATGAAATGAAAGTTAAAGCTGAAAAAATGGGCTACACAGTTAGTGTAATGCATATTTTTGGAGACATTAAAGAAGTAGTAACTGAAATTCTTAAAAAAATTTCAGAGAATGATAAAACATGTATTATTTTTGGAGGAGAACCAACAGTAAAAGTTCTAGGAAAAGGAATGGGTGGAAGAAATCAAGAATTAGTTTTAAGATTATTAAAAAATACACAGAAATCAAAAAAAATGGTCATTTCATCTGCAGGAACTGATGGTGTGGATGGCAATTCAGTTTTTGCAGGGGCAATTACAGAAAATGTAAGAGTGGATTTGGACATAATGAAAGAATTTCTTAAAAATAGTGATTCAGGAAGATTTTTTCAAAAGCAAAAAGGAAACATCAAAACAAATCCAACTCACACAAATCTAATGGATATAGGCGTAATTTTGAGATAAATCATTCAAAAAGTTAGGCGTAAAAATATTAATTTTTTTGAATTTTATTAAACAAATGATTACTCAAAAAGAAGAGTCCTTCAAATATCATAATTGCCTAATTAGAATATGATAAAAAACAATCATGGGTTTTGTAACGATATCTCCTGCAAATGTGACTGCCATGAGGGATCAAGTTTTAGAAGAGGTAATAGGAGGAGACAATATTGCTAGAAAAACAATTCAATCCAGAAATGCTGTATAATAGAGTGGTCCATTTCTATATAGATAAAAAAGGATTTTCAAAAGACAAAGCAAATGAAATTGCCCAATCTGTAGTACAGAAGGAAGCTATACGAAGGATTTGTAAAAATGAAGAGTGTAAACACTTTTCTCATGATCATATTAGAAATGCAGAAACATGTCTTGTAGATAATTGTGGATGTAACGAATTTACTAAGTAAAATCATCTAATGAATTTTCAAGTAATGGCTGTGCACTAATTCCTCTTTTCCTCAAGTCTTCTGCAAACTCATCTACAAATCCATGTATTGTGTAAACTTGTTCAGCCCCAGACTGTACTACCATTTCAATCAACTCAGTGTAATCACAGTGATCACTCATTGGAAACGAATAATCAGTTCGCCTCCCAAAAGAGTATTTCATGGATTGTGCCCATCCACTAAATCCAATTGTCACTGCACCGTATTTTGATTTCATATCTTGAACAAATTTATTTTTACTAGACATCATTGGTGCAACCATAACCCAAGGTTTTTTTTCAAGCAAACCATTTTTTTCAGCATCTGTATGTCCAATTCCATCATTTAGAGATACGCCAAATTTTCGATGTAATGCATTCATGTCTTTTACAGAATCATGTAGGTATAACGGACCCCAGTGACCAAAAAACTGTGTGATAGTTTGGGCTTTACCTAATTGATAACCCATCAAAATTACAGGTACACCTTTCCCATAAAGTTCAGAAATTAATTCATTGACTTGTTTTAGAATATCTTCAAGTTTTGGAAAAATAAATTCAGGTAAACCAAATGTACATTCAGTGATTAGAGTTTTACATTTTGGAATTTTGGCACCCTTGAGAAATCCACGGTCTCTTGTACAAACATCTCCAGTATAGAAAATATCATCAAAAAGTAATCCTTTTGCACCCAAAATATGCCCACTATCAATTAGAGAGAAATCATCAAGGAATTCAACGTGATTTTCCATCTTAAATCCTCGAAGGTTAGCTATTTCACTAGTCTCAATAGACGATAGAATAGTTCCACCGTTTTTTGAGGGAAGATGATCAGAGTGTGCGTGAGATACAAAATTTATTCCATTAACATCACTGTTTTTTGGATCCAACAAAACTCGTTTATCATCAACCTCACACAGGATTCCATTTTTTGTCATCCTGACTTTACTAGGCAATGAAAATCAAATCAGTTGGATTTGATATAAATTGCAGGTTTGATCTACTATTGACTAGTTGCTAAATCTAGGAATTCTAATCTCAGGTCGTGGGAGTAACATGGAATCCATCCTAAAGGCAATTAAGAAAAAAAAGATTCCAATCAACCCTGCAATTGTAATTTCTAACAAACATGATGCTAAAGGCCTAAAGATTGCAGAAAAATTAGGAGTTAAAATCGAAGTAATTGAAAGTAAAGGATTCAAAGGAACCAGAGCAGAGTACGATAAAGAAGTTATTTCTATCCTCACAAAATATGGAGTCACTCCAAAAAATGGCCTTGTATGTCTTGCCGGATTTATGAGAATTATAAGTCCAGAATTTGTAAAAAAATACAAAAACAGAATCATCAACATCCATCCAGCTTTACTTCCAGCATTCCCAGGATTAGATTCACAAAAACAGGCATTAGAATACGGAGCTAAAGTATCAGGGTGTTCAGTTCATTTTGTAGATTCAGGAATGGATACGGGTCCTGTGATTATTCAAGCAGTAGTCAAAATTAATAAAAAAGATACAGAAGAATCATTATCAAAAAAGATTCTAAAAGAAGAACATAGAATTTATCCTGAAGCAGTCAATCTATTTGCTAGAAAGAAAATCAAAGTTTCAGGCAGAAGGACAATAATTAGTTAAGAATCAGGACCTCCAAAAAAATACAAAACTTTGAGTTCCTTTGTATTTCCATGAAAGCAATGCGCTACATTTTTGGCTACAAAAAATAATTTATCTTTAGAAATTGTGTAATCCTTATCTTTAATTTTTAAAAATCCATTACCTGAAAGGATATAGTATACTTCATCACTATCATGAGGTGTTTGAGTGTCCTCCTCTCCGGGTTTGAGTACTAGAACTCCTGCGGCTAAACTATCCTTATTGATAAAAGTATGAAAATAAGAATCATTGTTTTTTATTTTTTCTAGATATGCATCTAAATCATATTCTAGTTTCAATTTTATTCAGCAGCTACTTCGTATGTTTTTCTCTGAGGATCAGCACTCATAAATGAATGTCCAGTAGGATGAACTTTTTCATGTTCAGGACTTTGGTGCATTTTGATAAAAGTTTCTTTGCTTTCATGTTCAACAAGAATTCTATAACTTCCATCAGATGATTTTAAGAATTTTCTAGAGATAAATCCTGGAAAATTACATAACACTTTGTTTGATTCAGCAAACCAATTTTTAAAATCGTCTTCAACCCCTTCTTTGAGTTGAATATCTGCAATCATTACAAACATGCTATGACTGGTAAAATAACCATTTAATTTCTTTTCTAAGATTTTCATCTTAGAATTCCAAGGATTAAATATCTACAAATCAAAAAGCAGTTCATGGTAGGCATTAGAATTGATGGTAAGATTATCGCCCAATCAGTCAAGGAAAGGGTCAAAAAAGCAGCTGATGTGTTGAAAGATCAAGGGATTTCGCCTTGTTTAGCCACAGTATTAATCGGAGACAATCCAGCTTCTGCCACATATGTTAGAAACAAGCACATAGCATGTGAAGAAGTAGGAATCACCACAAAAGATCACAAACTTGATGCCAACATAACTCAATCAGAATTAACCAAAATTATTGATGAATTAAATGCAGACAAATCAGTTCACGGTATTTTAGTTCAACTTCCACTACCAAAACAACTAGATGAATTTGCAACTACATCAAGAATATCACCATTAAAAGATGTAGATGGCTTAACTCCACATAATGCAGGTTTACTTGCCATGAGTAAAGCAGCATTAGTTGCATGTACACCATCAGGAATAATGGAGATGTTTGATTATCACAGAATAGACCTAGAAGGAAAAAATGTCGTGTTAATTAATAGAAGTAACCTAGTAGGGAAACCGCTATATCATTTATTATTAGAAAAAAATGCCACGGTATTGACATGTCACTCTAAAACTAAAAATTTATCAGAACTATGTCAAAATGCTGATATTATCATCACTGCAGTAGGAGACAGAAACAAATTCACACTAACCCCAGATATGATCAAAGAAGGAGCAATTGTAATTGACGTTGCAATTTCAAGATTTCAAGAAAAATTAGTAGGGGATTCAGATTATGAAAAAATAATTCAAAAAGCATCATTTGCAACACCGGTTCCAGGAGGAGTTGGTCCCATGACAGTTGCAATGCTATTGAAAAATACAATTACAGCAGCATCATTGAGTAGTCAAATTGGATAAAAACCCAGAAAAAGAATCATTGCGAAATAGGCTTTTGGAAACAAGAGATAACACATCTTTTGATTTATTAAAAATTGCAAGTGGAATTATTCAGAAAAAATTAAGAAAAATTTATGCTTTCAAAAATGCTCAGAAAATTGGAGTATACTATCCAATAGGAAGTGAGATTTTTACTCAAGATATCATCCAAGAGTTAATCAGTGAAGGAAAAGAGATTTTCCTACCCAAAGTCACGGGTGAAACCATGGAATTTAGAAAAATTGTTGATTTTTCAAGCCTAGAACACGGCAGTTTTGACATTATGGAACCAAAAGATGATTGTCCAGTGAATAACAATCTCGATGTCATTTTAGTGCCAACTGTAGGAATTGATCATAGCGGAGTCAGACTAGGTTATGGTTATGGATTCTATGATAAATTTTTGGCAGAAAACAAAACTACAACAATTTCTCTTACCTTGGAAAAGCAGATTATCAAAAAGATTCCAAAATCAGATCATGACATATTGATGGATTGGATTGTCACAGAAGATCAAATGATACAAACTCAAAGATAAGAAAGACCTTTTTGACCAATATCTTTTCGATGAAATTTCTGAGACCAAATAATTTTGTCAGTTGCAGCATATACGTTTGTGATTGCAGATTGTAATGAATCACCTAATGCAGTTACCCCCAATACACGTCCACCATTTGAAAGAATCTTTTCTCCAGATTTTTTGGTTCCAGCATGGAAAACAATTGCATCCTCCGGAACAGAATCAAAACCAGTAATCTCATCATCTTTTGAATATGCCTCGGGATACCCCCTTGATGCCAAAACAACACACACAGCAAATTGTGATTTCCAAGTGGCTGGAGGTAAAGAAGATAATGTACCATCAACACTTGCTACAAAATAATCATACAAATCAAAATCCATTCTCATAGTAATTGGCTGGCATTCAGGATCACCCATTCGAACGTTGTATTCTAAAACATACGGTTTACCATCTTGAATCATAATTCCAGCATACAAAAATCCCTTGAAAAGAATCCCTTCTTTTTTCATCGCATGGATAGTTTTTTCAATAACTTCTTCTTGAATTATTTTTGCTAAATTATCATCAATTATCGGAGTGGGAGAATATGCACCCATTCCTCCAGTATTTGGGCCTTCATCGTTATCAAAAATTCTCTTATGATCTTGGCTAGAAGCCATAGGAATAGCAACATCCCCATCAGAAAGAGCAATGTATGAGGCTTCAATTCCATCAATTCTCTCCTCAATGATAATTCTATTTCCAGCATCACCAAATGTCTTGTTTACCAAAATTGTTTGAATTGCAGAAATTGCCTCATCATTACTATTACAAACAATTACTCCCTTTCCTGCGGCTAATCCATCGGCCTTCACAACTACATTGTAATCAAGTGATTTCACATATTCTTGAGCTTTTTGAGCATCATCAAATATTTCAAAACGAGCAGTCGGGATTTCATTTCTTTTCATGAAGTCTTTTGCCCAAATCTTACTTGATTCAAGTTGAGCCGCTTGGCGTGACGGTCCAAAAACTCTGAGACCTAATTTATTAAATTTATCAACAATTCCAGCAGCTAAAGGGTCTTCAGGTCCAACTACAGTAAAACAATTATTTTTTTGAGCAAAATCTGCTAATCCGTCTAAATCATCCACACTTATTGGAACATTATTTTCAGTTCCGCCATTTCCAGGAGCAGTAAAAACAGTTTCAACTTTATTACTTTGAGATAACTTCCATGATAATGCATGTTCTCTTCCACCAGAACCAATCACTAAGACATTTACCAACAAAAATTATCTTTTTCTCAATTATATAATCCAAGTCTCAACAAATCAATTTAGCTTTATAATGCCACAAACATTCTAAAATTTAGATGGAACTTTCTACAAAATTCGATGCCAAAGCAATAGAATCTGAAGTTAGAAAATACATCAAATCAATTGACTTAGAAAAATTGATTTTTGCATCAGATAAACCTGAAAAAATTCGATTTATTGAGGGCCCACCTACTATGAATGGAATCCCACATGCAGGACATCTCAGAGGTAGAGTAATCAAAGATTTGTGGTATCGATTCAACACATTACAAGGAAAAAAAATTGAATTTAACGGTGGATGGGATACACAAGGACTCCCAGTAGAATTACAAGTTGAGAAAGAATTAGGAGTTACAGGTGGAAAAAGCGAAGCCATCAAAGAATTTGGAATTGAAAGAATTGTTTCTGAATGTAAAAAAGTTGTAGAAAAATTCAACAAAACATGGGTTGAGGTAGATACACAACTTGGAATGTCATTTAATCATGAAAAAGCATACTGGACATTTAGAGATGAATTTATTGAAAGAGAATGGCAAGTTCTCAAAAAAGCATATGAAAATAAAATTTTAGAAGAAGACTTTACTGTAATTGCATACTGCCCAAGTTGTCAAACATCACTCAGTCATGCAGAAGTCAACCAAGGATATGAAGAAGTCAAAGATCCATCCCTATACTACAAAGTCAAGCTAGTGGATGAAGATGCGTTTTTGATAGTATGGACTACAATGCCATTTACTCTTGTTACTGATGCCATGGTAGGATTACAACCTAAAGAAGACTATGCCTATGTCAAAGTAGAAAATGAAACTTGGGTAATTGGAAAAACAAGATTAGAAGAGTTCATGGCAGAAGTAAAAATTGAAGAATACAAAATTGAGAAAACTGTAAAAGGTTCAGAATTTGAAGGGAAAAAATACATTCATCCATTATTAGATTTAATTCCAGAATTAAATGAAATTTCAAAATTAGATAATTATCATGTGGCAGTAGCTGAGACATTTGTAGATGCCAGCACAGGAAGCGGTCTTGTACATTTATCACCTGCAAACGGTGAAGAAGATATTAAAATTGCAAATAAACGTAAAGTCAAAATTTTTAGCCCCATTAATGATGAAGTGAAATTCACAGAAAAAGCAGGGAAATATCAAGGGATGTTTGTCAGAGATGCAGACAGACCCATAGTTGAGGATCTAAAAGAGTGCAATGCTCTTGTAAAAATTGGTAAAATCAAACACAAGTATCCGCTATGTTGGAGATCACACCATCCAATTGTTTGGCTTGCAAGAAGAGGGTGGTTTTACAAATTAGATAGATTAGATAACAAAGCAATTGATGCCGCAGAAAGTGTAGAATACTTTTTTGAGCAACCAAAAAACAGATTTCTTGGAATTATTAAAGAAAGACATCCTTGGTGTATTTCTCGAGAAAGGATTTGGGGTTGTCCTCTACCAGTTTGGAATTGTGAAGATTGTGGTGAGAAAAACTGGTTCTTTACTAGAAAAGATATTGTAGATGCTGCAGACAAATTGCCAGATGGGCCTGACTTTGAATTACACAGACCATGGATTGACAACATTACAGTGAAATGTAAAAAATGTAATGGAGTCAATACAAAAAGAGAAGAATATGTTTTAGATACTTGGCATAACAGTGGCTCTGCACCTTATTCCTCGCTAACAGATGAAGAATATGCAAATGAAATTCCGGCTCCATTTTTTACAGAAGGAATTGATCAAACTAGAGGTTGGGCATACACATTGCTAATTGAAAATGTAATTTTAAACAATGCAGCAACTCCACCATACAAAGCATTCTTGTTTCAAGGACATGTGTTAGATGAGAACGGAGGGAAAATGAGTAAAAGTAAAGGTAATGTCCTAGAGGGAGCAGAATTACTTGAAAAATATCCAGTGGATCTGATTAGATTCTATTTTATGTGGAAAGCAAGTCCAATTGAGCCCCTAAGTTTTAGCACAGAGGAATTAATGTCAAGACCATATCAGGTAATTAACACACTATTCAATTTACACCTGTATTTCCAGCAAAACAGTCAATATGATAATTTTGACAATTCAAACTCAATTAAATGGGCAAAGCAAAATGACTTGCTTACATCTCCAGATATCTGGGTACTATCAAAACTTCAAAAACTAATTCAGATTCTTACTGAGAAAAATGAATCATGTAAATTTCACGAAGGAGCAAAGGCAATTGATGACTTTATCATTAACAACCTCAGTCAAATCTACATTCCAATTACTAGAGGAGAACTATGGGATGAAGAAGATGAAAAGAAAAACAGAAGATTGGCAATTTATGCAGTCCTAAGTGAAGTTCTAAAAACATTAGATATTCTGATTCATCCATTTTGTCCATTTACAAGTGAACATCTCTATCAATCAATATTTCCAGGAAAACAAAGTATTCTACTTGACAAATGGCCAACATACCAAGAAGATCTAGTTAATGAAAAAATTGAAGAGTCATTTGACATCATGAAAGATATCGTATCAATTTCTTCAGCTGCTAGAATGAAAGGAAAACTGAAAAGAAGATGGCCATTAAATGAGGCACAGATTTGTGTAAAGAAAGGTCAGAAAAATAAACTAGAATCATTATCGGAATTATTACAATCTCAACTAAATGTTGAGAAATTTACAATTACTGAAACAGAAAAAGAATCAGGGTTAGAACAAATTCTGGAATTAAAACAATTAGGATTACCGGTCAAAGGAGTAATTGAATTAGAAAGAAAACGAATTGGCCCAAAAGCAAAACAGCACATGGGAAAACTTGTTTCTACATTTAATGAAATCAATCCAGATGAAATAATTTCATCACTAGAGAAAAATTCAAAATATGATTTTGACATTGATGGAGAAACTATCTCACTAGATAACGAAGATTTCATAATAGATTTTGATGCAAGTGAAAATTATGCAGCTGCAAAAAGAGATAACTATACTGTAATTATTTCCACATTAAGAAACAAAGAGATGATGGCAAAAGGATTAGTGAAAGATATTGCAAGGAGACTTCAAACACTTAGAAAAGAGAGAGGATACACACCAACTGATGTTTTAGAAGTTGCATCAATTTTAGAATTAGATGAAGAGTCCCTTGAAATGATGAAAGAGAAAGCTGAAGAACTAGCATTTTTGGTCAGAGTAAAACAAGTTAACTTTACAGAATCTTGCAAGGAATACAAAGAAGACGATATTGATGGTCAAAAAATCAAAATTTCTGTAGAATAGAATTTGAAAATGAATGCAATATTTTTATTACATTTAGAAATCTCATAAGCAAATGTCAGAATCAACCCCAAATGTTGTTGGAATTAACGTTCTAAAACAAAATGGCCTAGATGTTGATGAATTGTTAAAGGAATTAATCAAAAATGCTGCAGTAGAATTTACTGCATACTATTACTTTACCAATCTCAGAGCACATTGTACAGGCATAGAAGGGGAAGGATTGAAAGGAATTATCGAAGATGCAAGATTAGAAGATCTTAGTCACTTTGAATCATGTCTTGAGAGAATCTACCAACTAGGTGGAACTCTTCCAAATGACGCAACAGAATTTATCAAAATTTCTGGCTGTGAATTCTTACAACTTCCAGCAAATCCAACAGATCATAAAGCGATTCTAGAAAAATGTCTCAAAGCAGAACAAGGAGCAATTGTCAACTGGAACAAAGTTTGCCAGATGACATTTGGAAAAGATCCTGTCACATACGATATTGCAAAAGATATCTTGGCTGAAGAGATAGAACATGAGTCTTGGTTCCTAGAACTAATCTATGGTAGACCATCAGGACACATGCGAAGAAAGTATGCAGGTGAGAGACCACATACAAGAAAACATTCTAGAGCATTAGATATGGCCTAAGTGCCAAATCATTTTCTTTATTTTAAATTCAAAATTAAAGTGACTTTATACACGACAAATAGTGAAGAGGTGTTGTTTTATCACGGTTAAATAGAAAAATCCCTTATTCATAATATGGTTAAACAGATTAGCCTTGATGCATGGCAAATTCAGCAGCTATCAGATCTGTTAGAAAAAGGCTCAAGCATTGTTGCAAAAACAAACAGACCAATTGTTCTGTACAGACAAACTCTCGAAGAAGAAGAAGAATCTTATGAAGAAATTGTATGCACACTTACCAAAGGATATGTAATTGAACAAATGGTCACATCAGGAGGAATTCTAGTTCCAAGTTTTCATCAACAATTTGTATTTACCATAGAAGAGTACCCTCAAGAATTATTACGAAAAAGTAAAGATCGCTTTTTAGAAATGATTGATTTTCTAGATGAACAACTGAAATAGTATCATAGTTAATAAAGACCGTAAATTTCATAATTTCTGCATGCAATTACTTGAATTTCAAGCCAAGGAATTATTTCGAGAATATGGAATTAACTTACTTGAGAGCATCTCATCAACTAACATAGAAGAGGGACGTAAACATGCAAAAGAATTAGGATATCCATTTGTAATTAAAATTCAGGTGCCTGTTGGAGGCAGAGGAAAAGCAGGTGGAATTCAAAAATGCCAAAACGATGATGAATTTGAGCTAAAATATCCACAAGTTATGGACTTGACGATTAAAGGAGAGAAAGCAAGAGCAATTCTACTTGAAAAGATGGCAGATATTAAAAAAGAATTATACCTTTCAATATTTTTGAATCGTTCAAAAAGATGCTACACCATTATCGCATCAGCTGAAGGCGGTGTAGAAATTGAATCAGTCAAAAATCAAATTATCAAAGAGGTAGGATTAGGAGACGTCTCAGATGAATTAGCAAGACAAGTTGCAAAAGAAATGGGACTAGAAGGAATCACAGCAGAGCAATTTGTTGACACTTTAAAAAAATTATCAAAATTAACAATTGAAAAAGAAGCAGAACTTGTTGAGATAAACCCATTGGCAATAATGCAAGATGATTCAATCATGGCACTAGATGGGAAATTTGTAACAGATGACAATAGTAATTTTAGACATCCAGAATTACAAAAATACCAAGAAAAAACAGCAATAGAAGAACAAGCTGAAAAGAGCGGATTTTCCCTAGTTGAACTTGATGGAGACATTGCAGTAGTTGGCAATGGTGCAGGACTTGTAATGTCAACATTAGACATGTTATCAGATAACGGTGGAAAGCCCGCATGTTTCCTCGATGTCGGTGGCGGTGCAACAACAGAATCAGTGTATGAAGCATTAACATTAATCAGTCAATTGCCAAGAGTAAAGGGAATTCTTGTAAACCTCTATGGAGGAATTGTAAAAACTACAGTTGTGGCTGAAGCATTTCTTAAAGCATATGAAAATAATCTAATTGATTTACCAGTATTTTCAAGACTAAAGGGAACAGAATCAGAAAAAGCAAAAGAAATGCTACAAGGTTCTAGAACCAACATATTTGATTCAGTAGAAGAAGCAATTAACGCAGCAGTAATGGGGATAAAGAAATGATAGATATTTTTGAATTATTAAAAGGAAAACCAGGAGATTCAGATTATGAAAATAAAGAAGTCATAGTTCAAGGAATTACTGGATCATATGGTTCACTACATGCAGGAAAAATGCTAGAGTATGGAACTAACATAACAGCAGGAGTTACACCAGGTAAAGGAGGACAAACATGGAATGAGAGTATACCAATCTACAACACCATGCAGGAAGCAGTAGATGCAACTGATGCAAAAATTTCAATAATCTTTGTTCCAGCAAAATTCTTCCTTGCAGCAGCTAAAGATGCATTAAATGCTGGAATCAAATTACTAGTTGCAATTCCAGAACACGTTCCAATTAGAGATACTATGGAGGCATTAGATTTAGCAAACAAAAAAGGTGCAACAATCATCGGACCAAACACTCCGGGAATAATGATTCCAGAATTAATCAAGATTGGAATCATGCCACCAATGCCATTTAAGGCAGGAAAAATTGCAGTATTATCAAAAAGTGGAACATTACTTTATGAAATTTCAGATGCCCTCACAAATTCAGGATTCGGTCAATCGATTACTATTGGAATTGGGGGGGACCCAGTTAATGGAACAAGATTAATTGATGCATTTGAAATGGTAAAAGACATTCCAGATATGGAAGGATTGGTAATAGTTGGAGAAATTGGGGGGGACTCTGAAGAAATGTTAGCTCAAAGAATTATCGATTGTGGATTTAACAAACCAACAGTGGCATACATTGCAGGAAGGGCAGCACCTAAAGAAAAGAGAATGGGGCATGCCGGAGCAATTGTAATGGGAAATTATGGATCAGCTGAATCCAAAGTATCAATGTTTAACAAAGCAAACATTCCTGTTGCAAAAAGACCTGCAGAAGTACCAGTGTTACTAGCAGGAAAGATGGAAAAATCCGATTAGAATAAAAGAGAGAGATAAAGGAGAAAATTAATGCCTATTACAGATCCAGAAAAGAAACGAATTGCACAACAAGCACGTCTTGTAATGAGAATTTGCTTCAAATGTGGAGCTAGAAACGATATAGGCGCTACACGATGTAGAAAATGTAGAAATCCATACTTGAGATTAAAGAATAGAAATCTCGGGGTTAAGAAATAGAATCAAGAAATCATTAATCTTTGTCTATAGTCTACAATTACAGATTTTAATTCACCATTGTATTGCTTTACAAATGATTTTGCAGCCTCAGGATTCTCCAATTCCTCAAATGTCAACTGTAGATCCTCAGGGAGTTGATCATTCATTTGATACAAAACTCTAGCAGCCTCTACATATTGTCCTAAATTATCAGCATATTCAAAGGCCAACTTCATCCTATCAATTAAGGCATCAAACTCTTGCAGAGACATGAAAATTATTTTCAAAAATAGTAAAAAAGATCAAGGTAATTGTAACATAATCACATAGCAAAGACAAAAAAACTCCTAATTGAGCAATTTAGTTGGACCGGTCGTCTAGTTTGGTTTGGATGACGCACTCACACTGCGTAAGGAAAACACTTTCCCGCAAAGGTCGTGGGTTCAAATCCCATTCGGTCCACCATTTCACCTATTCCAAAATACAAGAATTAGATTTAGAATCAAAGACAGTGCCAGGGCCACATTTTGAATCAAACCCAGAGGAATCAGATGTTTTTACAATACCAACTCTACATGCATTTGTTTCAGGATCAAGAACAGTGCCAGGGCCACATTTTGAATCAAATTCACCATAGAAAATATCTTCATCCTCAACTACAGGGCTAGAAATTGTATTAGGTGATGAATCAAATGCACTATCAAAATATCCTTGAGAATAACCAGCACCCAGTATTATCAATATCAAAACAGGAATTCCCACAATAATTGGAATTTTTAGCGGAACAGATTTTGAGAAACTGCCAAAAGATTTTGATTCAGGAATTGGTTGAGGGTTTGCACCTACTTCAAAAATAGAAGATCCACAAATCATACAAAAGTTAGCACTCAACGGACCTTGTTTTCCACATTTCCAACAATGAATTGTTTCTTTATTTTCAGGTTCATTTTCAAAAACAATCTCATCAGTTTGTACATCAGAAGTATGTTTAACAAGATATTTTTCTCGTAAATTTTTGAGATAATTTTCATCAGTAATCCAGATTTTTTTATTTTGAATGAAAGTCTGTTTAATATGCTCTAATCTATAAGGGTCACCAACATCCAACTTCAATAAAGCATTGACGTCATCTACAATATCTCTGGAATCCATATGCTATGGTTTACAAACACATGTCATTAAATACTAACTGAAAAATTGTCCAAAATGACAAAATTCTATTCTAGTATAATCCAGTAGTAATCATTAAAATCTAAAAGACAAACTGAGTCTGTGGACATATACCAAAGGAAAATTCAAGTTGAATCAGCCAAAGAAGTACTATTAGAGACAATTCTAAAAAATAAAGAAAATCTAGATGCAAACATGATAGCCAAAGCCATCAAAGATTTTGTGAAAAATCATGAAAAATACAATATGGAGAAAAAAGAATGCCTAGACTTGATTTCAGAAACAAGAAATTAACAAAATAAAGAATTATTCAAACAAGGATTACTAGTACAGAGTTTCGCCTTTTTCCCAAGACAAATCAAAGAGAGAAATCATCATATCTACTAGTGTTTCAGAATCAGACCACCAAGCAAAAGTCTGTCTTGTTGGATGTGTTGCATTTCGCATGAATATCAAGACTTCTTTTTTGTCATTAATTATGAAACATTTGTTTTCAGAATTAGATGGAAGTGCTTTAATTTTTGAGGATTCCATCTCAGACAAAAAATCAGGAGTTTTATTTACAGGTGAAGCAACTATCTTAAGATCAGTTGGAACATTTTCAATCCAATCAAATACATCAGCATGATACATTCGAAGTAAATCTGAAACGCTACCATAAATTCTGAAATCTTCAAGACTATTACTTACCATTTCTTTTATTTTGTTAATTATAGGACCAGTACCATGCAACAATTGCATTTTTTCAGATTTTGATTCATCTGTCTCTACAGCAAAGAAAGGTATTTCCTTCCACATTTGAGAAAGAGATTCTTCTTTATCAGCTAAAACATCGATTCTCTCTTGTTCTTGCTTTACTAATGTAGAAACAGCTTCTTTCATATCCATTGCAGTGTACTTTGTTGGATGAGATAATTCTGCAACAACTAATCCCAAATTTTGTAATGAGTTAACTAAATGAACGTTTCAGTTCTAGGTAATTGTAACGCTTTGGCAATTTCAGATGCAGTTTTGGAACCATATTTGCCAAGATAGATGAAAACTTTTGCTTGGCTTTTTGTAAGACCAAAATTAATTAATTCATTTCTTATTTTTTCAAGAGTCAGTTTATGCTTATACATGGCAGTATCGGATTCATCATCAAATAGATTGATCTGTGATTCAGTAGTCATTTGTAAGCAATTATTGTTACACTTTCATCAATATAACAATACTGTCACATGTTTTTCAGACAGATGATGTCCTTTCCAGCCTAAGGGAAATCACCAAAATAGGCAAAATGTAACATGCATTTATGACAAAAAGAGAGGTAAAATCAGCCATATAATGTGAGCCTAGAGTAGAAGATATTCAAAAATCAGATTTCCCCAATACTCTGATTAAAATTAGATTAAAATGAAGAGAGAAGCATGAAGGCAAGATTTAATGGAAAATGTGTAGAGTGTGGAGACACTATCAAAACAGGTAAAGAGATTTTAAAAAATTCTAAAGATCAGTGGGTTCACAAAGCATGTTGTGATATCGAGGAAGAGTTACCATAATTAAATTGCGAATGAATTAGTAACAAATTTTTTAAATGAGTTTGAAAAACCATGAATGAAATGAATGTAAAAACCAGCATCTTGTTAATTGCATCAATTATGACAGTGTTTGGAGTAATGACAATCCCAGGAGATATTTCGGCTGAGACCAATCAAATTACAGTAACTCCAATAAATGAAAAAGTGAGTTTAGAAAAAACAACAACAACAATGAATGTACCACAGGATAATCAACTCCCATGGGGAACGGTTAGAGGAGATGCATCAGATGTTGCTGAAAGATATCCAGTAATTATTCAATTTTACAAAGGAGAAGATCCAGTTCACTTTGCACAAGTAGATGCTAAAGGGGATGGCTCTTATGAATACAAATTCAGAGTTAGAAACTTAGATTCCAATTCAGGAGAATTTGTAAATATCTTTGAAGGGGATTATATTGTAAAAATTTACAAAGTAATCCCAAATTCTAATGATTTAATATAATCAATAAGGTGTTCCAGATTCTCTCTGCTTAGATAGCGCAGACATGTACCATTCAAATTCTTTTAAGAATCTAGAAAATCTTCTTTCGTAATTTTTGTCTAATAATTTTCCATCGGCATCAAATACCTCATGAACTTTAGAAATTGGAAGTTGTGATGAAATTGCAAGAGTTCCCATCTCGGCCAATATTTGACGGAGGTGGTTTCCAGCCATAATGCCTCCAAATACACCCACAGAATATGAAATAATTGCAGAAGGTTTGAAAAAATATTCTTCAAGAAAATAATCTAATGTGTTTTTCAATGCTGATGAAACACTATGATTATACTCAGGTGTAATTGGAACATACCCATCTGCTTCTTTAAGGATTTTTTGCAGTTTTTGTAATTTTTCAGGAGGAGAGTCCATCTCTTTGTACATCTTGTCAAGGATTGGTAAATCCAACTCTAGAGGATCTACAAGTGATACATGATGGCCAGTCTCTTCTAGTTTTGATACAACCCATTTGGCTACTTTAATTCCATGTCTTTCAGATCTAACAGAACCTACAATGACTACAATTTTTGCCATGAAAAATCCACAATAAAACAAGATAAAAGATTTTTACTAAATTCAAATCTGCAGAATATTTCATAGAATTCATATACTGAATATCTAAATGAAGAGCTAGAAAATGAGTAAGAATTTTTGGCACGACATAGAATCAGGTAGTGATATTCCTGAAATTATCAATGCCATAGTAGAGATTCCTAAAGGATCTATGAACAAGTACGAATATGATAAAAAACATAACATGATAAAATTAGACAGAGTATTATTTTCACCATTTCACTACCCAGGAGATTATGGATTAATCCCTCAGACATTATCTGATGATGGAGATCCACTTGATGCACTTGTACTAGTTACAAACCCAACATATCCAGGCATATTGATTGAAGCAAGACCAATTGGATTACTTCAAATGAAAGATGATGGAAAACTAGATGACAAAATTATTTGTGTTGCAACAAATGACCCACGTTATCTACACACTGCAGATATTACAGATATTGAAGACCATTATCGCTCAGAGATTGCACATTTTTTCCAAGTTTACAAAGACTTGGAAGGGAAAAAAGTAGAGATTTTAGGATGGAAATCATCTAAAGAAGCTAAAATTGTAATCATAGAATCAATAAAGAGATACAAAGATACTTTGAAAAAATACTAGTATGACAAAAGAATGCGAACATTTCACTCAAGAAAGAAATGTATCTCAAAATACAAAAAATTGTCAAGAGTGTGAAAAAGAGCATCTACCAATAGTTGCACTTAGAATGTGTTTAACGTGTGGACATGTTGGTTGCTGTGATTCATCAATGGGCAAACATGCAACTAAACACTTTGAAGAAACAGGACATCCTGTAATGCAAGCAGTTCCAGACAATATTTGGAAATGGTGCTACATTCATGAAGAATATTATCATCCAGAATAATCTGAGGAATTAGATTAGAAATTATTTTTTACGATTTTAATCGTAAACCATTAATTCTTTTTCTTCAAGTAATGCATGGATTTGGTTAACAGAGCGATGTACATCTTTTTCAAGTTTTGCTCCAACACAGACTAGTTTACCTGATGCAAAAATTAGAATTACAGTTTTTGGATCAAGCATTCTGTGAATTAATCCAGGGAATTGTTCTGGCTCATACATACTTCTAGGAAGAGTTCTTGCAGCTTGCTCCAAGTTTACTTTACCACCAAGATTAATTGAAGATACAATATTTTGAATTGAAACTATAGGATCATTTTTAATTTTGATTTTGCCTTTTCGTAAGATTTTCACAACTTCAAAAACAGCAGTTTCTGCCAATTCTTGAGATTTAGCACCTGTACATACCATCTTTCCTGAGCCAAAGAGCAATGTAGCAGTCTTTGGGCTTTTTAGTCTGAATACTGCACCTGGGAATTGTTCAGGATGGTATTCAACTGCTGGGAATTTTTTAGTGATATCAACAAGGTCTAATTTTTGTTCAATTGTTGCAGAGGCTACAACATTCACAATTGCAATAATAGGTTTAGTTTGAGTCATTATTTTATTTTCCTCCCATCGTATCCATATTTTGGTCTAATCTTAAGCCTTTGTATCTATTTCTAATTGTTACTTCAGTGACATTTGCAGCTTCTGCAATATCTCGTTGAGTTTTATCCTCACCGTTTTTTACACAAGACAAGTAAAGTGCTGCAGCTGCTAATCCCATAGGATCTTTTCCTGCAGATTCTTCATGTGCTTGTGCATCTTTGAGTACTTTAACTGCAAATCGTTTTGTCTTTTCTGTAATTCCAATAGAGCTTGCAATTCTTGCAACACATTGTACTGGATCAACTACAGGCATTTTTAGTTCCAACTCTTGATGTAAAATTCTATAACATCTCGAAATATCTTTTTTCTTAATGTTACCTGCATCTGAAACGTCTTTTAGTGTTCTTGGAGTTTCAGTATCTCTACATGCAGCATATAGAGATGCAGCAATTAATGCAGAGATAGAACGACCTTTTACAAGTCCTTTCTCTAATGCTTTTCTGTAAATGTATGATGCCTTTTCAATAACGGCATCAGATAATGAAAGTTTGTCTTTTAATGTAGATAATTCACTTAATGCTTGTCTAAGATTTTTGTCAGATGATGCATTTACTTTACTTCGACTATCCCAAGTTCGTAGTCTTTCAATTGTACTCTTCATTGTTGAAGTAAGTGGTTTTCCAGAAGAATCTTTATTCATAGGACTGATAATAGTTGCAAGACCTCTATCATGCATTGCCAAAGATGTAGGAGCGCCAGTTCTTGTTGGATCTGCTCCGCCTTCTTTTGAAAAAGATCTCCATTCAGGTCCAGAATCTTGCAATGTCTCAGTTATTACATAACCACATTTTCCACAAAATCTTTCTCCTGTAACATTATCAGTTAACATGGAATTTTTCCCACATCGACCACAGGTCGAATCTGCATTGACAATTTCTAAAACCATAAAGATTACTCCTTTTGTGCTATTCATTTCCTATATAAACGACTTATTTACTGAGTTTTTGAGAGACAGATCGAGCCTAGTTTTTAGGAACAAATCTTTAAAAAAATTGAATTTTATCAAAATTTCTCAAGAAATTCTAAAAATATGAGGACCCAAAGTCTGATTCATATATTCATTTTTTAATAGTCACAAAACAGCAAACTCAGATGTCATCATACCAGTTAGGCAAATGGGATCTAACAGAACTAGTGAAAAATCCAAAAAGTCCTGCATTTCAAAAACAAATTAAAGAATTAGAAAAACAGGCAGAAAAATTTGAAAAGATCAAATCAAAATTAGATCCTAAAATGTCATCTAAACAATTTATGAATATCATTCATCAAGTCGAAGAGATTTCAGAAAACATGAGTAGGATTGGAGGTTATGCATCACTATCATATTCTTCTGACACACAATCAGATGAAGCAACATCATTAATGACCAAAATGTCAAAACTAGGGTCTGAAATATCAAACAAGATTTTATTTTTTGACTTATGGTGGAAAACACAAGTTGATGAAAAAAATGCCAAAAGACTCATGAAAGATACAGGAGAAATTAAAGAATATCTTTCACATAAAAGATTATTTGCAAAATATGCACTAAGTGAACCTGAAGAACGCATCATAAACACATTAGATGTAACAGGAATATCAGCACTTGTAAAACTGTATGACAAAATTACAAATTCTTTTGAATATAAAATGAAAGTTGGAAACAAAGTAAAAACAATGACAAGAGAAGAACTTACAAACTATGTTCGAAGTACAAATCCAAAAATTAGAGAAACAGCTTACAAAACAATTCTTTCAAAATATTCACAAAATAAAGGAGTGGTAGGAGAAATTTACCAAAATATTGTTCAAAATTGGAAAGATGAGGGAATTGAGATTAGAGGATACAAATCTCCAATATCAATGAGGAATATCGGAAATGATGTAGATGATAAAACTATAGACTCGTTACTTTCAGTTTGTAAAAAAAATTCACCAGTGTTTCAGAAATTCTTTGTTCAAAAAGCAAAGATGCTAAAAATGAAAAAACTACGTAGGTATGATTTGTATGCCCCAGCAGCTGCCAACATCAAAGAAAAAAACTATTCTTATGATAAATCTGTAAAATTAGTTTTTGAGTCACTGGGTAAATTTAGCAGTACATTAGAAGAACATGCACGTAAAGTATTCAATGAAAACCATATTGATTCAGGTATAAGACCTGGAAAAAGAGATGGGGCATTTTGTAGCACTCTAACTCCCAAAATCACACCATTCGTATTGGTAAATTTCACAGGCAAATCAAGAGATGTGTTTACTTTGGCTCATGAATTAGGTCATGCAGTACATAGTCAAGCTGCACAAGATAGATCTATTCTTGTTCAAGATGCACCTCTTCCTCTAGCTGAGACGGCATCAACTTTTTCAGAATTGCTCCTATACGATAACCTATCAAACAAAATTTCAGATGATGAGAAAAAGGCAATGTTATCAGAGAAAATTGATGATTTGTATGCAACAATACTAAGGCAATCATTTTTCACAATCTTTGAAGTTGACGCACATAAACAAATTGGAGAAGGTACCACAATAGATGAAATTTCAAAAACATATTTGAAAAATCTCAAAGTTCAATTTGGGAATTCAGTTAGTTTGTCAGATGACTTTGCAATAGAATGGAGTTGTATTCCTCATTTTTACCATACTCCATTTTACTGCTATGCATATTCATTTGGGAATTTGCTTGCATTATCATTATTCCAGAGATACAAAAAAGAAGGTAAAGACTTTGTTCCAGCATACATCAATATTCTTGCAGCTGGAGGTTCTAAAAAACCAGAAAAACTTCTTTCAGAACATGGATTTGATATCACTAGTCCAAAATTCTGGCAAGAAGGATTTGATTATGTAAAAAAGCAAGTAAGAACACTCTCATCTTTGAATTAAATTTTAGAATAAATGGGGCCGACAGTCCAACGCATGGACTGCCGGCTTGTTCCCCGAACGGTTTGAATTCGATGTCAATTCAAACACAAAGACAATCAGATTTAAACCTTTGAAATTATTTTAGGTCCAATTTTTTAGGTTTTATCTTTCTAATAGAGCCCGCAAGAATTCCTATGGTGATTCCTAACTGATACAGAAAATATAATAAAACTTCAAAAGTGCTAGGAGTAAGATCAGTGAAACGACTTACAGCAGTCAATATCAACAAAAGTGCACTGAAAAAGAAAACAAACCCTTTGGATATACCAGATAGATTTGTAAATTTCAATACAACAAAACTCATCACAGTTACAGAAATTGCCAGTACAGTCAAAAATCCAGTATTCATCCCAAAAATCAAAAAAAGAGTAGATGCAAACTCTGCAGGAGAATTTGCAGATAAATTTGACAGACTTACTTTATCAGGGGAGGCAAATCTTGGAACACTCAGAATTGCATTTATTAAAAATAAAACAAACATAGTGACGGATACAGTTTTAACATGATTTTGCAGACGAGGGAATCTCACCAATATTGCCCTACCAAGAATTATTCCCTGAAACAGTCCAATTCCAAACGCACTCAAAACTGCAATTAATTGAATTACGGGATTAAGAAAAAGATCCACAAGGACTGAAATTAATGCCATACTATCCAAATAATTGGATTGATGGGAATATTAGTTACTAGATTACCCATGTTAAAAAAACGGAAAAATCAGATGACAGATAAAAAAATGGCCTAAAGATGAGTAAATTTAATAATTTCACATATAGAAACACAACCGATGCAGAAAAAGATAATTTTCTTGGCAATTATTGCAATGACAGGGATTTCAACAAATTATGCATATTCTCAAGAAATGAATCTCGCAACATTTCAAGAAACGGCACAAATAATCATAGATGAAAGAATATCACAAAATGTGACAGCGTCAATCACATTACAGAGTACCAGCATTCAAGAAATTAAAATTCCATCAGAGTTGGAGCAAAGAATTAGAGAAAATGGAAACATTTCAGCAGTTGTAATAACAAATCAAGATAAATGTGTTTTAGGTGTTGCGGGTGAGTCATGTATTTTAATTAACGTTAAAAGAAATCCAGAAGATACAAACTTTTTGAAAATTCAAAATTCTACATTAAAAATATCAAATCAATTCATTGATGAAATAAATGAAATTTTTGATACAAAAGCAAAACTACATTCTACATTTATTCAACCTAGTGATGAAACAAATACAGCACTAGAGACATCAGGAGTGATTTCAGGTAAAGGAACTATTTCAGCAGTATACACCATGCCTATGGAAGACACATATTCAATGTATGAGAAAATATCAGCAGTTCTAATTCCAAAGATAATTAGAGATTCTGGAGGATTTTATGATTCAGCAAAGAATCTCTCAACAGAAGAAAATGCAAAGATGACATTTTCCATAATACCATTAGACAGCAAATCATTACTTCAATTAAGAATATCAACATCATATTCAGGGTTAGCACCAAGTATAGATAAAATCAGTCCATTAGAATTTTTAAAAACAGATGAACTAAAAAGATCAAAATATTTCTCCACAGGATTTTATCCTCTAAATTCAATCATCCAAGTGGTGGTGTTATCTTCTGAAAATACCAAAGTTTCAGATGTTAGAGGAGATATAATTCCAACTCAAATCATAGATAATGAGAAAATTCCAACAGACATTACAAAAAAAGGATGGATTTTTGATCCTGAAGAAGGAGAAAGGATTCAAGGGAAATTCATTTTTGGTAAAGAGACATCCGTATACAGTGATGAATTGAAATTTTCATTAGGAGGAGAAAATCTCAAAGCACAAAAACAAGAATTTGATGAATCAATTTTAGTTGTAATTATAATTACAATAGTTGCAATAGCAGCCGCATTGTTTTATCTTAAAGGATATAAAAAATAGTTATAGTAAAAGAACTGCTGCTGCAAAAACAGTCGTCCACTTTCCATCTTTGTCACCTTTTGTAGTTTGAGTAATGTTATGAGTTTTGTAAATTTCACCAGAAATTAACCATTGTTGTCTCTTTTCATTCCATGCTTTATCAGCATCAAAAGGAATTCCTAAAGAAGAAGCAAGCATTTGTGCTGCAATATCTTCAGCATAATCACCTGCTTGAATTTCATTTTGTCCAAAAGATTCGTATTCAGAAAGATATCCATATCTATCCTTATCCTTTGGCTGAGCAAGACCCACAGATGCTGCACATACTCTTTGTGGTTCATTTGTTTGATTTTTAGAATATATTGTAAATAGAATTTGGCCAGGTGAAATTTTCTTCAGCCCTTCTTTTCTTGAAATTAATTTTGCCTTAGGAGGGAAAATACTTGAAATTAATACAAGGTTAGTTCCAGCAATACCTGCATCTCTTAGGGCATATTCAAAACTAGTTAGTCTATCTTCATGAACTCCTTTACCTTTTGTAAGAAACAAATTTTTTGCAACTAGATCTAGCATTTCTGAATTCATGATAGAGAGTTATTATTTATACTTTAATTGAACTAAAATCTTTGAAATAATTCTAAAAATTGTTGAAAAGGTCTAATCAGTTTTTCTTTTCTTCTTTCGTTTATCAGGATCTTTTCGAGTCTGAGTCAGATAGATAAATGTGAAAAATGCACCCAATCCAATATTTATCACACCCATGAAAGTGATCATCATCTTAAATGAAGGAGGAGTAAAACCAGATAATCCTATAATTATACCAAGTATACCAGTTGTGAAAAACATAATCATCAAAAATTTAACTCTAGTAGGTTCGATGTACCTCATAACATGTGTCAAAATATGGCATTATTATAAACTGACGGTGAATTTGATGGTTTTAGAATAAAATCATTTTCAAATTAACCACAGGTAACACTTTAAACCTTCAAAAAATTCATCCTACTTCGTGCCAATGTAGCTCAGCCTGGTAGAGCAATTGATTTGTAATCAATAGGTCATGGGTTCAGATCCCGTCATTGGCTTTTCATTTCTATATCACATCAAATCAAAGATTTGGCAATACGATTAAGTATACTAGATTTGGATTTAATTAAAATGAGTTTAGATGATTCAGAAATAAATCAAAATAATAATGAAAAAATTTCTGTGAAAAAATCTACGTTTAATGGATTACTATTAGGAATAATAATCCTAGTAGGAGTTTCAGCATTCTTTGCAGGGTCATACACATCAAATCTAAATTCAAACCAGATTTCAACAGAAGATCTTGATGAAGCCATGGCAAAACTAGAGCTAAAACTATTACAAAACCAATTACCTACTAAACAAGTAGCAGAACCAGTAAAGATTTCAATAGACAATGATCCAATTATAGGAAATCCTGATGCTCCAATTACTATTGTAGAGTTTTCAGACTTTCAGTGTCCATTTTGTGCAAGATTCCACATTCAAACATTACCATTACTAATGGAAGAATATATCGAACAAGGTAAGGTAAAATTAGTTTTTAGAGATTTCCCAATTCAAAGCATACATCCAAATGCATTACCTGCATCAGTTGCAGCTGAATGTGCAAATGATCAAAACAAGTTTAGAAAAATGCACGATACATTATTTGAAAATCAAAATAACTGGAATAATCTAGAAACTATTGATGCATTATCATTATTCAGTCAATATGCATCAGACATACAATTAGATCAAGAATTATTTGATTTGTGTCTTAATAGTGGAAAACATATTCCAGAAATTCAAAACGATCTTAATGATGGAAGAGATTATGGAGTTTCAGGAACGCCTGGATTCTTTGTAGGAAATGATCAAATTGGATTTGTTGAATTAAAAGGAGCACAACCATTTGAGAGTTTCAAAAAAGTAATTGATGCTCAACTAAATTCATAAAAAAATAACAAGCGTTTATTAGACCACAATCGGCATCAAGCATCAGAATAATGACGAGTGGGCAATGAGCTTTTTCGTCATTGCCAAAGAGAAAAAAATAAAATGACAAAATTTAAAGATCTAGGATTAAGCGACGATGTGCTGAAAGGAATTACTGATCAAGGTTTCGAAGATGCATTTCCAATTCAAGAAGCAGTAATCCCAGTTTTACTTTCAGGAAGAGATGTTGTAGGACAAGCACATACAGGTTCAGGAAAAACTGCAGCATTTGCATTATCAATGTTAGAAAAAATTCAACCTAAACAAGGAATTCAAGGTTTGATCATGGCACCAACAAGAGAATTAGCCATGCAAATCAGTGAAGAAATCAAAAAATTTGGAAAACATACAGGGATTAGAATTGCAACTGTCTATGGAGGTCAAGGGATGGGAATTCAATTAGATGCACTTCATAGAGGTGTTGAAATTGTTGTTGCCACTCCAGGTAGACTAATTGATCATCTCAAAAGAGGATCAATTGAACTACGAGATATTTCTCACATTGTTCTTGATGAAGCAGACACAATGTTAGATATGGGATTTGTTGATGATATTTCATTCATTTTAGATTTAGCTCCTGAAGATAGAGTCATGTCATTGTTTTCAGCAACAATGCCAACTGAGATTTTAAGATTATCAGAGGAATATCTGAACAATCCAAAACAATTCTTACTGGATGCAGATGATCTTAGCGGAGAAGGAATAGACCAATCATATTTAGTAATTAAAGACCGTGACAAATTCAAATATCTAATCGATTTCATTAAACCAGTTAAAGGACAAATCATCGTATTCTGTTCAACAAAATATAGAACCAGAGATGTTGCAAAATTCCTTCATCAAGAAAAATACAATGCAGTAGCTATTGAAGGAGATATGTCACAGCATAGAAGAGAGCAATCTATGGGTAAATTTAGAAGTGGTAAAGCCGACATTCTTGTTGCAACAGATGTAGCTTCAAGAGGAATTGACGTTCCCAGAGTAGAATTAGTAGTAAATTATGATGTACCAAATCAAGAGATGGCATATTTTCACAGAATTGGAAGAACCGCAAGAGCTGGTGCAAAAGGAAGAGCAATCACATTTGTATCATATTCATCAGTAGGAGATTGGAATCTAGTGAAACGTCAAATCAAAGTTCCAATTACAGATTTAAATCAAGAAATGGGAATTCAAATTTCAATTCCAGACCCACTAAAAAGACAAACTCCATCAAGAAGGTATGGAGGACAATCAAGATCTAATTATTCTAGAGGCGGACGTTCTGGTGGATATGGGGGTTCTAGAGGAGGAGGAAATCCAAGAGATGATCGAAGCAGTAGAAGAAGAAGTGGCGATAAGGATGGAAACAAAAATAGCTACGGCGGACGTAGTAGATGGTAATACTGTAAAACTTAAAGACCAGAACTACATAATTATTTTAAGATAAACCAATGCACAAAGGATTCATTTTATTAAATTGTGACTTAGGAGCAGAAGAATACATCGTAGATGAATTAAAACAAATGCAAGACATTAGCAATGCATATCTTACTTTTGGTGCATATGATGTGATTGCTGAAATTCAAACGGGTAATCAGGATGAATTTGAAAAGGTAATTGCGACTATTAGAAAACTCTCCAGAGTAGTTAGTACAATGACACTAAACGTCATTGTTCCCGAATAATTGATCTAAGCTAGATTGTCAGTTATTCTTTTGTAAAAACTATCAATCCCAAACATCCCCTAAAACGGTTCAAGCCTTTTTGGGTTCAGATCTAGAATAATAATTCCCTTTGACGGCCTAAATTTTCATCTAACAATAAGCAACTAATACTAAATTTAGATTTACAATAAGACGATTCCGAAAATCTGTACAAGTATTGCTGCAATTGCAAATATCGTAATTTTTACTCCTAATCCCATAACATTTACTTCCTAATTGTCTGAATCTTGTTCGTTAATGATGTTTAATGTCATGCTGGATTCAATATTAGGTAATTTTCGTATGGCTTTGGTTGTAATGTTTTCTAATGCCTTGTTGTCTGTTGTCTCTATTTTACAAATAACATCATAGAATCCAAAAACTACATCTGCTTCTTTTACCTCTGGTATGTGACTAAGATTTTTCAATGTAGAATATTCTTCACCTCTATTACAGTGAATTACCACATATGCCTGAGCAAGATTTTGTCCCAACATCATTCCAATTAATTTTTCAGATGTTTTAAAAAATTCTTCAGATTCAGAACGAGTTAGGGTCATAGTAGAACGAATTTTTGGCATTTTACGAATAACTTCAGTAATGATTTCCCTAATTTTTTCTTCGTTTTCTAATTCTATTTGTGCCACAATATCATACATTCCAAGTGTACCGTGAACTTCTCTTATTCCCTCAATTTTTTCAAGAGTTGCAATAATCTCTTTTTCTGAACCTAAATCACAATTCATTAGGACATGTGCTTTTGCCATTTTCAGTGATTTTGTTTTTCACGTTTTGGCTTTGAATGTGCTTTAATCATATGTCTTTCTGTTCTTTGAGGATCTGCAAATTTCAGTCCACAAATTTTACATTTATTTGTAAAAACAGTACCTTTTTTGAAGATATTTTTTATTCCGATTTTCCCAAATGAAAAATTAGATTCCATGTACCTAAAGTCAATTATTCATTATAAGGCGTTGCTTAACATTGTTAATTGTGACAGATTTCCCTAATAGTTAAAGTAGCAAATATGGGTAATTCAATCATTGGCTGTTTCAAAAAAATATCGTGAACGGATTTACATAATAAAAGATATTATTTTGACTCTATCTGAGTACGGTCAACTCAATCAAACTGCATTGTTTAGTTTTTGTGGATTAAACATTACAAAACATAAACAAATTTTGGATAATCTTGAATTAAATGAAATGATACAGAGAGTAGAAATTGTGGATGGAAAAAGAACTATCACAATCTTCAAGGTAACTCATAAGGGAATGAATTTTTGTAATGAAATTATAGAGCCTTTTGAAAAACTATTCCCAAGAAGTGGTAGATCTAATGTGGAAAGTCTTGAATAATTACTCTTCATCTAGATTATATTTTGAGGAAATATCCTTATCCAAATCCTCTCGCTTCTTCAAATAATTACAATATCTCTTGTTCCAAGAACTAAGAGACCTGAACTGTTGTATGCCTGCAACCAACCAAATCCCTGAAGTAACTAGCACTACAGTTAGTAAAAATGTCAAAAGTAGTGCGAATTCCCCTTCACTCTCTACTAGTCTAAGAAAATTAGGGTGTGTGAATAGATAGGCTGAAATTCCTATTGCTAAAGGGGCTAAAATGAGAGCTGAAAAGGAAACTCCCAACATTAATCCTTTGAGATGTTGAATTTTGTCAATAAAAAGATCCATAGAACTTAGAATGTTATTTCTATTATCAGACAAATTCGCTTGTCTCCAAATAATCAAAATTCATTTTTTTCATACTATCTAGGCAAATTGAAGTTAAAGTACTATTAAAATTTCTCTTGAATATCACTGTATGATTTGTTCTACTATAGTATTTAGCAAATACTTAACATTGTTAATTTAGTTTTATTACAAATTCCATATTACTTAGTTTATGAAAAAACAAGAAGATTCTGAAGAAGAAAATCTTGCTGATAAAAAAAATAATGATTGGTGGAGATTAGAAAAGTTTCAGATTGGAAGGAGTAGATTTCCATAGAAATGACTTTTTGTTGCAAGGGCATATGTGATACCTTAGAAATTGATATCGTTTCTACTGCTTTACGTTATGAATTAGGACATAAGAGATGTACAATGTGCTCAGTTTTTGTTCAAACCTCAAGTCTTGGATGTCCTTGCTGTGGTGCACGTCTTAGAACTAAATCAAGAAATAGACGATCTAGAAAAAAAGCCTTCCATTAACATTGTTAAGCATATTCTAAATATCTTAAAATCAAATCAATTTCAATGCAGAGGCAACTCACTCCAGAGAGGAAATTTAGGATTATGAATTATGATAGGTTCATTTGCACCTAAGACACAGTAATTTCCTACTGCTTCTGCATTATTTTTTGTATTGTGAGAGTTAACATTGTTAACTGAAGTATATTACTTGCAAATTTAGAAAAAATTGTAATTGGTAAAACTAAAGTGCAATGACTATGGGTTTGACTGTGATTTTGTAGTAGAAGGAGAAGTAGAGAAGGTACTTGAGAACTTTGGGAAACACACTGATGAAGAACATGGGATAGATTATTCCAAAGAATCCCTAATGCAATTTATTCTGAGAAAATCATAAACCAACATGGAATGAGCACTGTATGATTGATTTCCTAGGTTATAATTTCATCTTGTTCTTTCTTGATAATGTATTTCTTCAAGGGGATGATGGAGGAATTTTTTCATTTATGAGTCAAAATAGGCAGGCATTAGGAAGTGATGACCCTATTGTAAAGGGAGCAATTCTAACATTATTTGGTGTAACTGGATTTGGAATTATTCTAAATATTTTTAATTCTATGGTTAGAAAGAAAATAGTTGATCAAGATAAGCTGCAACGAATTATGAAAGAGACAAAGGGATGGCAAAAAGAAAGAATGTCTGCAATGAGAGCAAAAGACCAAGCAAAGATTGCCGAGTTAGGTAAAAAATCATCTTACATGAACAAAATGTCCATGGAGATGATGCAGATGAATATGAGACCTATGATGATTACATTTGTACCTTTAATTTTGATATTTTATCTTGTATTGCCACAATTATTCTCTTACACTGTGGCATTTTCTCCAATTTCTCTAAATGTAATTCTGGAGATCTCTTTCAACTCACTTGTACTGCAGAACAAGCATTAGATGTAGAACATATTTGCTTTGGTAAAGAAAATGCCCTATACCTTTGGGCTTGGTATTTCTTATCTTCCATATCTTTTAGTGGAATAATAATGAAATTAACAAAGACTTCAATGAATTTGTCTTAGCGAGAACATTGTTGAATGAGCAAGCAGAAATATTTCCAAAGATGAACTGTTCTCGCCACAATTATTTTGAAACTCAAGTATTTAGATAATAATTAACAATGTTAAGTGAATACTAAATATCAAAATGATTGTATAGTTTGTAATGTAGAAGTCAATGTAGCCAACGAAACATATTCCTAGAATTGATATGCCTCTTGCTATTTCCTAGGATTCATCCTATTCCATACAAACTGTCATTTTTGGCTTCTACATTATACTATATTTTAAAAATATTATTTTTGAATGAATTTTCTATCATTCATAATAAATCTCAGTCTTCTAATTCATTTGAACATTCAGTAGAACATACATCGTCACACCAATGCTCAAAATTTTTACCACAAACAATACACTTTCTCATGTTATCGAACCCTCATTTCCACACATTATCCATCATTCCTAAATGACCATTTTGTTTCACCATAATTTTTTACAAATTCTTTAGGGGATTCTTTATTGTGACTATTTCTAATATGTGACATGTATGTCTCAAGTGACACAAAAACTTGTGAACACAAGGGACAAATTTTAGTGAATCCCATGAGTATTTTTAGAAAATATTCCTTTTAGTGATTCCTTAACATTGTTAATCATTGCATGCTCATGAAAATATCTTTTCAAGTAAAAATTAGGACAATATTATCTGACTAATCTTTGTTTTTATAATTTGAAATTTGTGCCTATCTGCGTCTATTTTCATCCCCAATTTGGTAGCTGAATCTCCGTGATGTGGAATCTAAATCATTTACTTTTTCTCTTTCCACGAAGCTGTATCCTGCAACAGGGACATTGTACACCATCATATTCTAGATATGTCTCACAGCAAGTACATCTCTTGATTCCTTGGTTGTATCTTTGACTTTCAGATCTGTATCTTTCACAAATTCCTCTACAGGCCATTTCTCGTGATATCAAGTTTCTGACATTTTGAACATGATTGTTTTTGTCTAGTCATTGCGTAAATGCTGAAAATTCCTCCACATAGTACACAAATTTTCATAGATGTTAGACTAGTCATTTTTCATCAGTCTATTTTTTGTAAATGCAATTTTTGGTTCAAGCTTTGTAATGCTAACTTCAATATCTTTGATTTTGCTCTGATAATATCTGGTAACATGACCATTTTCAGCAAAATCTAAATTTTCATGAATTAATGAGCATTCTTTTAATGACTCTATTCTTTTGTAGACTGAACTTAGAGGAATTTTTTGTTCCTTTGAAATTTCTTGAATAGATTTAGGGGATTTCATAGTTGCAAATAAAATATGCCTTGATTCTAAATTTGTAAGTTCATTTAAAATTTTATTTGATATGTTATATTTTTCTGCAAGCAATGCTTTTGTTTTTTTTACCAACAAAAAATGATGAAACATCATTCATTTAAGAAATCTAGTTATTCTTAGAAATTAGAATAACTCCAAAGAATGTACCTACAGTTTAAAAGAAATTTTTCTTTCGTTGGTACAATGACTAAATCAAGAACTTCTCTTATGCTAATCACATTATCTGTGACACTTGTAGCATCTTTGTCCTTTGGTTTACTTCAGGAAAGTCAAGCCGCTATTGGACAAGGAGTAGCATTACCTGCAATCGGATCTGACAAAGTTTGTGGAGATAGATTGTGTTCTGAACCTATATCTAGTTCTTCTTCCCCAAAAGAGGCTTCAGTTCAAACTACATCTCAAACTAGTGAATGTAAAAGCAATGAAGGTAAAACACGCACCTATTACATTGCAGCAGACGAAGTAGAATGGGATTATGCTCCTTTGGGACTAAACCAAATGAAGGGCCAAGAGTTTAATGAAGATGAAAATGTATTTGTTGAAAATTCTTCAGATAGAATTGGAAGTACCTACATCAAGGCATTATATCGTGAGTATACTGATGACACATTTTCAAAACTTAAACCAAGAACCTCCGAATGGGAACATCTAGGAACACTTGGACCAATGATTCATGCTGAAGTATGTGATACAATCAAAGTTGTATTCAAAAATAATTCTGTTGAACTAGATTATTCTATTCATCCACATGGAGTCTTTTATGATAAAGATTCAGAAGGTGCTGAATACAATGATGGAACTTCTGTAAGTAAAAAATCTGATGGAATAGTTGTTCCAGGTCAAACTCATACCTATGAGTGGGATGTACCAGAACGTGCAGGTCCAGGACCAAATGATCCTAGTTCAATAATTTGGATGTATCATTCACATGTTAACTCGCCAATGGATACCAATTCAGGACTTGTCGGTCCAATGGTAGTAACAGCTAAAGGAATGGCTGATTCAAATGGTAGACCGATGGATGTAGACCGAGAAATGGTAAGTCTCTTTACAGTTTCTGATGAAAATTCTAGTAACTATCTTTGTGATAATCTAGAAACATTCACTGATGAAACTTGTGATAATGAGGAATTAGTTGGAGATGATGATTTTGCTGAAAGTAATCTCATGCATGGTATTAACGGATATGTCTATGGCAATTTGCCAGGACAAACTTTGAACAAAGGCGAACATGTACGTTGGTATCTAATTGGTATGGGGACTGAAGTAGATTTGCACACACCACACTGGCATGGAAACACTGTCTTGTGGAATGGAATGAGAGTTGATGTAATGGAGTTAATGCCCGCCAGTCTAAAGACTGTTGACTTTATTCCAGACAATGTAGGAACATGGATGTTCCACTGTCACGTCAATGATCATATCTCTGCAGGAATGATGTCACTTTTCAAAGTGATCTAATCCTTTTTTATTTTATTTTTACGCCTAACCGCGTCCATTTCTATCCCCAATTTGGTTAGGTGAATCCCCATGGATTCAATATCAAAATCTGTTTGTAAAGTCAAGATTTGAATGCGTTTCTTAGTAGTATTGGTGTAATGAAAATTGTTGCTAAAATCACAAATATTATTGTAGAATAAATTTCATCTGAAAGAATTTGAAAAGTCAATCCAATTCCTGCAACGATAAAAGCTACTTCTCCTCTAGCAACCATTCCACATCCAATTAGAAAACCACTTTTTTTGTTTTTTAACAAAATAGATGCAGGAATTCCACACCCCAGAACTTTGGAAAACACTGCTACACTCAAAATCACTGCAAACAAAACCCAGTTGATTGAAGAGATTTGTGAAATGTCTACATGTGCACCAATTACTGTAAAAAACAATGGAGCCACAATTACTCTTAGCCTTCCTTCAAATTCACGTACTTGCGTCGCTAGTTTGGATCCTGCAAGCCCCATACCTGCAGCAAATGCTCCTACAATTGGATTCAATCCTACACTTGCAGCGATTGCAGCCCATCCAAATGCAGAACCCAAGGCAACACCTTGTCTAGTGCCTCTAGAGTCTAACGTAGTAGGATGTGTTTTTGACATTCCATATACAATTTTTGGTAAAAGATAAACTGCTCCAAGTAACAATAAAAACCAAAATACAATCTGAGTGATTGTTGTTATTGCCACTGATTCTATTGTTGGAATTGTTTGCAATGTAACTAAAGAAACAACTGCTGAAAGAATTGCTAGGCCTAAAACATCATCTAAAACTGCTGCATTAATCAAAATATTGCCTTCTTTAGTTTTTTCTTTATCTAATTCTTCTAAAATTATGGCAGAGATTGCAATGCTTGTTGCACTAAGTGTTGCCCCAATAATTACTGCAACAGTCCAATCAAATCCCATCCATAGTACAACAAAGTATCCAGTAACAAGAGGTATGATAACTCCAAATGTTCCAATTATTGCTGCTTTAGGACCTGCCTTGATTAAATCATGAAATGTAAAGTGCAATCCTGCTGAAAATAAAATTATAATTCCTGAAATTTGCCAAAGTGCCATCATTACTTCATTTAATTCTACAATTGGTCTATCGAAAATTGGAATTAATCCTCCTAATGCAGTTGGACCTAAAACAATTCCAGCAAATACAAATCCAATAATTTCTGGAATTTTAAAGTGACTGCACAGTTTTCCTAAAAGTAATGCAGGAATAACTAAAAACAAAATACCTATGATTGTAGGAATTACATCAAATTCTGATACCATTTGTTGGATTTTTGATTTATTCTAATAAAACCCTAGTATCTAATTTGCAACAATGAAACTATTGACGCCTATCTGCGTCCATTTCTATCCTCAAAATAGTAGTTGAATCCCCGTGGATTTGAACCAAAAATACCGCCAAAACAAATTTAGGGTTTTTGAGAGTTTGTATAAAATTCAAAATCAAAACCTATTGGCGCATAATTGTTATATGAGTAAATTTAGGATTGTTTCAAATTGCAAAAAATTAATTATGAAGGAAAAGTTTGGGTACTAAATTACAATAACCCAGAGCCATTATTAGATCACGCCATTCACATGCTTGAAAGACATGGGGTGAAACGTGAAGATATGGAGATTACAGAGACCCCAATAGTTACAGTAGGCTCAATCGTAGTAGAAATTTGGCCATATGAGTTAGTTATCGGAAGAGTCAGAACTACACGAAATGACTCTTTTATCAGCGGTACTGAATTTACAATCGAATTAAAGTTAGACGAAGAAGGAAATTACATAGATTATCTTTGAAAAAAAATAAAATTCAGAATATCATTATTACTGCCATAGGGATTATCATTATTGCTGGAATTATTACATATAATTATTCAGCAGAACAAACTAAACAGAAAGGATTTCAATTTGGAAATGAGCTTGCTCAAATTCAACAAGAAGTTACAGAATTGCAGACAAAATTTTATTCTGAAAAAACACAGTGGGATGAAGGAGATATTACAAAAGAAGAACTGCTAGAATACTATGATGAGCATGTAGAAAAATTTAAAAATATTATTTCTAAATATGATAACTTGTCCACCCCCGAGTTGTTTGAAAGTTCAGTAGAATTGTTCAAGATATCATCGGAAACTCAATTAAAAAGCGATATTGAATACATCAAATGGATTAAAACTGGAGACGAATCATCCAAAGTAAGATCAGATACTCAAATTCAAGAAGCATATGAGTATGAAAATCTAGGACTAGTTGAATTTCAATTAGCTAAAGCAGGAATAATAGAATTTGATGAATCAGACAAGTTTTCACCTCCAGACAAAGTACTAAAACAAAAAGTAATTCAAATCTCAGAGAATATGAAAAACAAATGTGACTTGGAATTCAAAAACGAAATGGATGAATTTGATTCAAATGAGATTGAAGTAGAGTGGTTCAATTGTGTTAATGAGGCCGAAAAGTGGAAAAAAGATCATTTACCTTAGATTTACACATGTTACAGCAAATCATATTTTTGTAAATTATCCATGGTATCAGAAAGTTCTTCAAGTATGGCCTTGTTTTCAAGAGGTGTAGGTTTTGAGAATTTCTTCTGAAACGCTATAGTAAGCATGTCTTGGTCTGTATGAGAGATTCTTACAGAATGCCAATCATAATTCATTTTAGACAAAAATAATTTCCATTTTTGTAAATGCTCATTGACACGATTTACTTGAGATTCCACATTAATTATCGTAGTATCTAAATCAGTGTCAAATAATCGAAATTTGACAAGAGGTACCATAATTATACCTCCTAAAATTTTATCATGATTTTCTAACATGGAAGCAATGATTTCTTCAGAATTTGCTTTTGGAAATATATCTCCATAATCAGGATCAAAATATCCCGCAATGAGTTTTTTAGAATCATATATTCTAAAATAACCTTCATTGGATTCTAATTTCCACAACATCTTGCAAAGAGTTGATGAATAAATAAACGATTAATCAAAGACAATTAAATAAACTAGGAAATAAAGAAAATAGCGATGGCAATTTCTAAAGAAAATAAAGATTTCATAGATAGTTTAATTGATTATTACATTAGTGAATCAGAGTCGTATAAACAGATAGCAGAGAATTTTATTCCCGAGATAGAATCAATTCCAGACACAGCATTTGGAATCATTACAGGATGTGTGTATTCTGGGTTTTTACAAGCATATCAGAATCAACAAGAAACTCCCAGCTTAGAGGACATGAAGGAATTCAATCAAATCATAAAAGATAGAGCAGCACAAATCAAAAAATCCATCATTGACCCGCCAAAGGTAGAATCAGCATCTAATGAAGTAAAAATCATGCCTGAAGATACAGATTCTGAAGAGTAATCATAATGAAAAAGAATGCCCATTTGGGCATTCTTTATGACTCCTGTTGGACTGGTTGTACTATCGCAGATGTATGAATACCATTATTATGCGATATTGAACATTAGTAAATTTCTATTAAAACACTTACGTAGAAATCATCAGTGAGTAGATGTTTTTAAAAAATCAGCATAGTTTAATTCCAACTATGATAAATGAATTCTATGAACATTGATGGAAGTAAGATAATTTTTTTCTTAGGAGTTGCTGCTGCAGTAGTGACTGCAGGTGTAGTATTGTATTTTGCAATTCGGTAAAGATAAATCATCAAAGAAATAAAGTATTCTAATGTCAGCTACAAATGAATTCAAAATTACACAAATAATAGATAATGGTCAAATGATCCAATTAACTTTAATTGAAAACATTACAACAGAACCTATTTCACAACAACAAATGATCATGGAAAATGTTGCAAAAAATTTAGATTCAGAAACTAAAGAACAAGTCATGCCATTATTAGAAGCAATTCTACAAGCACAACCAAAAGTAAACATCAAATCATATCAACAAACTCAGATGACAATAGCAATGCCAAGATCAAGATATGACAGTATGGGAAGACCTCAAGTTGGAAATATTATTGCAACAGATTTGAAGAAAATCTAAAGATTTGAATTTATTTCTTCAAGAGTATGTAGAGGTAAAGAACAAGTGAAATTCTTACAAACATAGACACTAGTTTTATCTCCAAATGATTTACCTGCAAAAAACGGATATTTTGTAAGAGATTCCAGTTGGGCAAAATTTTGAATGGTAATCAAAATAGAATTTGGCAAATAATCTAAATAAAGTGACTTTCGTATTTCAGAATTTTCAGTATTAATCAAAGTTATTTCCACAGGTTTTTGAATATACATTGAAATTGTATTTAGTAAATATCCAAATCCAAAGGGATTTTCAGCCGCAATTTGTGCCTGAGATTCCATAATTTTGGTAGTGATTTCAAGAAATGTTTGTTCTTGAGATAGATGGTATAGTCTGAGCATGACAAAGGCAGATACAGAATTTCCAGAAGGTAAAGATAAATCATAATTACTCTTTGGACGGATAATCAGTTTTTCATGATTATCAGAAGTCATAAAGAAACTATTATTTTCTGAATCCCAGAAATGATTCACTAAATGATGTCCTAATTTTATGGATAATTTAAGATATTTTGCATCAGGTTCAATTTCAAAGACATCTAGTAATGCATTTACAAAATAAGAATAATCCTCCAAATAACCATCAATTTTTGCAACTCCATTTTTGTAAGTTCGTAATAATTTTTCATCTATCAAAAGTTTTTGCTCTATAAAAGAAATACAGTTCTTTGCGGCATCAAGGTATCTTTGATCACCTGTTACTCGATAACCTTTTGCAAATGCTGTAATCATTAGTGAATTCCATGAAACCAATGCCTTGTCATCCAATCCAGGAGGAACTCTAGCAGAACGGACTTTGAGTAATTTTTCTGAGCAAGATTTTAAAATTTCACTAACCTCAGACTCTGATTTTCCAAAATTGAAAGCAACTGTAGATATGTTAAGATTATTGCACAAAATATTATTTCCTTCCCAATTTCCTCCATCAGTTACATCATAGTATAAACAAAATAGATCTGCATCACTTCCTAGGATTTCTTTAATTTCACTTTTTTTCCACACATAGAATTTTCCCTCTATACCTTCAGAGTCTGCATCATATGCAGAATAAAATCCACCTTCAGGGGAAGTCATTTCACGTAAAACAAAATCAAGTGTTTTTTTCAAAACATCAAGATAAAAAGGATCTTTAGTGATTTGATATGCTTCAGCATAGTTTACAGGAATCAGTGCATTATCATAAAGCATTTTTTCAAAATGAGGAACCAACCATTTTGCATCAGTAGAATATCTTGAAAACCCACCTCCTATTTGATCAAAGATGCCACCATTAGCCATTTTTTTGAGGGTTTTGAGCGCAAATTCATTGAATTTTCCCAATCCAGTTAGTTTTGCATATCTAAACAAAAAGGATACATTGGCAGCATTGGGAAATTTTGGTGCCGAACCAAATCCACCATAAGTTGCATCACCTAACTGAAACAAGTTCATAGCAGCCTCATCAAGAATGGCTCTTTCTAATTTTGAAGTAGTTTGTATTGTTTCAGTTTTTTGTAATGCACCAATAAATTTCTCGGCAGATTTTTCTATATCTTTTGGTTTTTCTAACCATGCTTGTGAAAGTTGTCTACAAATACTTCCAAATCCAGGACGGCCGTAAGAATCCAAAACAGGAAAATAAGTTCCAACATAGAACGGTTTTTGATCAGGTGTAAGAAAAATACTTAACGGCCAACCACCCTGGCCAGTAGCTATTTGACAAACTTTTTGATAAATATCATCAATGTCAGGTCTTTCTTCTCTGTCAACTTTTATGTTAATGAAATGTTCATTCATAAATTCAGCCACATCTTCATTTTCAAAAGATTCATGGGCCATAACATGACACCAATGACAAGCACTATATCCAATGCTTAAGAAAATAGGTTTGTTTTCATCTTTTGCTTTTTTTAATGAGTCATCATTCCAGCCATACCAATTAACAGGATTATGTGCATGTTGAAGTAAGTAGGGACTACTTTCATGAATGAGATTATTTTCTACCACAATTCATCAGAACTGTTTGAATATTTGTACCTAGTTGACATTGTTAATTCCAGATTCCTTTTCCTTCAGTTAATTCATAAATTCTAACGTTAATTCTTCCTAGCAATTTGACTTTAGATTTGTGTGCTTTTTTATCGTGACTGTAATCTTTTTTTTCGACTAGTTCTTGTAATCTTTTTAATTGCTCAAGAGTTAGTTTTTTGAATTCATGTTTAGAACTTGTAATGAGTTGTAATAATTTGACCCTCTCACGATCTTCATCAGTAATTTCAGCCATGTATAGAATTTTTTAATTTTGCAAATAAATCTTAGCGTAAAAGCAAGATTGGCCTATTGCTTAGGATAGACCAACCTCTGACCATTGGATTTATCAGATTGATGATAATTTCAACACCCGCTGGATATTCAATTCAGAAGAATAATCCCATAATAATCTAAGAATAATTTTCATATTCTGAAATACAGAGATTAAGAATATTCTCTTTTTCGACGATATGCACCGCATTTAGTACATGCTTTTTTCTTTTGACCTTGAATTGTTAATTCCAAAGGAGTACCACAATCTAGACAAGATTCACTGATACTTTCAGACATGAATTCTCAGATACTATGAGCACTTAAGCTTATAGATTATGAATTAAATTTTTAAAATAGAATACATGTATTTTAAGAATAAAAATTACGAATGTTAAAATTTCGTAAGGGATTATTGGTTTTATGGAAAAAATGCGCGCAATGGTACTTTCAGAATGTGCTAAAATTGAAACAAGTCCCTTGAAACTTACTCAAATTGATAAACATGAAATTAAAAGATCAAATGAAATTTTATTGAAAATAGAAGCTTGTGGGGTTTGTCATTCACAACTTCATGGAATTGAAGGAGACTGGAAAGATATTGGAATTCCACCAACACTACCAACAGTTCCAGGTCACGAAGTGGTTGGAAAAGTAGTTCAGATTGGAAATAAAGTTACTAAATTTAAAATCGGTGACAGAGCAGGAATAACTCCTCTGTTAGAAGCATGTAAAGAATGTCAGTATTGTAAAGAAGGAAAAGAATACCTGTGTGAATCATCAATAATTACAGGAGAGTCTTTCAAAGGAGGATATACAGAATACATTACAGTTGTAGAAGACTTTGCAACCAAAGTGCCAGAGAATATGAAGGCAGAGTATGCTGCACCGTTATTTTGTGCAGGTATTACAGCATACAAAGCAGTAAAGGCCGCAGAACCAAAACAAAATAAGAAAATTGGAATTTTTGGAATCGGAGGAGTAGGACACATGGCAATTCAGTTTGCCAAAGTAGAAAATTGCAAAGTCATTGCATTTTCAAGATCACAGAAACATCTTGATGTTGCTAAAAGATTAGGTGCATCAGATGTAATGGTTTTTTCTGAAAATCAAAAAGAGTTTCTAGACACATTAAAAGAAAAACACGGTACGCTAGATGCGGCCATAGTATTTGCCCCAGCAGATATAGTCACAGATACTGCAATAAAATCAGTAAAAAAGGGAGGATTAATTGTAATTGCAACTGTTGGTGAGAATCCAGCATTTATGCCATTTGAGGAGAAAACAATTCGTGGAACTTTGATTGGCTCTACAAAAGACATGGAGCAAGTAATCAAGATATGCGATGAAGAAAATCTAGAAGTTATTTCTCAGATTTTTCCATTAGAGCAAGCAAATGAAGTACTCAAAAAATTAAAAGATTCTGAAATTGAAGCAAGGGCCGTTTTAATTCCTTAATTCTCGGCTTAAATATTAGAAGAGAATGTTTTTGATATGAATTGTAAAAAATGTCATCACACAAATGAGGCACATAGTAAAAATGAAAATAGCAGTTCTCTTATGAAAGCAGGAAAATGCCAAATTCCAACATGCACATGTCAACAATATTTAGATCCCATTGAAGAAATCGATGAGGATCTTTTGTAACGATTCATATATCAAAATAATTTCATAAAATCATGGACAAACACAAACCATCAGATGAGATGATTAAAGATTTAGATAATTTATTATCAAAATTAAACGCCATGGAAATTGTTGCATCAGAGGATTTCCAAAAAAATTCTATCAAAGTTCAAAGGGCATTGGTTGAAGGACAAATGCATTCAATAAATGAATTTCAACATTTGAAAAAAGCTATTGATTTGTTAACTTTGCAGTTATTTGATGTTCAAAATAAAATTAACAGTTCATCTTAGTATCACTTAACCCACAACCTGTACATCTGAAAAGGGTAGATTTTTCAAGAAGCTTTTCAGGCTTCATTTCAGCCCCACAACAAAGACACACAATTTTTTCAGATTTTGTATTGACATCTTCAGATTTTCGTACTATGTAATCAGGTTTTGATTCTGGGATATCTGCAGAGTTGCAAAGAGGTTTGTAATGGGCAATTATCTTTTGAATTGTAATTTTTCTACGTTCAGAATCAAATTCAAAGAGAGGTAAGATTGCCAAGTATAGCGATTTTTCAGAGCCTGAATGTTCAACCCAGCATTTGTATTGAGAATGTTGAAGAAAAAATGACTTGTCATCTGTCTTTTCACAATCACCAACATATACAATATTGAATTTGTCTTTATCCCTAGAGAGGATCAGGTAAACTAATTTTTCCATTGGAGGCCCCCATTCTTCAAGAGGAATAGGTCCAAGAAATTCGTATTGTAAGATTTGAATGCTCAATGAAGATATTTTTGAGTACTTTCTTTTCAGCTTTTCCCAAAAAAATCCCTAATGCCAATAATTTGATCGCAAAATCTCAACTTGAAAAGATTAAATTCAAGAGTTATGGATTCACCGTAAATGAAAGACCCTCACAATTATGCTAAAGTGGGATACTCTATGATTTTAGTATCTGCTAGTTTAGCAGCAATAGGATTAATTGCACTCTTTACTGCTGATGATGTACTATTTTCAGATAATATGGCAAGAGACAATACAGCTCATTTTAACGAATGTAAATTAAATGACTTTGTAGCAGATGATTGTGTAAAATATAGAGAGAGAATCAACAATGAAGCATCAAGAATTTATGTGGATCCATCAAAGTGGAAATAACCTAATATCCATTTGTAAAATCTTCTAGCATATTTTGATTTTTGGTAAGACGATTCATTGCAAAAAAGGCACCACCTACAATTCCGGCTTGGTAAAAAGTATACAAGAAAACTCCAGATGATGTAGGATCAGATTTTGTAAAACTCAATACAAGCATTGTAAAGAACACAAATGTTCCAACAAAGGTAACTATTCTATTTACAATTCCAGTATTCATTCCAACGATTCTTTTTGTAGCAGCTGCCATCAAACCAATACTTGTGATTATTAGAAAAGTAGCTCCACCATTTGCAGTGATGAAATTATTTATCCAAGGCAACAATCCATCATCTAATATTTCCATATCAGGCATTATACTACCACCATTAATTGCAAAATTCACAGAGCTAAACATCCCACCAATTACAAAAAAGAACAAGAACAGTTTTACAATTGATCTTTTGATAGGACTACGAATCTCTGAGGGTTTTACCGCCCTTTCAGTGATTCTTATCCCATAAAGAAACCCTACAGCCATAGCAGGGAAAAACATGATGTTGATAAGAATAGGAGATTCTTTGTTAATTGTCTCAATTTGCGGATGAAAAATCAAAAACAACAGAATAGCAAGAGACGCTGAGGATACAAATAGGATTAGTCCGATATGACTACGCACACTTGACTCTTGTTGGTAATTATCCCAATTAGACACATTACATGCTCAAAAGAAAATAATTAAAAACCAAATCGGAAAATCATTTGCTCAAATAATCAATTCTCTTTACCCTTTTTTACTAGAATCAAGAAATAAAGTCATGAAAGGCGGAAAAACTATCATAATAATTGGAATCATCATCGGAATGTTCGGTTTTATTTTTCATCTTCAAGGTCAATCAATAGTCGGGCCAGAATCATCATTCATGTATGCAAACCCAGAATGGATAAGTTATGGCTTGCAGATATTGATTGTCGGACTAGTTATTTTAGGTATCGGGTGTGTAATTCTCAAAAAAAATTAAGTTGTCACACGAAGAGTAATCGTACTTCGAATGTTTGGTAATTTTCTGATTTTAGATGTAATTATTTCATTAATTTGGGAAGCAGAATCAGTTACAAATTCAGCCACAACGTCGTAACTTCCATAAGTTATTAGACAACTTTTCACTTCGGGGATTTTTTTTAATTGTGAATACAAGGATTGTTCTTCTCCGATCTCACAACTAATTAGCATGTATGCTCTTTCCATCTAAATCATATTTTCTTAAAAAAACAACAACTTAAAGACATCTAAGAAATTATTCTTTCAAAACAGATCTCAAAACCCAGCAATCATAGGATCTTGCGGTTTCATTATTTCTCTTAACAAAATTGTTGCGAAAGATCCTCTAGATAATGAAAATTCTACTACATCATCATGTGCAGAATAATCAGAACACTGTATTGCAGTTTGTCTAAACCCACCCTCACTACTTGCTTCTTGCATCTCTTTAATGAAGAAGTCTTTGGGGGAAACTTCTTCTTGTTGAAGAACCTTTGAAATTTGAAAATCAAATCGTGTTTTTTTATAATATGAATAGCCAACAAATGGCAATGCTAAATTTTGATCCATTCCTTTAACATATTTTCCAATAATACCATGATTGTCAAAACAAACATCACCTGTTTGTGCTTCAAAAAGATCCTCACCGTCTAAAAATGCAGCACTCAAAGATTGATTGAAAATAAAAGACTGGTAAGCCTGAATGTAAAATCGTCTTAATGAAACAGGGATTGCCCTAATGGCACGAATTGGTTCTCCGTGTTCAATCATTTCTTTTAGAACAATTCTTTCAATATCCATTTGAATTGGAACTTTATCAAAATATTGCTCATAATTTTCCTTATCAGATAGTTTTTGACGGATTTCAGTATTTTCTTTAGAATCATAAGAAGAGGTAAAGGACAAGATCAAATCAACAGTTTTCTCAAAATCTTGCTGTAAAATGGCCTTACCAATATGATGTGTGACAGGTCTTTTTGAGCCAAACCTCTGATAGCCATAGAAATTAAGAATTTTATCATATTCTGTAAAAGATTCTAATTTATTTTGGCAATCAGAAATTTTTAATTTAAAATGATTTCCAATCATATCCTTTTTGGATAGTGGTTTTTTTACAAATCCCAAGTGCTCTAGAGAATATTTGTCACTTGAGAAATTTTCTATCGGCTTTCCTTTATTTCCAGAGCATACAAATTGTTCTGTAACTGCTGATGCATCTTTTAATCCAAGTGATTTTAATCGAATTCCTTTTTGTCTAAAAATCCCAGATAATGCATGATTGGTGTCAATTTTTTTCTTTTTTAATTTATACACAGCATATCCATGTTCATCATTAATTGATTTTTTAGATTTTTCAGAAATTAATTCACTAACTTGAAAATCTTCAGGTTCAACTCTAATTTTACCCCCTATGCCAGGAAATTTAGTACTGTAAACTAAAATCCCAATTTGAGAATCTAAATCAGGTATCACTCTATTGTCACTGTTACATATTTGCTAATTGCAACATCAGATAATTGTGCACCAAGTAGAACTTTGTATGTACCAGGGATTGCATTATCAGCAGTATTAATAATAAGAGAGATTGGACGAGGAGCATCTGAATCAAGTTGGAATGTTTTAGTGGAATCAACTAATTCAATATTCAAAAAATCATGTGTTGAAGATAAAATTAATGAAACTCCAAGTAGATCTTTTTGAGACAAAGAGGATACAACAAAATTAACAGGTTTTGAATTTCCAGGAGTGGTTGTGATAGAAGTTGATGTTAATTGTATTTCCAAAGGTAACGGAATAGAAGTGTCAACTACGCCAATATTGTTTTCTGCCCATTCAGTAAACCAAATTTTTTCACCATCAATAGCAAAATCAAAGATTTGAGCAACACCACAATCAGCCAACATCATACCTGTTCCAGGGTCACAATCAGCCCAGTTTGGATTCTTTGAAGGGACATGATATTCAACAAGAGATTGAGATTTTGGATCCATTACAGAGATATTATTTGCAGTTTGTTCATTGAAAACAATTCTACCTTGATCATCAGATTCAATCCAATAAGGTCTAGATATAGGCGTCTTTACAACTCCTGTCTGATTACCATAGGTGCTCAACATAGGATCAGATGTCACATATTGTACAAAATTTTCAGTTATAGGATCGAAATTAAAGAATGATGAAGATGTAGTATCAGCCATCCAAATAGTACCATCATCTGCTGCAGCAATACCGTTAGGAGTTAGAAGACTTACAGGTAATCGATAAATTTCAATAAAATCAATTAATGGAAGGAATTTTTCACTAGAAGTTGCAACAGCGTTTAGATAACTATTTTGATCAAACTTTACTAAAACTCCCCCCTGTTGATACAACCAATTAGTGTACCAGACATTATCATTTGCATCAACTGCAAAGTCTGCAGTTACAGAGTCATCAGTTGGAGACGGGATACTAAGATAATTTACTTCCTCACCAGATTGATTAGGATCTAAAAATGTGAGTTTGTTTCCAGTAAAATCATTTACTATTATTTGAGAGCCATCAACTAGTAATTTTTGAGGTAAAGAATCACCTTCAGAAGGATATGATAATCTATCATAGGTCTCATCAATAGTTGAGAATTTCCATATTGAATCATAAGATTCATCAGTATACCATATAGAACCATCAGGTGCATAATCCATTCCCCACATCATTGAACGTCCACCTTGAGGCCACAATGGATTTTCATATTCAATAAATGTTTTTGAATTAGGATCAAACTTTGAAATTTTACCAGTATTAGTTTGAGCAAACCACACGTTTCCATCATAATCAGTTACAATTGCAAGTGGGTTTGTACACAATGTTGGAATTGAAAATTCTTGAACATAATTTGTAGACTGGGCTGTACTTGAACCACAAAATTGTGCACGTTTCTCATCTGGGAAATTATCAGCAGGAGTTCCAGTAACTGAGACTTCAGGAGAATCAGTGCCAGGATCAATTCCAGGTAATGTTAGCAACACAGTAGATGAAAGTAAAATAAATCCGAAAAATATGGTAACTAGAACACCTTTTTTCTTCATGTTAGAAAAAATATTGAGCCTTGTTATATCTTATTCCAAGTAATAATTATAATAATTTAAGATCCCCTGTAATTTTATCAATCAAGTTTTCTGGTGCAGGGCCAATTGAGATACATGTTGTAGTGCCAGGGGCCAACTGTGTATGACCAGCATCAGATACCTCAGACCAAGGCAGATTCAAATCAATTGCATGACGTTTAATTTCTTGTAAATCTTTAATTCCAGATACTTTGACTACGACCTTCTCTTGTCCACCCCACCATTTTTGATACCATTCAGGATGAGATTTTCGAACATGTTCTGCACCAAGCACACATGCATGGCCTACCTGGGCTGCAATTTTGCCTTTACCCATATCTAGATCAGTTCTAACTACAATTACCTGTTTGATATCTCCCATGATATAATCAAAAGTAGGCTTAATGAAAAACTTTTGAATTAAATAATTGACAAAAAAACAAAATCCATGATCTATGACGTAGTAATCGCAGGAGGGAGCGTTGCAGGTTTACTTTGTGCAAGAGAAATTGCCAGGAATGGTTACAGCGTTCTAGTTATGGAAGAAGATTACGAGATTGGAACGCCAGAACATTGTGGAGGACTAGTCAGTTTATCAGGATTGGAAGAATTAGGAGTCATTCCATTTAGAAAAACATTTGATCATATGATAGAATCAGCAGAAATTACAGCACCAAATGGAACTAGTTTCACAATAAATTCTGTAAAACAAAAAGTTATTGAAATCAGTAGAAGGGAGTTGGACAAACAGATTGCGTTTCAAGCTCAAAAAAATGGTGCAATCATCAAAGTCCGAACTAGTTTCCAAGAGATTACAGATACTGGAATTAGAACAAAGGATGAAAAAATTGATTGTAAAGTTTTTGTGGATGCAAGAGGAGTTTCATCATTAATTCATAAAGATAGAACTGGAATATTGTCATCAGCTCAATATGAAATCTATGCAGACTGGATAAAGAAAGGCAAAGTGGAAGTAAATTTTGATCAAGAAAAATACCCAGGATTTTTTGCATGGATAATTCCATCAGGTGAAGGTAAAGGTAAAGTCGGAGTTGCAGGTAAAGGGATTAGTGTATCTGAAACATTAGAAAAAATTCTCAAAGAGAAAGGAAAATATTCAACAATTAGAAAAATTTATGCGCCAATCTGGATTAAAGGTCCCATCAAAAATTTTATCGAAGGTAAAATAGTAATAGTTGGAGATGCTGCAGGGCAAGCAAAACCAACAACTGCAGGAGGCATATTCACAAGTGGGATGGGAGGAGTATACGCAGGACAAGCAATATCAGAATTTTTGAAAACAAACAACAAAGCAGACTTGGAACAATATCAAAAAAAATGGACAGAAAGATTTGGTAAAGAGTTTGAAAAACAACTTTTGGCAAGAAAAATTTTAGAGCGAGTGGACAACAACACAATCAACAAATTATTTGAATCAATTACACCAGAAATTATCAAAGACATTTCAGAAAAAGATGATTTTGATTTTCACACAAGTTCAATTATAAAATTATTAGGATTAAAGGGATCCATCAAAACTGCTCAAACTCTGATTGGCGGAGAAATCAAAAAATTACTTAGTTAGAATACGCATAATTTTCAAGGAAGGTATAAATGATGTTTACAGAAAATCGTGGTATGTCATCATCTACCATATCATTACCAACATGTAGTTGCTGCCATAGACCAATTATGCCTAATGATAAATGTGTAAAATTCAATTGTCCTAATTGTGGTGCCGATTTAATTTGGAGATGTCAAAGTTGCAGAGAAGCAGCAAGAAACTATACTTGTTCATCATGTAACTTTCAGGGACCTTAGAAAAATGGTTCAATTACTATTTGTAACAAAAATTCTTCCAAAGGGCATGGAAGTAGATCTAGATAAATTGGCTGAGACCATTAAAACAACATTACCAGAAGGAATGTCAATGAAAAGACATGCAAAAGAGCCATTAGCATTTGGTTTAGAGTGTATCAAAGCAGAATTTGTTTTAGAAGATAAAGAAGGTCAAAGTGACGCTCTAGAGAACGCAATTAGATCAACTGACGGGGTAAGTGAGTTTGAAGTTCTCAATATGAGTAGAATGTCAGTTGACATGAAATAGGTGATTTTTTGGCACGCAAAGAAGAACCTTTGCAAATGAGGATTGGAGAAGCAAAACAACGAGACGTAGGAAAGAAGCGTGCTCGAATTGGTCCTGAAGCCATGGATTTTCTCAAAGTAACACCAGGAGATATTGTCGAAGTAATGGGTTCAAGATCCAGTTGTGCCGTTGTCTGGCCAGTTGATGAAGACGAAAAACTACCAGACATTATTCGAGTGGATGGACAAACAAGGAAAAATGTCGGAGCATCATTAAATGACTTTGTAAAAATTAGAAAAGTGACATCAAAGTTTGCAAAAACAGTTTCATTAACACCATTAAATGATACAGTTACAGTTGACAAAGAATTCACAGACTTTGTAAAAAATAGATTGAAAGGATTGCCAATTACTCACGGAGATGAAATCTCAGTTATGATTTTAGGAAACTCTATAGATTTTAAAATTTCAAAAACATCTCCAAAAGGCGTAGTAAAGATAGACCGTACGACAAACCTCAGCATATCAACTGAGACATCAGTGGATAGAAAAGTCAGAGTAACATATGAAGAGGTAGGAGGCTTAAGACGTGAAGTTAAAGCAATGAGGGAAATTGTTGAACTTCCATTAAAGCATCCAGAATTATTTGTACGATTAGGAATTGAGCCACATAGTGGAATTTTACTTTATGGTCCACCAGGTTGTGGAAAAACTCTTCTTGCAAAAGTTATGGCAAGTGAATCAGAAGCTAACATGTTTCCAATTAATGGTCCAGAAATAATGAACAAGTATTACGGAGAGACAGAAGCAAAACTAAGAGATATTTTCAAAGAAGCAAAAGACAATTCACCAAGTATAATCTTCATAGATGAGATTGATGCCATTGCACCAAAAAGAGAGGAAGCATATGGAGATGTAGAAAAAAGAGTTGTTGCTCAGCTATTGGCATTAATGGACGGTCTTAATGATAGAGGAAACGTAATTGTTTTGGGTGCTACAAATAGACCAGATAGTGTAGATCCTGCCCTTAGAAGACCAGGTAGATTTGATAGAGAATTTGAGATTTCAGTCCCCAATGAAGATGGGAGACTGGAGATTCTTGAAATTCATACTAGAGCAATGCCAATTAGCGATGATGTCGATCTCAAAGATTTGTCATCAGAATTACACGGGTATACTGGTGCAGATATCAAATCACTGTGCAGAGAAGCTGCACTAAAATCAATCAGAAGATATCTTCCAGAGATAGATCTTGAAACAGAAAAAATTCCATCTGAAGTGTTACAATCAATGCAGATTAAACTAATTGACTTTTACGACGCAATGCATGAAGTAGTACCTACTGCCATGAGGGAGTTCTATGTTGAAAGACCAAAAGTATGGTGGCAAGACGTGGGAGGATTAGATGAGATAAAAAAATCACTTACAGATAATCTCATAATGGCCATGAAAGAGCCTAGTAAATTTACAAAGATGGGAATAAAGCCACCAAAAGGTGCTTTAATTTATGGCCCACCAGGTTGTGGAAAAACACTGCTTGCCAGAGCTTTAGCTACTGAAACTGGAGCAAACATGATCTTGGTCAGAGGTCCTGAAATTCTCTCCAAATGGCTAGGAGAATCTGAAAAAGCAGTAAGAGAGATTTTTAGAAAAGCCAAATCATCATCACCATGTGTGGTAATATTTGATGAGTTGGATTCCATTGCACGTTTCAAGTCAGGCGAAGGCGGAACGGGTGAAACAATTCTAAGTCAACTACTAACAGAAATTGAAGAAGGCATCTCATCAAGAGTGGTAGTAATTGGAATTACAAATCGTCCAGATGTTTTAGATAATTCTTTACTCAGAACAGGAAGATTAGATTTGGTGCTTTATGTATCTCCACCAGATGAAAAAGGAAGATTGGAAATTATCAAAATTTTAACACGAAAAATGCCACTAGAAAGTGATGTGAAATTACAAGAGATTGCAGTAGCTACTCAAAATTATTCAGGTGCAGATTTGGCAGCACTATGCAGAGAAGCAGCAGTTGAAGCAATGAGAAATAACTCACCAAAGATTTCAAGTCATGACTTTGCAAATAGTTTGAAGCGAGTCAGACCATCCATCACAAAAGAAGTAGACCAATGGTACAACACTGTAAAGGAAAGTATATCTAACGTGGTACCAAAGTCAGGGGATAAATCATTCTACGGATAAAAAATGGCAATACCAATAAGAAATATAGTATTTGATAAGATCAAGGAAGCAAATCGTTTAACAGATGTTGAGCTTTTTAAAAGTCTTGTAAAAGATGGGCATGCAATTGCAGATGACAGATTCAATAAAATTCTATTAGATTTAGAGATACTTGGTCTAATTACAGTCTCATGGATTACCAAAGAGGAGCGTAGAATTGAAGTTGTTGTAGTTGAGAAAACAGTTGACAAGCACGAAGCACAGGTAAAAGAAACAATGGAAAGCGATTACGAAGCCAGTTTCCCAGGCGTAGATAAATAAATTTTAGAATAACGGGAAATGAAATGCTGCATCTAATGCAACAGCGACAAAAATTATTGTAAGATATGGAGCAGTTACTTTGTATGCCTTCCATGCAAATTCAGATGTAGGATTCTTTGTTAATTTGTAATGATATACAAGCATCAATGCTCCAGAAACTATTGCAATAGCAGTATAAACAATTCCCAATCCATCTGGAATAAATGAAAGTATCAAAGAATATGGAATTAAAATTAATGTGTTACCTAAAATAAATTTTGAAGTTTTTTGCATTCCGATTACAACAGGGAGCATTGGAACTTCTGCTTTTGCATATTCATCTTTGATTTTCATTGCAAGACACCAAAAGTGAGAAGGAGTCCAAACAAAAACCAAAAAGCCAACCAAGAAACCTAACAAATCCATACTACCAGTAGCTGCTGCCCATCCAGCCCAAGCTGCGGCACTACCTGCAATACCACCAATAACAATATTGGATGTGTGTCTTCGTTTTAGCCAAACTGTGTATATTACAACATATGAGAAAATTCCCACTGCGATAAAGAATGCAGAAACTGCATTCAATGCAAAGTAACCATAGATTACAGAGATACAACTTACAGCCAACCCATATATCAAAACATTAGATGCTGCCATCTTTCCAGAAGGAATTGGTCTAGTACTAGTTCTAATCATCTTAGGATCAATGTCTCTGTCATAATAGTGGTTTAGTGCACTAGAGCCAGCAGATGCCAAACCACCTGCAATAATAATATGCAAATATGACCAATAATCCAGATCAGGAACACCTGGAACTAACTTACTTGCAGCATACATGGATGTGACCGCAGTAATTACTAAAAGAACAACAATTCGTGGTTTGGATATCTCCAGTATTTCATTAAATCCCAATTCACTCTATCCTATTCCAAAGCCATTTAATTTCTTCGTCTAGATCCCACATAATTTCGCAAGGAATAAGTATCTCAGTCCTATCAGCTATCTTAAATGAGTAATTGGGACCTCATGATGCCAGGAATGGGACTAACAGCTATAGGATTAGCTGGTCTTACATTATCGTATGCAGGCATTGCACACACATTCATCGATGGAATGCACGCACTTACTGGCCTTACCATGTTTGTTGGATTAATTTTCCTAGCAGCAGGTATCTTAGATGGAGGGGTTTCAACAAGTAATAGAGCCAAAGCCACGACTTTGGTGATTTTATCCATAGCACTAGGATTCGGAATGTATGCTATGACTTTGAATACATCAAACTATACAGTTACCATAGCAGGAATTTTAATGGCAATTGCATTTCCTGCAATAACTATAGCATATCTATCTATGAAACATCCTACAATTGTAAAACCAATTGGAGCAATTGTGTCAATGGCAGCAGCTACTGGAATTATCATGTGGGTATCATTTGGAATTTTCGCAGCTCCTGACACATACATGATTCCTCAACAAGCAACAGTTGAAGAACCAACAGAAGATCTTACACCATCAGGACCAATATTTGCAATTGAAATTCTTGAAAATTCAGCTCAAGAAGGAAATCCAGATTATTCACCAGATGTAGCAGTAGTTACACAAGGATACGTTATTGAATGGACAAATGCAGATTCGGCAGCACATACTGTAACAAGTGCAGTAGACTATGGAGAAACATTTGATTCTAGTTTAATGAGTGCAGGTGAAATATTTTCATTAGATACAAGTAATTTAGAGATAGGTGAATACGAATACTTGTGCATTGTACATCCTTGGATGGTCGCATCCATAGTTATTGAAGCTGCAAAAGAACCAACCAAAATAACAATTCCTCAAGGGGCAGCAATTCCTGAAGATGGACAAATATACTATGATCCAGAAATTTTAAAAATCTCAGCTGGAACTACTGTAATTTGGGACAATGTAGATAACACAATGCATACTGCAACATCAGTTACACCAGACAACGGAGCAGATGGAGTATTTGACTCAGACATTTTATCTGCAGGAGATACGTTCGAGTTTACATTTAACAATGCAGGAAGTTATGATTACTATTGTATTTTACACCCATGGATGATTGGAACTGTTAACGTAGAATAGATTTGCAGAAAATCAAATTATCACAACAAGATAAAAAAATCCTAGAAGAATTTTCAGAAAATCAGAAACCAAACGAATCATGTGCGTTATTATTTGGTAAAGATGGTAAGGTGTTAGATCTTTTTTTAACAGAAAATATTGAAAAATCTTCTGTAAACTTTACAATTTCAAATAATCAATTAATTGAAGGGTACAGTATTGCTGAGGAGAAAAAAATGGAGGTAATAGGCATATTTCACTCACATCCACAGTCAGATGCCTACCCCTCAAACACAGATAAAAAATTCATGCAAAGCAATCCAGTAGTATGGGTAATTTACTCAGGAATTAACAAAAACTTTAGAGCGTTTCTACTTGAGGCAGACATCATAGAAATTCTTATTGAAGAATAATTCAAGAGTGAAGACTGAATGTAGCACGCTCACTATGAACATTATTTAGAATTTTTTTATCAGGAGAAATAATTTTTCCAATAATGTTAACAGGTGATGCAGGAGTAATTTCCCCAGGATTTCCAATAGGTGTAGGCCCATAAAACAAGCAGATGGCCTTGCCTGTTGGCCAGTATGCAACATCATGTAGTTCAACTGGAGACTTTGCATTTTCTTCAGGTTGCGATATCGGAGATTTTGATGTGTAAATTTCATCACCCCAAACATTAAGATCTACAGTAAAAGGTAACTTAGATACAAAGTCATTAACAGTTTTTGGGGAATTAGTATCATCTAATTCTAAAAGTATGTTTGAAGAGTTTGGAATTTCTATTACAACTGAATATTTCATAAATATTGATGATCTTTGAATTAAATATCCCTTTTTTTAATTACATTCATGGAAATTCACGTATACGACACTTATGTCAAAGCAGCAGATGGTCACACCATGCACTTTGATGTAATTACTGGTGAAAAAGACCACGATAAAGCCATCACATATGGTAAAGAGTGGTTAAAATCCGTCGGTGAGGGAGAATCAGAAATGACTACAAATGAATGTCAATTCTGCCATTCACAAGGAGCACCAGAACCTGTTGAACAGGCAATTAAGGAAAAAGGCTACTTCATTCAAAAGATGGAAGGCTGTCCTTAATCATTTTTCCTTTTTATTCAAAGACATATTTTTTAGACTAGTCAACATAGAATATCCATGTCTGAAAACAAATATTCAAAATGGACAGTAGAAGGAGATAAAAAAACAAAGTGGATTTGTGGGTGTTTCCAAACCGCTGATAACTATTTCAAATTCTGTGAGACACATAATGTTACTTTAAAAAAAGCAATTCAAGCTCAAATTGATGAATTAGACATGACGCTAATTGTTGAAGATTAGATAATTTGACAATAAATTGTACGTAGCTGAGTAGTCAATTCAGTCCTTCTTTACAGATATGCAAACTCACACCACTACGTTACTAATATTACGCTGATTTTGCTTAAAGAGTTTCTTTATCTATTCACCATCGTTATAACCTCGTTTAACTTCCTGTTACTCATGGTTCATAAAATAAAATATTTTGACGCTAGTGAATTAAAGGCAGGGGTTTTTCTTCAAGATGTTGTAAATGATTTTCTAGCAGAAAAAAAGGATAAAATCATAGCAGTCCATCCAGTTATGGAAAAAACTTTGTTAGTTCATTATCAAGAATAATCAATACACAACACATTTTCTTGCACAAGTTGAATTGATCAAACCTGATTTGAATAAGGAATTTAATTTTATTTAGATTGCAATAATTGCAACAAATGCAGATACGAATACTATTGCAATTGTGTTTAGTAGTTTAATGACAGTGTTAAGTGCTGGACCTGCAGTGTCTTTGTAAGGATCACCAATAATATCTCCAACTACTGCAACTTTGTGAACTTCAGAACCTTTCTCTCCTCTCATTTCAACTAGTTTCTTTGCATTATCCCATGCACCACCAGTATTTGCCAAGTGATATGCTAGTAAAATTCCAGTAACAACTGCACCCATTAGTAATCCAGCTACTGCAGTTGGGCCTAACAAGATACCTAAAATTATTGGAGAAAGAATTGCAACGATTGCTGGTTTCCACAGTTCTTTAATTGATGCAACAGTGGCAATATCTACACATTTAGCATAATCAGGTTTTGATGTTCCTGCAAGAATTCCAGAATCTGCTTTGAATTGACGTCTAACTTCATCAACCATTTTTCCTGCAGCACGTGATACACCATTAATCAGTTGACCTGTAATGATAAATGGAATTAATCCACCAATAAGCAATCCAACTATAATTGCAGGGTTTGTTAAACTATAATCTAATTCTAGTACTCCTTCAAAGACATGGGCTGCTTCAAATTGAAATGCTTGAATCATAGCTAATGCAGCTAATGCAGCACTGGCAATTGCAAAGCCTTTGGTGACGGCTTTAGTTGTATTTCCAACAGCATCAATTTCATCAGTAACTTTACGATTCTCTTCACCCATTCCAGTCATCTCAACAATTCCACCTGCATTATCTGCGATTGGACCAAATGCATCAATACTAAGAACAATTCCTGCTAGACTTAGCATAGCCATGGCAGTCATTGCAGTTCCAAATATTCCATAAAGTACTGGGTCTGAACCTTCAGGTGCTGCACCTGATGCGATACTGTAAGAGAGAATAATTGCTACAACTAATGCAATCATAAATGGTCCTGTAGATTGCATTCCTTTGATAATTCCCATTAATGTTAATGATGCATATCCCCATTTTGCAGATTCTGCAATTTCAATAACTGGTTTTTGTTTGTAACTTGTATAGTAATCTGTAATTTTCTGAATCACTGGAACCAAAATTACTCCAATGACAGTTGAACCAAATAATGCATATGATGCTGGAGAATCTCCAATGAATTGTGTGATAAAGACATAGTTGAGTCCAATTGCAATTGCAGCTGAAACATAAAATGAACGATTAAGTGGTTTCATTACATCTGTGACATTCTTAGAACCAACTATTACCACACCAATAATTGATGCAATCATTCCAGATGAACCAATCAAGATAGGATAAAGGAAAAAGTTTGGTGCACCAATTAATGCTGCAATGAGTAATGCTGCAAGAATTGTAACAATATAAGATTCATAAACATCAGAGCCCATTCCGGCTGCATCGCCAACATTATCTCCTACGTTATCTGCAATAGTTGCAGGATTTCGAGGATCATCTTCAGGAATATTTGCTTCAACTTTTCCTACCAAGTCAGCACCCATATCTGCGGCTTTTGTAAAAATACCACCACCAATTCTAATGAATAATGCAATAAGGCTTGCTCCAATTCCAACTCCTGCAATAGTAATTGGGTCAGGGAAAATAAGATAAAGTCCAGTAATTGCTAAAAGTGCCATTGCAGGAACTGCTAAACCGACTGTTGCACCACCTCTAAAGGCCATAGCAAATGTTTGTCCAAGTCCACTTCCACTAAGATTTGCAGCTCTAACTGCTGCTTTTACTGTAATTTTTAATGAAATAATTCCTGCAACTGCAGAAAGTGCTGCACCAACAGCAAATGCAATTCCGTTTGACGGAGTTAAGAAAATACCAATAATCAAAGATAGTGCAATAGCAACTGGAATAATTATTTTCATTTCTCTCTTTAGAAATGCAGAAGCGCCTTCTTTGACGGCGTTGGAAATATCCATCATCTCTTTTGTTCCTGCTGGTTGTTTGACAATCCATGCCACCAAACCACCTGCAACTAAAAATGATGCAATACCTGCAATAAAGGGCAGAATTTCAGCTATTTCCATCGTATACTCGCTTGCCAAATCCTAGTAAATATAAATCAAATAGCAGAGATCTTACTTCTTTTTCGATATGGAGGAAATACTTTTCCTCTAAGTCCTTGTCGTACTAATTTGTTGAATCTTTTCCCATGGGCAAGATATGGAAATCTCATGTGAATCAATTCATGAACTATGGTATTTTCTAAATTCTTCTCGTCAGGAATTTTTCTTACATTGATGAATACAAGATTATGTTGAAGATACGAAACTCCATAGTACTTGTAGGCAGATGTTCTTCTACCTTCAGTCATTTCTTTTGGAGCATCCAATACTTCTTTGGTAGTTAAGAGAATTTTAGGTTCAGGAATTGAGAAACGATTAGAATAGATTCCAACTTTTTCTAAAATTTGTAACGAAAGTTCAGGATCTAATTTCACAACAATACATGATAGAATCAGTGTTTATCTTCAAATGTCAATTGTTGTATGAAATTTGGTGTATTTTGATTTGGCTAATTATGAATTAATAGGGTCAGAGGTAATAGTGGGGTAATCATCAATATCATACAGCCACCGTCTCATCACACCCCGATTATTCCATTAAATCAAGTAGTGTTTGTACTCTATTTCTTATTTCTGGAGTTAATTGCACTATTACTAGTCCTTCATTTGGCTGACCATACAAAACAACCGCATTTTCAGGTGCATGTATACATACGGGTAGAACAAGCAAGTCTTCCTCTCCATTGACTAAAAGTCTCACAGGTGTTTGCAGAGTGAAGGCCTTTTTGATCATGGAAATACTTTCAGAAGTAATTTCAGCTGCAGGATTATCAACAGTTAATTCGATAGCATTTTCTATTTTAGGAGGTTCTCTTTTTTCTCTTTTTTCCAATCCATCAATAATTTGCAACGATGGAATCAAATCAAAATTAATCATTTTTTCAGTAGTTCTATCCCCTATAGTAATAACATACGAATCTTCAGAAAGATATTTTTGGATATGTAGTTTATCGGCTTGACTTTCAGGTAAGAGTACCCCTAGAGGAATTTTCATTTGTTCTCTTAATGAAGTAGGTAATTTCACAGGAATCTAACTAGTACTTGGCTCAGGTACAGATTCTTCACTAGCGCTTTCAGATGCCATCTCTTCTTGTAATTTTGCTGCAATAATGCTGCATTGTGCTGCAATATTTTTTGCACTTTTTCTAAAAGCCACTGAACTTGGAGAATCAGGATTTGTAATCATAATTGGTTTTCCTAAATCAGAGCCAGCCATAATTCCAGAGTTTAATGGAATTTCACCTAAAAATGGAATGTTAAATTTTTCACTAATTTTCTTTGCACCACCTTCACCAAAGATGTAATGTTTATCATCACAGTTTGGACAAATAAAATGAGACATGTTTTCAACAACTCCAATAATTGGAACATTTAGTTTTTCAAACATTGAAACTGCTTTGACTGCTACATCACTTGCAACATCTTGAGGAGTTGTAACCACAAGGATGCCAGTAATAGGAATTGTTTGTGCAAGAGTTAATGGGATATCACCAGTACCAGGAGGAAGATCTACAATTAGATAATCCAATTCAGACCAGTTAGTGTCAACTAAAAATTGTTTTAAAATTCCAGAAATAATTGGACCACGATAAATTGCGGCTTGGTTTGATTGATCAGCAAAGAAACCAAAGGATACAACTTTTAATCCATTAGAGTCTGCAGGTTGAAGTTTGTTATCTTCAACTTCCATAAATCCATCTTTCATTCCAAGCATCAAAGGAATACTAGGACCATAGATGTCAGCATCCAATAAACCAACTTTTGCTCCAGACTGAGATAATGCTAATGCTAAATTCAAAGAGACTGTAGATTTTCCTACTCCACCCTTTCCACTTGCAACACCAATAATATTTTTGACAGTTGCCATTCCTGTATCATCATCAAGGGAACGACCCTCCATAACTTTGGCAGTTACTTTCAAATCAAAATTTTTCAAATCAGAAAGGTCTGCAATTGCCTTTCGGACATCATCTTCAATTTCAACATTAAAAGGACAAGCAGGAGTTGTTAATTCTAAAGTAAATTTTAGATTACCATCATTAAGTTCTAAATCCTTAATCATACCCATTGATACGATATCTTTTTTCAAATCAGGATCAATTACAGTACTGAGTTTTTCAAGAACTTGATCGATTCCAACCATTGCGTCAAAAAGTCATTCTACATTATTTAAACATAAGTTAGAGACCAAAAGAAATTGCCATTTATTTGAAAAATATCAAAAATCTTTGAGAATTTAAGCCTGAAATCACCTAAACATTCATAAATTGAAATTCGAGAAAAACTGTACATTTGTTTTCTATATCTACCCTAGTTGATGTTGTTAGGATTCCTCCAAGCTTATTTGGAACTACACTCAAAAAGGCCGCAGTAAACATTCTCAAAGAAAAATACGAGAGTATGATTAATGCAGATTTAGGATATATCATTATGATTTTAGATGCCAAAGTAGATGAGATGGGAAAAATGATTGCCGGAGATGGCGGAACATTCCATAAAGTTGAATTTGAAGCATTAACATTTTATCCAAAATTACAAGAAATTGTTCAAGGTGAAATTGTAGACATTACAGACTTTGGAGCATTTGTAAGAATTGGTCCAACTGATGCATTACTTCACTTGTCACAAGTGATGGATGATTATCTAAAGAGTGATGTAAAATCTGGAATGATTCTAGCAAACCAAAGTGGTAGAACACTCAAAGTTGGTTCTACTCTTCGTGCAAGAATTACTGCAGTGTCATTAGGAAAAGCTGCAGCAATGGGCAAGATTGGAATTACATGTAGACAACCATTCCTTGGTGCAGATGATTGGATTGTAGAAGAAATTAAAAAAGCCAGCGGTGGCAAAGAAGAGCCAGCAAAAGAAGAAAAAGTAGAGGCAAGTTAGAATGGCACGAGAAATGGCATGCCGCAAATGTAAACATGTAACAACTCTAAAGGTATGTCCAAATTGTAAATCATCAGACTTGACACCAGATTGGAATGGAGTTGTACTAGTAGTTGATCCAACAAATTCAGAAATTTCTAAAACATTAGGAATTACTACAAAAGGTAAATACGCAATCAAAGTAACATAAAATCTTTAAAATCAGATTAACATTTCATCAGTATATTGACATTTAATCCAAAAAAGCAATTATTACAATTTCTTGCTGAAGATATTGGTAAGGGAGATATCACAAGTAACCTACTACCAAAGAAAAAAATTTCTGTTAGAATAATCTCTAGAGAAAATGCCATTATTGCAGGAACATCATATGCAAAAGAAATTTTCAAATTAAAAGGATGTAACTCAAAAATTTTGAAAAAAGATGGTTCTAAAATAAAGCCAAATCAAACTATAATGATCATTACTGGAAATGCAGGAAACATACTAACTTGTGAGAGAACAGCGTTAAACCTCTTAACAAGAATGAGTGGAATTGCAACTCAAACAAATGCATTAGTAAAAAAAATCCCAAAGAAAACAAAATTGTATGCAACAAGAAAAACAGCCCCAGGCCTAAGATATTTTGATAAAGAAGCAGTGGAAATAGGAGGAGGTAAAAAACACAGACTTTCACTTGATGAAATGGTTATGATTAAAGATAATCACATTGCAATAGGGGATTCATTACTATCTTTGATTAAAAAAACAAAGAAAAAATACAAAAAATTTGAAGTGGAGGTTGAAAATACAGCTGATGCAGTGTTAGCGGCAAAAGAAGGAGCAACCATAATCATGCTAGATAACTTTACTCCAGCCCAAATTAAAAAAACGATTCAAACTTTAAAAAATCAAAAATTAAAAAACAAGGTATTACTTGAAGCATCAGGCGGTATAACCTCCAAAAATATTTCAAAATATGGTCAAACTGAGGTAGATATTATCTCAGTAGGAAGTATCACAAATTCGGTCAAAGGAATTGACATGAGTTTGGAGATTTAATTTAATTCATCTAACAAATTAGATACAGATTTATTTTTAGGATCAATTTCCTGGATTTTTTTACAGCATTGTATAGCTCGTTTATCTTCTCCTAACTTTTGATGAGAATATGCCTTTAACAGTAAAACATCAACATCATAAGTTCCAATTTCAAGAGCTTTTTCAAAATAAGAGATTGCAGTTTTGTGTTTATTTTGTAAATAGTAAATCCCACCTACAGTAAACAAAACATCATGATTATTTGGCACCTTATGTAAATAATCTATGCCTGATTTTAAAGCCTCAGCATATTTTTTTTCTTTTACTAGTTTTTTAAGTTCTTTTAATTTTTGAACATTTTTTTTCTTTTGAGGATCTTTAGGTTCACGGGAAAATAATCCAGCCATAATAGAGAGATTTAGCTAATTGCAAGCATTCTATCAATTGCTAAACGGGCCTTATCTGCAATTTCTTTAGGAACAGTGACAACATTTTTTTCATTTATCAATGTGTCATACACTTTTTCAAGAGTGATCATTTTCATATATTGACATTCTGCTTTTTCAGATGCAGGAATGAATGTCTTATCAGGATTTTGTTGTTTCATTTTATATAAAATTCCAGTTTCTGTAGCAACTACAAAATTCTTTGATTTGGATTTGTTTGCATGTTTGAGCATTCCTTCAGTAGACAGAATTGAAACTTTTTTGTCATCATAACTTCCATCTGCAACATCATACATCATTGGAGTTGTACAACCGCATTCAGGATGAATAAGGAATTCGGCATCCTGCATAGACTCTAATTTTTTAGTGACATCTTCAGGAGTGATACCTGCATGGACATGGCATTCACCAGCCCATATGTGCATATTTTTTCTGCCAGTCATTTTGGCTACATAAGATCCTAGGAACATATCAGGCAAAAATAAAATATCTTTATCTTCTGGAATCGATTTTACAACATTTACAGCATTAGCTGAAGTGCAACAATAATCTAATTCTGCTTTAATTTCAGCAGTAGTGTTAACATATCCAACTGCGATTGCATCAGGATGTTGATTTTTCCAATTTCTTAATTCATCTACAGTGATAGAATCAGATAATGAGCAACCAGCTTCTAAATCAGGAATTAGAACCTTTTTGTCAGGACTGATAATAGCTGCAGTTTCTGCCATAAAGTGCACACCACAAAACAAAATTGTTTTTTGATCAACAGTTGCAGCTTGTCTAGATAATCCCAATGAATCGCCAGTAAAATCAGCAATATCCTGGACATCAGGAATTTGATAATTATGTGCTAGAATTACCACATCTTTTTCTTTTTTGAGTCTCATAATCTCTTCTTTGAGTTCAGAGGATTGTTGTACGAGCATAAACCAATAAAAATTGAATTTGAGGGGATTTAAAGAATGGGAAATAGTCCAGAATTATATGAAAACTTGGCAAATGTGGCAATTATTGCCATATTACGTACCAATCTGAATGTCATCTGAACAATACTTTCTCAAAGTTTCAATTGCAGATAGAATTGCCAGTCTACTAGTTTTAGGATTATTTGTATCAGGATAGTTTTCTATAGTAAAAGTCATTTTCCCAAATTTTCCTTCGGCCTCAATATGATGAGTGTTTTTGTCAGTATTAGGATCTGCAATAATTTTCACTTTAGTTTTTTCACTGCCAATTCCAGACAAAGACAATAGCGCTGCAACATTGATGTTTGCAGGGAATAATGATACTGCTTCTTTTGCCACCCCTTGAAAGATTACAGTTGGAGAATTAATTTCATCTAAGCGGATATCCGAGGTTTCAAAAAACTTTGCCCCCTTTAATGAACGAGGATGTTTTGTTGTTGTTATGGATAGAGATTCAAGTTCATCTTTAATTGATTTAATTCCATCCAATCCTGCAATTGCTCCTGAAGGAAGATAAATTGTTTTTTTGAAATCCTTGCAAGCATCAGATAAAATATCATAAATTGATTCATCTAGTAATGCGCCAACACTCATTATCATTAGATCTTTCTTGTTTTGTAAGACACTCAAAGATGCATCTCTAACAGCGTCTTGTGATGCAGCTTCTACAACAATGTCCACAGGGTTTGAAGAGAGTAAATGTGAATTCTCAACAATTTCAGGTTTGTTTATTAATTTTTCAACTAATAATTTAGATTTCTCTTTTGAGTCATCATAAACATGTGTGAGAGTTGCAGGAATTTTTCCAGAATCAATTGCTAGTGCAATTTGAGTACCCATAGCACCACATCCCAATAGACCAACTCGTTTCAATGATTAATCATAGAAATTATCTCTTAATTAGTCTAAATGGATTGATGTGTATGGATTTCCTGCAAGCGAGATTGGAAGATTCTAAACGCCTCATATGATTTTTATCCCTTTAGAAATACTGTTATTCGTGGGTTAGATAGGAATCGAAGACCTGTCTAATCCACAATTAAAAATTCGATAGAGAAATGAGCACAAATATACATAGAATTCATACTAAATCTATTTAAAATAAAATCAAGGTTTTGAGATATAGATGATTTTTCAAAATAAAGTATTATTTGGAATAATATTTTTTTTAACTTTATCATTTATACTTCCAGTAAATGCGGAAATAGAATCACCAAGACAACAGATTCAGCAAGGCATACATGTTACAGATGTCAAATGCAGAGAAGGCCTAGAGTTAGTAATTAGAACAAATGATGCTCCTGCTTGCGTAAAAACAGAAACTGCAATAAAAATGGAAAAAATAGGCATAGTGGTTCCCACAATAAAATTCACAGATTTGAATCAAGTAAAAAAAATAATCCAAGCAACTGACAAAGAAATTGAGACAATTCCCGCATCATCAATGTCTATTGTTAATTTTTACATTACAGATCATGATTTGAATATTGCACATAGTGGAGTAGAAGTTATTCCAACTGATGGATTGTTTGAATTTACAATTAACGGAGTTTCAATTGAAGGACCTGAAAACATGATTGAAACAGGGCCTAACACGGGACAATTTTACATTAGATTGGAATTACCTGAAACAGTCAATGGACAACCATTAAGTCAAGATGACATTGTTTTGATAAGATATTTGGATGCGACGGATTATTCCGGAGAAAAAAGAGTGCTTGTAAAATCATTCCCATTAACTTCAACATTTGCCAAAGTTGAAACTTTGGGTGGAGGTTCTAGAATTGGACATGAATTTACATTAAGAATTTACGAGCCAGATGCAAATACAGATTCTAGAAATGAAGACAAGATTTCATTAAGTTCGTTTGAATTCAGAGGGGAAGGAGGAATTCGAACTACATTAGCAAATCCAAGTTTTGATGCAAATTCATCTTCTCTTATAGAAACAGGGCCTGATTCAAACATTTTTGAAGTGAAAATTAAAATTCCACGTCAATTAGATGGGAAAACAATCCACATTGGAGATGAATATGAAATTAGATACATTGACAAATCCACACCATCAAATACAAATGAAAAAATCATCCTCAAGGGCAGGATAGGATAAGAGGTTTGATGGATCAACTTTGTCAAGTTTCAGTATAACCTAAAGATTTTATTCAAACCTACAAAGTATTGTTGTGCTTAACACAGTATACAAAGACGCAATTATCAACAGAGACAAAATGCTCTCTATACTAAAGGGGCCTAAATTTGAACAGATTTTACAAAAAGCACGTGATAATTGGATAGAATTCACACCCACAAAAGAAGAGGTAGTAACTGCAGGGATTGATTCTAGTTTCAACAATACAAAATTTCAAGGAATCGAATTATGGGCAACTACTGCTGTTTCTGTAAAATCAGATGGTGAAATTTTAGTTGATTTGCATAAATCAGGATTAGGATCTGCAGATGATATTTCAAGTATTGCAAGTAAAATGGAAATCGAGGCATGTGAGAGAACAGTAGATAGAGTAGATATGGTATTGATGGATGGTTCTCTACATTCACAATTGATGACCAGACAAGCAAATTTGGGCGCATCAATTGTAAGAATAATGAAAAAGAAAGACAATGTTATTTTCATAGCAAAGACGTCAAATACAAAGAAACAATTTGAAAATTTAGGTTCTCTCGCAGGAGATATTTTCTATTACAATCATGTAACAAATAGTCCAGGATTTAGTAAAATTTTTGTAGAAAAAAAATATGGTGCAGATAAAATAATTTCTTCAACATTTGTAAGATTAAGCGATTCTACTCCAATAATTAAATTAGAATTTTTAGGAGATCAACATGATGAAAATGAAGTTAAATCAATTATGAATAAATTATACAAAACTAGTGTCGGAGGATATCCATACGCTCTAAAGCTTGCACATAATAACTGTAAAATATCTGATAAAGAACTTGCAAAGATGGTTAGTTTGTTAGGATTAAGTAATGAGATAGGTTCACGGGAGGTACTGGGTTGAGTCTAGGTTTTGTAATTGGTGAATCAAAGCCTACAATTGTCACAGCAATTACTTCAAGAGCATTATCAGTAGGAGAATACATCAAAATTAGTACTGATGAAGGAGAAATCTTAGGATTAGTAGAAAGATCTTCAGTGTCAAGTGCGGCATTTACAGATGTAAGGAATTTTGATGAAGCTTCAGAAAGTACTGAAATTGCTGAATTAAATAAAAGAGATAAAACATTTACGGCACATATTGGGATTTTAGGATTTTTAAAAAATTTAAGAAAAGGTCAATCAATTATACCTGCAATTCCCCCAATTCCAGGCACAGAAATTACTTTGCCAAGTGAACAAGACTTGAAAGAAATTTTCAGTCCAGAAAAAGAAGGATGGGTAAGCATCGGAAATCTTTTACGAAATAAATCAATTGATGCTAAAGTGAATTTAGATAAAATTGTGTCAAGACATTTAGGAATTCTTGCAATGACAGGTATGGGTAAAAGTAATTTAGTATCATTAATTACAAAACAAATTTCAAAATTAAAAGGAACTGTAATAATTTTTGATTATCACAATGACTATACAAGTCTAAACATCCCACGAATTAATGTAATTGATGCAAAAATTAATCCCAGATTATTAGATGCTGATCAGTTATCAGAAGTATTAGAAATTAGAGACGGGGCAAATGTTCAACAACGTGTTTTAAGAATGGCATTTACAAAGCATGTAAAAGAATCAAAAGAATTTTGGAGTAAATTAGAAAATGAAGTGGAGTTTATTGTAAATTCCGAAGACAAAAAATTGAAAGAAATTAGGACATCAGCATATAGAGTTCAAGATATTATAGAAGACGCTCAAAGAAGATTTGAAGATATTTTAGATCCAGATATGGGAGACCCAATTAGTTTCATTAAAGAAGGTAGAACAAATATTCTAAATATTTCAGAACTATCTGAAAAACAAGCAAATGTAGCAGTTGCATTTTATCTACAACAGCTACTCAAAGATAGAAAAGATGCAAGTATGGCAAGACACAGAAAAACTAAAAGAGAAAGAAATTTCAGATTTAATTCACCAATTTTTGTAATCATTGAAGAAGCACATGTCTTCATTCCAAAAGACCATGACACTAGTGCAAAATATTGGGCGGCTAAAATTGCCAGAGAAGGTAGAAAGTTTGGGCTTGGGTTAGGAGTAGTTTCTCAGCGACCCAGAAGTGTGGATCTTAACGTTCTCAGTCAGATGGGATCATTTGCAATAATGAAGATAATTCAAGAAGATGACCAGCGACAAATAGCCTCAGCAACAGAGTCAACTAGTCGTGAATTAATCGCTCAATTAACATCACTAAACGTAGGAGATGCAGTTCTTGTTGGACAATGGACAAATCTCCCATCATTGGTTCACGTTGAAGAAGTAAAAGAAAAGGTAATGGGGGCAGATCAAAGTGCAGTCAACGCATGGGCAAAAGCAGAAAAAATGAATGAGGTTGCAGTGGAATCAACTCAAGGGTTGGTACAAAAAGATTTGCTATTAGACTAATGTTATTTTCACACATTTCAGATACACATTTGGGGTTAGTCCAGTATGGTTCAGAAGAACGTGCACAAGATGTCTATGATGTATTTAATCAATCTATAGATACATCAATTAAAGATCATGTGGATTTTGTAATTTTTGCAGGAGATATTTTTCATGTTCCAAATCCAAATGGGACTGCAATTATACAAATGGCAAATGGATTAAAAAGATTAAAGCAAAATAACATTGATTCATTTTTTATTTTAGGAGAACATGACATTAGTAGAATTAGAACTACACCAATACCATATGTTTACCACAATTTAGAATTTTCAAAATATATCGGTCAAGGAGTCCCCATAGAATACAAAGGAGTTCTATTAGCAGGATTTGATAAAATAAGAAAAGCAGAAATTTCACAATATGAAGAAAAATTTTCTGCAATAGACAACAAAGTCAAAGATCATTCAGGCCATAAAATTTTAATTCTACATCAAGGTATAACAGAATTCAACAAGTTTGCAGGAGAGTTACAATCAACAGATTTGCCAAAAAACTTCACATATTATGCAATGGGCCATCTTCACGATAAAGATGTCAAACAATTTAGCCATCTAAGTGGACCAGTGGCATACCCAGGGTCAATAGAATTAACAACTAGTGAAGGAATTAAAGAAACCAAGAAAGGATTCTTCGAAGTAGACATCTCAGGAGAAGATGCAATTCCAAATTGGATTGAATTAGATGCAAGACCTCAAATTTCATTTAAAACAGAATATCAAGATTTGGAAAAAACGATAGGAGAAATCTCTGAAAAAATAGTAACTGAAGGAAAAAAGCCAATTGTTGAAGTGAAAATTCAAGGCGAAAACATAGAAACAGACCATATTCAGGCACAAATAGCCAGACTAAACTCATTGGTTTTGAGATGTTTTTGGAGAATCAGCACCAAACAGATTTCAGACTCGTCGATATTTCTAGACAGACCAAATGTCATTGATGACGAAATGTACAGATTATCAGTAGATGCACTAGGTTCTGAACAGTCAGCAAAATTTGCAATAAAAGAACTACTTCCAATTTTAGCAACGGGTGAAATTAAAGAAGCATCACAATTAGTTTTTGAAAATTTTGAAAAATTCAAAAAGGAGACCAAGTCTTGATTACATCAATAGAGTTAGGGGATTTCCTAGCTCACTCAAATACAAAACTAGAATTTGAAAATGGGGTCACAGTATTTGTTGGAGATAATGGTGCAGGAAAATCAAGTATCATAGATGCAATCACATTTGCATTGTTTGGTCAACATACTAGAAAATCAAACAAAGGATTGATTAAACGAGGATCAACCCAAGGATTTGCAAAAATTAGCTTTTCCATTAATGATAAACAATTCGAAGCTGTAAGAAAAATTGATAGTAAGGGAGCTCTGGCTGCAACATTTGCCGAAGTTGTAAATGGTGAACGAATAGAGATTGCAGCAGGGGAAAGAAAGCAATTTGGAGAATCAATGACTCAAGAAGTTGAAAAAGTGATTGGTTTAGATTTTGAAAAATTAAAAATTGCTTCAATTGTACAACAAGGGGAATTAAATGCAATAATTAATGCCAAACCAAAAGAGTTTAAAGAATTATTAAATGCAATCATAGGAATTGACAAGCTTGATGTAGCATCAGAAGCAATGAAAACAGTAAACAAAGAATTCCGAGAGAAAATTCGAGACTCCGTAGGATATGATGATACCCATATTGAAATTCTATTTCGAGAATTAGAAAGATATCAAAAAGAAATTGAAGAATCAAAACCAGAGAAAAAGAATTTAGAAATAAAACAAGAACAATTGAAAAAAGAAGTAGATAATCTAAGAACAAAAGTAGAGACCGAAGCACCAAAAATAGATAAAATCAATCAACTAGAACTAAGAAAAAAAGAACTATCAGCCTATGCAAAAGAAGCAATTCAAGAAATCCAGCGCGAAATTAATGAAAATGAGCGTAAAATTCATGATTGTGAGGGTTGTTTTGAGCATGCAGTGTTAAAATCAGACCTGGAATCTAAAATTCTAAAAGTTGAGGAAGCCATCGATGGAACACTCAAACAAATTCAAGAAAGGACAAACCAGACAATATCATTAAAAGAAAAATTATCACTGGCATTAAAACTTCAATTAAAAGATAACAAATGTCCAGTATGCGATTCAAATGTAGAAAAATTAAATCCATTGTTTCAAGAAAATCATCTTCGTCAAGAAATTACAGATATTGAAAACCAAATTATTTCAAAAGAAAAAGAAAGAGTCATGTATAATCAAAAAAAGAAAGAGTTTTCAACAAAATTACAAATTGCAAGAGACGCTGAAGCAACACTCAGGGCTCATTCAATCAACAATAAAGAAGAATTAATGAAAATACAAGAAGATGTAAAAATCAAAAAACAAAGAATTCCCCTAACAACTAATGGAAGTTTACTTGAAATATCAACCATAGATTCTCATGCCAAAATGATTTTTGAAAATATTTCAAAATTAGAAGAAGAAACCACAGGATTTGATCAACAAGAATTCAATTCTCTAAAAATTGCAATTAATGAAAAGCAAATGAGTTTATCTCAAATAGATCAACAGATTGGTGGAATTTCAGAGAAAATTTCAAAAGGAGAAGAGCAAATCAGCATAATTGAAAAAGCAATTACAGAATTAAAAGTCGTAAAAGAGTATGTTTCAAACCTTAATGAAATTCAAACAAATATTTTTAGCAGAGATGGGCCGGTTGCAACAAGTTTAAGATCATGGGCATTAAACACAATTTCTGCCAAAGCATCAGAATACCTCACATTACTAAATACTAAAATTCAACGAATTATGTTATCAGAAAAAACAAGAGACATTTCAATAGCATGTTATTCAAAAACTGAAGTTTTAGAATTAGAATCTCTAAGTGGTGGAGAAAAAGTAAGTGTTGCACTAGCATTAAGATTAGGCATGTCAAGTCTGCTTGGAGCATCAAATCTCAATTTGATGATTTTGGATGAACCAACAACACACCTTGATGCTGAACGTAAAAAATCTCTAGTTGGAGTACTATCACAATTATCAGATATTTCCAATTCAGAAACTAGAATGCAATTTCTAATTATTACTCACGATGCAGAAATTTTTGAGGATTCAACAGTAGAACAGATTTACAGATTTGAATCAAGTGAACAAGGAAGTAAAGTCACATCACTCTAGTTTACGTTTACTATTCCAGTCATCCATGGATGAACCATACAGTAATAATCATAAGTTCCAGCATCATCAAAAGTAAATTCGTAAACAGCACCTGCCATAAACAAGCTACTATCAAACACTCCATCATGAGTTCCAGGCAATCCACTTGTTACTGTGTGTGCTGCTGAATCATCATTAATCCAAGAAACAGTTGCACCTATCGCAACATTAGTCTCAAAAGGCAAATAGCATTCATTGGTATCGTCACATCCTGGAACTGCAGATCCTGCAGGAACTGAAACAATGGCAGTCATGGGTAATGGTTCAACTTTTGGTTCAACTTTTGGTTGTACCACTACACATTCACCCTCATAATCAAATGTAATTCCAGAAGATTCCAAAGTACACATGTTTCCATAAGTTTTGCCATCAACTCCACATACAGGTCTATAGTCTTTTGTACATGGTTTCATGTTTGATTTAGAATCAGCAATACATTCACCTGAATAATCTAATTTTACATCAGCAGCATTCAACATACACATATTTCCATAAGTTACACCATCAACACCACACATCGGATCCCATTGCATGGTACATGCAACTGGTTTTTCTTCATCAACTATTCTTGGTTCAATTATTCCAGTAGGATCCATTGCTATGAATCCAATAGTTATTGCAGCAAGAACGCCTACAATACCAATAACTCCATAAGAAAAATTCATCTCATCCACCTGTCAACTTTGCAAACTTTTCGTTCTTACTTAACTTTTCCATAAATTCAATATTAGATAATGCTACAACTGCAGATTCAACGACTGCATGTTCAGGATCGTTTAGAGCCTTTTGAAGAGCCTCTTTTGCTTCTTTAGAACCGACAACACCCAAAGCTATTGCAGCTTCATGTCGTACGAACATACTAGGATCATTAAGAGTTGCATCAGTCAATGGCGGAATAGCACTAGAGTAAGACATTTGACCTAAAGCAAAAGCTGCCTCATGCCGAACTAGTTCATTTTCATCATTTTTTAAAACTTTAGCAATATGTGGAACTTTATCTTCTCCACCAAAATCAACTAAAATACATGCAACCCTTGTTCTAACAACAAAATCAGGATGTTCTAAAAGAGAAATAAAATATTCAGTATCTTTTTGTTCATATTTTGATTCCATCTCTGCAAAAAGTGCCATTCTATCTTCAGTAATTACCTGCATTTTATTTTGGAATTTTTTGTGTCCTATATTAGGTTACTAGTTCAGATATCTATTTAATGGAAAAAGTCAGATAATCGATAATGGGCATAAAAATTGGCGAAAAAGCACCAAATTTTGGAGTTTCTGAATGGGTACAAGGAGCTCCAACGAATTTTGACCAAGAAAAAGATCACATAGTATTGTTAGAAGTCTTTCAAGTGAATTGCCCAGGATGTTTCATGAATGCAATTCCTGAAGCAATTGAGATTTATAATAAATACAAAGATGAAGGTGTTCGAGTTTTAGGTTTAGCTACTGCTTTTGAAGATTTTGATAAAAATACACTAGATAATTTGAAAATGCTTGCCGAAACAGGCGAAGTAATCGGTGAAACAAAAGATGCACTTGCATCATATGGTCAATTAAAAGATGGAAACAAGCTTTCATTTAAAATTCCATTTCCACTGGCAATGGATAATCTCACAAAAACCTCAGGAGAAATCAGTCAGGAAAAAATTATGGAGTTTATCTATCCTCAAATTCCAGATTTTGACTCACAACCAGATGAGTACAAAAATCAAATCATTGAAAGAGTTAAAAGTTACATGAAATCCAAAGAATATTCAGCAGAGACATTTGAAAAGTTCTCCCTACAAGGCACGCCATCTATGATAATAGTAGACAGGAAAGGGATTCTCAGAGATGTGTCATTTGGACAATCAGGTCATGTTGATGCAATAATTCAGAAACTGATAAATGAGAATTAAATCATTTAATCAAAACTAGTGTAATAGATAACACTACAACAATTACAAATCCACATACAAGGGCAATTTTTGCATTATCCATACCAAGTATCAAAAATATTGAAATTCTAGTATCTTTTATTTTCTTCTTTTATTTACGAGAAGAATTACACCGACTATTCCACCAATGATCAAAAGTGCCATAATTATTGCGGTGTAAATTAATCCTTCATCATTATCCTCTAAAGGCATTAGATCAGATGGAAGTATATCAGAAGTTATTTCAGTAAACCCAGAAAGATATTCAGTTCCAACAATATCTAATGTATTATCTCCAATTCCTGTAAAATTCAAAGTAATAAAAGAAATTTTTTCATTTGTTTTTACCTGAGGAACATATTCTTGTCCATTAAGATAGAATGTCAGATTACCTCCCAAAAGTTTCTGAGGAAGAATTACTTCACTCAAATTATTTTCTAATCCACTTGATATGTAAAGAGTTAATTTTTTCTGATCTTTATCAAATTCAAAATCTAGTATTTGAAAATTAGAAGTAGTTTTTACTTCAAACGTATGACCGCCAGTTTGAATATCTAATCGATATATTAAACCAGTAGCATCAGATAACGCTTGACCATAAACAGGAGTTATTACAAAAAGTAATGCAATAGTTAACGCAAATAATGTTTTCAAGTTATGCAGTTCTAGGAATTCTCTTAGTTATTTCTTTATCCTGAGCAATTCGAGGATGATCAGGATCTGCTAAAATTACTTCAAACCAATAATGTTTTCCATCTTTATAGACAAAATAAGATCCTAAAAATTTCATGTTTGGGTATCTTTGAATAACTCTTCTATTTGCAACAGTTTTCATATCATCATCTGCCTTGATTCTTGTAACACCAAGATGTTTTGGTCTTCTACCACCAGTAGGTCTTTGTTTTCTCATACCACCAGTACCAACTCTCATTCTAACAACAATGATACCTTGTTTTGCTTTGTAACCTAATCGTCTTGCCCTCTGTAATCTACTTGGCTTGTCAATACGAGTGACTGCATTTTGTTTACGCCATCCAATTACACGTTCACGTATTTCAGGGGAATTTTCTTTCCATAGTCTGATCCACGTCTGGTCTTGATAACTAGGCATATCGAGAATAGAAAAATTCCCTTTAATAACTGATTTCCAAAGACTTTATGTTATTTTTCAAAATATCAAGAACTTCATTATTACTTTTCAACCAAGTTTTAAGATATGAATAAAATAGATTCTCCAAATCATCAACTAGACCTTCTAATCTAGGATCTCGACGAATATCTGCTAATTGCCCATCTAGATTCTCTAAAATTACTTGGATTCCTTGATTAGAAATTTGTAATTGCTTGATTCAATATAATCACTATACCACAATTTTACCCATGTATTCGATAAAGCATTCTTTAGAACAACAATCACTTGCTCTATTTTCAAATTCGTTTTTACAGTTTTCACATATATTTTTCATGAATTTTTTTCTAGTTTTTGTTATTTAAAGAGGAAAAAATATTTTGGCTAGTGCCAACTCATAAAGTATGTATTTTATAACCATTGACAATCTATCATAATTAGAGCAATTAATTTGAGTACCAAAGAAAATTTTTCAGGTTATGGAATGTATGATATTTCAGATAAACTAGATTTACTATTACCTAAAACAGAGATACATATTACTCGAAAGTTAGATGGAAGGCTATCATACTATAGAAAAAACTCTACAAACCAAGAAATTAGAAAATCAATCCAACAATCAAATAAAGATACCAAAATTGAATTGTGTCCAGTCTTACCACTAAATCTTCCAGCGAAAAAAACAAATGATTTAATTTTTCTCAGACTAGAAGAATCTCTTTTTGTAGAAAAGAATTCAATAGTAAATATATTAGTTCAGTTTCCAATTGAAATAGGTATTTTTGTAATTAATTCAAGTGACAATTCTAAAGAACTCTTTGATTGTTTTACCTGTGAGCCAATGCATTCTAGATTTGCATTGTATGGAACTCCAGAACAAGGTAATCTTTGCATGTACTCCAAAGTCAAACTTTTAGAAGACAATGAATCAGATCCATATATTTTTGCTAAAATGAAAGTCACATTATCTAATGAACTAAGCCATGGAGCATTTGTAGGAAAACTTGTATTTCCAATTACTGTTTATACCATCTACTATCTCGATAATTCACACGAAGTGCACATTGATGATGTTAAATGTGTGATAAAACAAGATGTCGGCAAAGATATCATCGAAATTAATCAAGAAGACTATTCAGCTAAAGAAGAAAATTTGAATATTGTATCCTATGCTGAAAAGAAAGAAAAATCATCATTTATGATGGATAGGGGATTCAATTAGACATGTTTGAAATTCTAGACATGCAATTGATGGATGGATTATCAGTATGGGGTCTACTCATCATAGGAATTCTTGTTTCTGCAGGAGTTATCGTTGCACGAATTGCTCGTATGATTTTTAATAGAAAATTTGCACCAAACATGCCAATACACACTGTAAAGACACTTAACAAACTAATCTATTATGGAATAATTATTATTTTTCTGTTAGCAGCTACTGCAAGTCAAGGATTTGATATTGGTGGACTAGTTGTAGGAGCAGGATTTATGGGAATTGTGATTGGATTTGCAGCACAATCCGTAGTATCAAACATGATTTCAGGGGCATTCTTGTTAATTGAAAAACCTGTAAAACAAGGAGATACAGTTGAAGTAGTCGATGTAAATGTAACAGGAAAGCTTATAGATATTAACACATTTTCATCCAAAGTTCAGCAGTTTGATGGGACAGTGGTACGTATACCTAATGAAAAAATGTTCACGTCAAATCTTCGAACATTTATTCTTTCTGAAGTAAGACGAAGTGAAGTTACAGTTGGAATTGGATATGGTGAAAATATTGATAATGCAATTAGTGTAATTAAAAATGCAATTGAAAATAATGTCGTATATTCATTGATGGAGCCAGCACCACAATTTTCAATTTCAGAGTTGGCAGATAATAGTGTCAACATATTGGTTCGTGTATGGTACCCTCGTGATGATTTACTTGAAGTAATGCCTAATTTACTAAAAGTTATCAAAAATGCTTTGGATGAGGCAGAAATTGAAATTCCATTCCCACAAAGAGTTGTTTGGAATGGAAAAGAGAGCGAATAATGTCAAAAAATATAATCATTATTTCATTGGTTGTAATAATTTCCATTCTAATTGGAGTTGTGTTAATTACAAATTCTGAATGGTTTTCTCAAGAGTGGTTAATAGGACTCGGCATAGTAATCTGTAGTGCTATTGCCGGAGGACTATTTGGATATTATAAAATTAAAAATAGATAATATTAGATTACAATATATTTTCTAAAAGACTCTGAACATTTCTTATTGTTTTTAATTTAAAATTACGAATGAGTTTAATAGTAAATTGTTTAATGTATGCCATGTCAATACAAAGACCAATCAGAAAACCAAAAATTCCTAAAATAAAAAAACCATTAATTTCTAAACGTAAACGTATTGTAAGAAAAGCACCTACACTTTCAGTGGGAAGAATTAAGACAAAAACGGTTCATAAAAAACACACTACACATAAAAAACCAACCAAGATACCTGTGGGAACATGTTATCTTGAAGAAAACTGTAAAGGAGTTACATCCAGAAAAGTTACAAAAACACAATGTAAACGTCAAGGTGGAAAAAGTTGGAAGAAAACAGGTGGAAAATGTGAAAAACTATAATTTCTATTCTTAGATCATTGTCAGATATATGCCTGAAAAGAGATTATACCAAGCAATACACTCAATGCAATAAAAATAGATATTGTAATTATCATGTATCGCTTGCCTTGTTCTTTCTCATGATATTTTGTAGGAGTTATTTTTTTAACAAAAAATACCACAATCATGCCCAAAATAAGACCAATTACATTTTGAATTGTAAGTAAAAGAGAATTGGTAAAAATATCTAATTCCCATAAAGATAGACCGATTCCAGCAACTGCCGAAGGTGGAACTAATGCGGCTGCAATTGCAACACCTACAAGAAGACCTGGAACATGTGAAGACATTGCAATACCACCAGCAATACCTAACGATATTGCCAAAGCTAAGAAAACAATAGACACGTCTGTTCGTAAAAGGATCTCATCTGTAATTGGCAATTCAGCAAACTGAGATACCACAAGTGTTAATATTGCAGCAGTGGAAAAAGATGCAATCAAAAGTAAAGTACCATTAATCGCAGATTTTGCAATCTTACGTGGTTCTGCAACTGCAACATTAAACGAAAAAGCAGTCATAGGTCCTATCAAAGGTGCCAGCAGCATCCCTCCAATTACAAGTGCAGCGTTGTTTGTAAATAGACCAATTACTGCTGCAACAGATGCAATAATTACCATTGCAAACAAATCTTTGTTAAATTCAACAGAAGGTTCTGTTATTGCATGAAATTCTTCAGTTAATTGTCCCGTATCTTTTTCTTTTTCTTGTTTTTCTAAATTTTCAAGATAATCGGAAAATGATGCATCTAATGTTTGACTAGTAATCATGATTTCTTTTTGTTCGGTATCAATAATTTTGGATAATTTTTTTAAAATTGTGCGTGCTGTATTATCAGGCGCAATTATCGTGTATTCAAATATTTTGAGATCATCTGCTTGCACCATTTTATTATAGAATGGTACCTTGAATTTCTTAAACACTGATTCTATGTTTGAATTCTGTTGTTCATGGGAAGTTAGAATAATTTTCTTCAATGAAAAATAAGCAGTATACGGCCATAATCAAATGTATTGTTTGAAGTTATAGACTTGTTGAGATGTTTAAATTAAAATAAAATCACTCATCAAATATTCAACATGGCACATTTAACGCTAACATAGATGTGATTTACAGTACTATCATGATAGATTTTTTCAGGACTAACTTTTGAAGATTTACCCATAACAATTAGATCAATTTCATGTGATTTTACATAAGATATGATACATTTTGAGGCCACAGTGCAACTAGAAATTCTCGAACTACATCGAATGCCGGATTTTTTCGCTATCTGTTCTAATTCATCAAACTTTTTTTCCATTATTTTATTTTGATTTTTCATTTCTTTTTTATCAGATTTTGTATCAAAAAATCCAAACGTAGCATTTTTTTCCATACAAGCTAGTATAGTGATTTTAGAAGAGAATTTTTTGCGAGTTGAATCGCACCGTTAAATGCTTTATCTCCAGATTTTGTTCCATCATAGGGTACAAGAATATGTTGAAATGATAATGCCATGTGTTAAAAACAAGTACACTGCATATTAAACTTCAGAATACACCATATCATTTTAGTCGTTTGTAAATTTCATTAAATTCTGTTGAAATAGTATATGAAATGTTTAGTATGTGCATTAGTTGATTCATAGATGTCAAACCATTGCTTACTTGTCTGAGTAGGGTAAGAGCTTTTTGTGGGGATGTTTCAGTTAGCGGCATTTGGCCACTCCATGTTTTAAATGACTCTTCTACATCTAAACAAAAATTCAAAACAAATCCTTTCCAATTTGCTGTTTTACTTAATTCCTTTTCTCCAAGAAATACTTTTGATAATTCTTTAAATTCATTTTCTCTACCCTCGTATAATAATTCAAGAGTTCTCTTAATTTTTTCTTCAGTATATTCAGAAGTATTTAGCATATACAATCCTGTAATATCCATAACTATATGACAGTCAAAAGTGCTAATAACACTTGGTAATCACGAATGATCACATACACTTACCAATTTGTCATGAGTAAAACAAATACAATTAAGATTCAATTTTACATAAGCATAAATTCTATCATCAAGGTAAGAAATACAGTATGAATATAGATCCCCATATAGAAAATGCAACAAGGGCAATTCACAATGCAAAAATCGTTAGAAATACATCAAAAAAACTTCTCGCAAAAAAATTCAATTCCCATCCTGAACATATTGCAAAACTAAGTGAAATTATGCAAAGCGTAGTTTCAAGTACAAATAAAGCAATGAAAGGAGCTAAACTAGCTGAATCTAGAGCAAAATCTAGATTAGCTGCAGTAAAAAAAGAAACATCAAAAACAATTACCCATACTAAAAATGCAAAATATGCTGCAATTGTCTCAAGAAAATCAGCTAATGCAGCATTGGCCACATCAAAGAAAATGACAACTCCACAACTAGAAAAAAAATATCAAAAAACATACAATATACAAATAGAATCATCAATTCGTGCAGCAATGGTTGCAGAAAATGAAATTGCAAAAGCAACAATGGCATCAAAAACAGCTAGAATTGCTGCAAGAATGGCATTAAAAGAACTACAAATTTGATTTCAGTTAGTTAAAATTAATTTAAATTTTTAGATCAAATCATTTTGGTTTAGGTTTTCCCATACTCTTCATCATTTTATCTACTAAATCTTCAATCTGTTCATTTGACATGGTCAGTTTTGCTTTTAATTCGGCGTTTTCTTTAATTTTGAATAGAACTACAAAAAATGAAACAACCGAAGTAATACTTCCAATTATAGTAACCAATAAAATCAAATCAAGAGAGTCATTTACTCTATTATTCATAATCATATCTTTTCCATTTAGAGCATCTAAATTATTAGGATCTACTTCTAATGCTTCATTAAAATATTCCATTGCGTCATCAAATCGTCCCAATTCTACAAGAACAGATGCCTCTCCAATTAATGCCCGAGTATTATCAGGATCAAGGGAGAGAATGGTTTCATATAGTTTCTGAGATTTAATATTTTTTTTCTCTAAAAAATTTAGTTCGGCAAGACCAAGTAACGTGGTAATATTTTCAGGATCAACTTCTTGTGCAGCTAAAAAAGCAATTCTTGATTTTTCAAATTGATTTAGGTCTAAAAATACTTGGCCTTTTCCGTTAAGAGCATCTATGTTGTTTAGATCTATTTCAAGAATCTTTTCAAACAAACTTAATGATAGTTTGTATTGGTTGACTGATAATAGAGCATTTGCATTTCCTATCAAGGCAGATAAGTTATTTGGATCTATTGCCAATACAAGATTAAAGAACAGAATAGAATCATCATATTGCTCTACTTTTAGCAACACATTTCCACTTCCAAGTAGAGCACCTATATTTTTACGATCTTTTTTTAAAACTTGTTCATATTGTTTTATTGCATCATTATATCGGTCTAAATTATAATACGAATTACCAAGACCATTCATGGAATCAAAGCTTTTTGGGTCAATAGTGAATGCTCTTTCAAAGGTTTGTAACGCAGTAACATATTTTCCTTGAGTTAAGAGAACACTGCCTTTTTTATTTAATGCCGTGATATTATCTGGATCAACTTCTAAAATTTTATCTAATTCTATAATTGAATCGTCATATTTTTTTTCTTGGTAAAGACGAGTAAAATTATCTAGATATTGAGTTTCTTCCAGATTAGTTAGACCATACGCTACAGGAAAAACAGATAAAATTGTTCCTAAAATTATTAAAATTAGAACTGATTTCATTTTTTATCTCCATTTTAAGAACAACCATTAGTCCATTGTTTTCATTCTTTTTCTTTTTCTCACATCTTTTTCACGATATGTAGACTCTAGTGAATAATCATACTGAGGGTATATCTTTTCAAATTGTTCCTCAATAGAATGTTCATCATTAGAATTTGAATACGACATGATGTTTATTCCTCATCATTCCTGTGCCAAACTGAATCTTTCTGTTTACATGGTTCAGAACAATAATCTTCTTGAATTTTCAATAGGCATCCACAATAATCGCAATGCATTGATTTGTCATATGCCTTGTTTTCGGTTATTATTTCTCTATATTTTATCAACGTAGTAATTTAAGGGAAATTATTTAAAATCTAATCCATAGTTGAGTTCATTCTGAATTAAATCAACTTCCATTTTCATTAATTATTACAATCATGTAATACTCTATCATGGAACAACTGAAACTGGTAAATCAAGAGAAATTCCTAAACAGCATCATGCATGTTTCTGGAAATATACGATACGTAATGATTTACGATTTAAAAGGTAACAGCATATTTAGACGTAAAATGGATGGAGTGGTAGATCTACTAACTGAAGTAGAGAATAAAATGGCTTTAAAACACACTATTGAATCCTGGAACTTTAGAAATTCCATTTCTGAAAAAATTGGAAATACCCATTACACTCTTCAAGTTTATGATAATTTGATAAGAATAATATTTCCAATTAATAGTGAAATGCTTCTTGTAGTTTCCTTAGATAATGCAGGGAACCCAAGTGACATCGTAAAGCGTATTCAAACAATATTGTCAGGTAATCCTATCAAATGAATGGTTTGATAGGATCTCTACAAAAAAATAATGTAATACTTTTTGGCAGTGTTAATTGTTTAATAGTTGAAAGGACATATTTCAAGTATGACTGAACCAAAAAAAGTTAAAGCCCCACAGAAAAATAAGAACAATAAAACAGTTCCTGAAAATCTAATGAAAAAAGAATATCTTGAATCATTAGAAAAATTAAAAAAAGAAATTAAAGAAAAATAAATTCAATCATCAAGAATTACAAGTGCTGTATATAGAATTTTTTCTTGAAATACAGTAGTTGTTACTTTAATATCGACAATTTTTCTCTGCTCAATTATCTCATTTACAAGAGCATCTAATTTTGACAAGTCTTCTGTTTGAACTGTTTCAACATGCATAAATTGCATAATACATTCTATACTAAAAATATAACTTTGTGGATTATGATTTATCTAAAAACTCCACATTATTTGAATTATCAGTATTTTTTAGTGAATTCAAATGAAGGCAGACCGGTACTGAATGTAGTGTACAGCTGTCTTATCACGAATTCACTACATCATAACAGTGATTCAAATTATTAAGATAGATTCTAGTTGATTTGATTCAGAATTAAATCAAAATAATATATCTTTAATATTAAATTCACCATTATCTAATCTGTGCGACATAGACATAGCATGTCATAGTGATGCCTTCGTATCCAGACAGCATAGTCCTAATGACGCACTAAATATTTTATAATCTAAATCATTGTTGTAATCATAAAAAAAGTCAAAAACATCCCACTTTCTAACTGTAAATCCAAGAGTATTCCTAAGCAACGCTAATCAGTAAAAATTTCCTTGAGTGGGGTTTCACAAGCCACACACCCAAAGAATTTGCTTCCGCAGAAAACTCGATAAATAAAGTTGGCTAAAGTTATTAAAAAAGATTCCTCAGGATTGCTTTGAGATTTTTATTGAGTAGTGTAAATTTTAAGAAAAGATGATATCCAAAACATCAACATTATCAATATTTTTCATTATTGGGATTCTCCCCCTTTTGCCCCTAGTTTATGCAGAGCCATCAATTTCAATAATTATGGAACAAACCACATACAGTTATTGTGAAAAATTATTCTATACAATCGAGGTTTCTGAAGTAACTGGAGATCCTGCAATAATTCACATTAGTGATGAATCAGGAAAAGGCAGTAGTGCCATACCAATAGCAATAACAGAATTACAAAATCCTATTCCCTCATTAATTCCATTTGAAGCAGAAATATTTCCATTAGGAAAATATTTCATCGATGTAGAATATTCAGGAGCAGTAACTTCTGCAGAATTTGAATTGATAGAATCAGATTCCATTTGTATTCCAGAGTTAATTAAACCAATAATGGCAAACTGGCTTTCTGGGAATATCTCGGATGGCTTTCTATTAGATGCATTTCAAAAATATGTGGATACTAAATTAGTAAACATTCCATTTGAAATAAATGAAGATAATGTGTATGATGTTGTAGTTCCAAAATGGGTAAAAAATATTGGTTACTGGTGGTTAGAAGGAGCAATATCAGACGATAATTTTTCTAATGCAATGAATAACTTGCTCGAAAGAAACATTATCGGATTTCCAGAAAAAATAGAAAATAAAATATGAATAAACATTCAATCATTTCAATTATTGCAATAATCGTAATAGTTTTGCCATTTGCACATTGGGGGTTGAGTGTAATTGGCATGCAGCAATTAGAATACAGATGGGACAACCCAGGGCAGTTCAGTTTTTTTACAATGTCCAATCATGGTGAAATTGAATTTTGCAATACAATGCCATTTTGGATAAGTTTTGAAAAATTAGAAATCACTCCATATTTTGAGACAAGTAATTTAGGTTCATTTTCAGTAGAACCATCCACAATTAATCCAATGTCATCAGCAGTACAAGAAGGAATTTTTTCTTCAGAGGAATTATCAGCATCTCAGCACATTTTCATAACATTAGATTTTGAATTTGATGGAGGGGACATTAGACTAGACCCAAATCAATTCATTGTAGTTGTTCAGGCAGATATACCAATTTTAGGAATAATTCCATATTCATCTGCAACTCAGATACCAGGATTTAATTTTGATAGAATGATGAATGCCGAAAATTTGTCTTGTGATTAAATATTATCTCTGGCTTCTAGCAATTATTCCAAAAACAACTGCAACAATTCCAGCACCTAGAAATGCTATAACAAATCCCATTATTGCCTCTTTGCCCATTCCTTTTCCACTAGAACCTGATGATTGTGATGTTGGATCTAATACACATGCCCCATCTTTGAGAACTGTTCCAGGACCACATCGTTCATCTAATACACATGCTCCATCTTTGAGAACTGTTCCAGGACCACATTGGGTTTTGGGTGTTTCATCTACAGGGGTTTCTTCAACTGGTGTTTCTTCAACTGGTGTTTCCTCTACAGGGGTTTCTTCAACTGGTGTTTCCTCTACAGGGGTTTCTTCAACTGGTGTTTCCTCTACAGTTTGTCCAAATACAGAACCAATAATTTCAATGGTTTGAGTTCCAGATGGAACCTCAATATTCAAAGTTCTTTGAGATAAAGTAGATGTTTCTGAAAAATTAGCTTCATCATCATCTGCTAAAATAAAAAAGTCTTCATCTACTCCTTCATATGTTGAATCAAAGAAAGTACGATCTAGAACAATGTCTAATACTCCATTTGATTCAGTTACATCAACAGTTAAAATTAATGAAATAAATTCAGTGTCAGCCACAATTCCAGAAACCGTCATTCCAGTTACAGTATATTCCACATCATAAGAAGTTCCATCTACCTCAACAGACATTGTTTCTGCATAAACTAGTGCAGTTGAAATCATAGTAAACAAGATTAATCCAAGAGATATTTTCAAGAGAAAATTAACACTAGGTAACTGTGTGTGTTTTTCCGAATAGAGTTCCTTTACAGCTAAATTATTCATTTGTATATTTTGAGTTCCAAATTGACGTTAAAAATGAAGAGACGATAATAAATCACGTAAAAGTCAACTTTTTTACTTATTTTTAAAGTTCAGGCAGAAATAATACTAGATTACGCCACGAAGGATTTGAATAATCTTTTCAGCAATTACATTTGCTGCCAATGATTGTGCCTCTTTAGTTTGAGCCCCTATGTGCGGTGTTAGAATTACATTATCTAGTTCTGCAAGTTTTGTTCCAATTGCAGGTTCTTTTTCAAACACATCTAATGCTGCACCACCCAACGTACCATTTTTGAGAGCATTGTAAAGAGCATCCTCATCAACAACTCCACCTCTCGAGGTGTTGATAATTTTTGCAGTCTTTTTCATTGTTGACATTTTTTTGGCATCTAAAAGATGGTAAGTAGAATCTAAAAGTGGAACATGAATAGAAACATAATCAGAACTTTGTAACAGAGTGTTCAAATCAGCTTTCATCAAACCAACTTCTTTTGCAAATTCCTCATCAATTGGCATTACATCATAGCCAATGATATTCATGTTTAATGCACGTGCAAGTCTTCCCAATCTTTTACCAATGTTTCCTAATCCAATAATTCCTAAATATTTTCCTCGAAGTTCAGTTCCTTTGAGTTCTTTTTTGAGCCATTGCTGATTTCTAATTGCTCTATCACCTCTGCCAGTTTGTCTTGCAAGAGACAACATTAAACCTAAAACTAATTCTGCAACTGCATTCATTGCGCCTTCAACTGCATTGATTACACGGATATTTTTTGTTTTAGCTGCTTCTTGATCAACATTGTCTAATCCAACTCCAACGCGTGCAATAATCTTACAATTATCTGCTTTCTCTATCATTTCTTTTGTGATTGTAGTTCGACTTCGAACAATTACAATATTAAAAGTAGAAATTTTTTCTATAATTTGTTCAGGAGTAATTTCTGGCTCATATGAAACTTTTAGTCCATTATCAATTAAAATTTTATTCAGGATAGGATCGACTTCATCACAAATCAATACAGAGTCTTCAAATCCCATAAGAGTAGAAAATGAACAACGGAATATAATTCATTAAGAAAATAAAAAGAAAAAAAGATGTTAAATTATCAAGAAGTAAGGATTTCTGCTACTACAGGAATTACTTCCCATAATGCGACATAATCGCCACTTGCTTGCATTTCAGAAGCTACTTCATCAGTGTATAAACCGTGAATGTTTAGTGCAGGATGAGCAATACTGTTCTTTCCCATTGGAGGGACAGCATCACTTGGATTGCCTAAAGCATATGCATAAGATGCTACTGGTGCTGGGATAACTCCTTTCTCAACTAGAACTGGGTTCAAGCCGAATGGGTCACCTGCTACAAAGACTGTAGCTGCGCCAGTGTAAATTGCTGCATAATCATGGTTTACTGCTGCATATGCACCTGGTTCATCAAAGACCAAGTCAACAATCATGTTTTGTGAACCTCCGAGTAACCATGTTTCAGTTGCTGCGGATTGTACTCTGTTACCTTGTGTAACTCTGTCCAAGATTTCTCCAACAATGTGGAAGAAAACTGGTTCGTTACCTTGGTTTTCAATAAAGAGTCTCACGTGTTGATCATTTTCAACAAACAAGAGTTGTGATTGGTATTGCTTGTGTTCAAGTCCATTCCATGGTTGTGCGACAAAGATGTTCTTGTTTACATCGCCATTGACGAGTAAGTTATGAGCCATGTTTGGTACATAACCAAATTGCATTCCATTAACAACTGTTGCAGTGTTTTGGTGCTTGAACATTTTTCCAGCATCATAATTACCTTCAGGTGTTAGGTACAATTGATTGTATTGGAGTTGGAACTCTAATGCGTCTGCATCGTAGAATTGTCTATCTAATGAAACTTTACCTGCACTAACTGAGGTTTTCTCTACCATTAATTTCTTGTATCCATTGATTGGATCAACGATTGCAATTCCGTACATGCCGGAAAGAACGTGTTGGTCCATGCCAATTAGTTTGACACCAGAACAGTGGTATTTGAAAACACCAGCAGCTTCTGCAATGTAGCAGTACATGCTTGTTTCACCAGGATTGACAGACTCGAATGCGCTAGCAGATATTTGAGATGCGTGCATGTCGTTACCGTGTCCAGTAACTTCATCGGCTGGAATTGTTAATGTCATTTTTACAACATCACCTTGTGTAACTCTTAGTGTTGGTCCTGGGACTTGTCCACTAAAGGTCATGGCGTTGTAAGTTTTTCCTCCCATAATTGGAAGTTCGACACTTTCACCAGTCAAATCAAACTCAACGACAGTGCGTCCAGTTTGTGCAAGTGCACCACAATCAGTTTCTGCGAATGCTTGAGGCATTACAAGTTGTAAACCGCCCATATTACGAATTTGATCCATGACATCGACATCCATTTGGGTCATGTCAAGGGACTGTCCGCTAATTTGGGTTTGTGTGTATGTGCTTCCGAATAAGGTTGCTCCCATTACAGCTACTGCTGCAATAGTAAAGAGCATACTAATACGCTTATTCATAAAGCAACGACCTTACAATTCCTATATAATAATTCCCATTATTGGTACGTGATTTTTTGGAAATATCTGAAAAAGAATGAATAATGGTGGGAAATTAGTATAGTCATCATGAAATTTAGATTAGATGAAGATTCACTTGGAAAAGTCAAAATTCCAGAAGACGCATATTATGGAGCATTTACAGGAAGAGCAGTCAAGCAATATCACGTAACAGGTAACAAAAGCCATGAAAATTTGATCAAGTCATTTGTAATGATAAAACGCTCAGCAGCAGTTGCAAATATGAAAACAAAGGCAATTGATACAAAACGTGGAAAAGCTATTGTTACAGCATGTGACAAAATCCTAGATGGGAAATATGTTGATCAATTTGTAGTAGATATGATAAATTCTGGAGCAGGTACTGCTTTTAACATGAATTCAAATGAAGTTATTTCAAATGTGGCATTAGAGGTTTTACATAAGAAAAAAGGACAGTATGAATTCCTTCATCCAAATGACCACGTCAACATGTCTCAATCAAGTAACGATACATACCCTACTGCAATGCATGTTGCAATTTTGATGAATCTTAAAGAAACTATTCCTGCAATTGATATTTTAATAAAATCATTATCTAAAAAAGCAAAACAATTTTCATCATTTAAGAAAATTGGAAGGACTCATCTGATGGATGCATTACCAGTTACACTAGGTAGTGAATTTGCAGCATATGTTACATCAATTACTAAAGCTAAAAAAGAAATTATTGATGCACAAAAAGAATTACAAAATGTTGCACTTGGCGGTACTGCTGTAGGTTCTGGAGCTAATACACCAAAAGGATATAGAAAAATTGCAATAGCAGAACTTGGTAAAATTTCAAAATTATCATTAAAACCAGAAAAAGATATGCAGCATAGTTTGCAAAGTAAATTTGCAGTAGCAAATCTATCAAGCGCTTTACGAAACTTGGCAATAGAAATTGGTAAAGTTTCAAACGACATTAGATTAATGGCATCAGGTCCAATTGCAGGATTGGCAGAACTAGGAATTCCTGCAGTTCATGCAGGTTCATCAATCATGCCTGGAAAAGTAAATCCATCATTGGCAGAATGCATGAACATGGTTTGCTTCAACATTATTGGGAATGACACAGCAGTGTCATGTGCAGCTCAAGGAGGACAGTTTGAGCTAAACGTTATGCTTCCGGGAATGCTAAAGTGTATGTTGGAATCAACTGACATGCTGAAAAACTTCCTACCAATATTTTCTGCAAATCTAATTGATGGATTAACAGCTAACAAAGACAAATTACGTGAAGATATTGAAAATAGTCCTGTAATTGTCACATTGTTAACTCCAAAAATTGGATACCTAAAGTCTGCAGAACTTTTCAAAGAATCATTGAAAACTGGAAAAACCATCAGGGAACTTGTAGTTTCAAAGAAACTAATGAGCAACAAAGAAATTGATTCTCTATTTGGATAGATTATGGCAAAGATCTTTGTAGAAGCTTATGGATGCTCTGCAAGTTTTGCAGATTCAGAAATGATTTCAGGATTAATTTTGAATGGAGGGCATACTTTAGCTGATAATTCCTCAGATTCGGATCTAAATATTGTGGTCACTTGTTCTGTAAAAGACTCAACTGCAAATAAAATGATGTATAGAATTAATTCATTAAAATCAAAACCACTCATCGTAGCAGGGTGTCTTCCAAAAGCTGAAAAAGAAAACGTGGAGAAATATTCAGAAAACGCCAGTCTACTAGGGCCAAATTCATTAGGAAAAACCCTTCAAGTAATTAATTCAACTCTAGAGGGAAGAAAACAAATTGCATTGGAGGATACTGACTTATCCAAAGTTGGACTTCCCAAAGTAAGACTAAACCCGACAGTGGGAATTGTAGAGATTGCAAGTGGATGTATGAGCGAATGTACGTTTTGTCAAACCAAATTATCTAAAGGAGATCTTTCAAGTTACAGATTAGGAGACATTGTAAGACAAGTTCAAACAGAAATCAAAGAAGGATGTAAAGAAGTATGGTTGACATCTACAGATAATGGATGTTATGGATTTGATATTGGTACAGATTTACCATCATTAGTAAATGCAGTTTCTGAAATTCCAGATGATTTCATGATACGAGTTGGTATGATGAACCCAATGTACATGCCAAGAATTAAAGAAAATTTAATTGAATCTTTTGATAACGATAAAGTTTTCAAATTTTTACATATTCCAGTACAGAGTGGAAGTGACAAAGTACTAAATGATATGAAGCGAGGCCATACATCTGGAACATTTAGAGAGATTGTAAATAAAGTGAGAGAAAGATTTGGAGACTTTACTATTTCCACAGATATCATTGTAGGTTTCCCAACTGAAACAGAAAAAGAATTCCAAAAAACAATAGCATTACTAGATGAAATAAAACCAGATGTAGTTAATCTATCAAAGTATAGTGCAAGACCAGGAACAGATGCTGCTGAATTGGATCAAATTGATGCAGCTGAAGTTAAACGAAGAACCAAGATAATTTTTGAACAGATCAGTAAATTGTCAATGGAGAGCAATCAAAAATGGATCGGTTGGAAAGGCAAAGTCCTATTTGATGAAATGACAGAAGAGGGGATAAAGGGTAGAAACTTTGCTTACAAGCCTATAGCAGTTGAAGATAAGGTGGAACTAGGCCAATCACATACAGTTGAAATCACAAATGCCACTGTGAAGAGATTAATTGGAAAGATCGCAAGCTAATTTTTTTCGATCTAAAATTTGATTAAAAAAACGTAAGAAGGTTTTTTATCTAAATCAGAAAATAAGATCAGAAATGAGCTTCCAAGTTAAAGAACCCGTATTAGTCATAGGCCTTGGCGGCGTAGGCTCAAAATTAGCAATAGAAGCAAAAAATGCTCTAAATTCAGATTGTCTAGTAATTAGTAACGATAAAAATGATTTATCATCAGAAATTCCATCAGTTCATGTTTCTACTGAATCAGTAGTTAATCCATCAGTCCAATTAATCAGAGGCTCAACTTACAAAGTTGCTGATGAAATAAAATCAAAAATTTCAGGTTATTCCACAGTTGTCTTAATGAGTAATTTGGCAGGCAAAGCAGGCTCAGCCATGGCACCCGTAGTATCGGAAATGTGTAAAGAAGCAGATGCAGGATTAGTTTCCTTTGCAATTATGCCCTTCAAATATGAAAAAGATAGAATTTTCAATTCAGGTGTGTCACTAAAAAGAGTAAGAGAAAATTCAAAATGCACAATTGTACTTGATAATGATTCATTACTGGAAAGCAACCCAGATTTGAGTCCAAAAGCATGTTATGAAATTGCAAATTCTGCAATGATGCATGTTGTAGGTTCACTAGGTTCTTCAGAAATATCCAATGAAACAAGTATTCTATCCACTAGTAAAGATGGTCAACATATTGAAGACTCACTAAGAGATTCACTCAAAATGCTTTATGGAAATGCTCCTCCAAATTCAGTTAAACGTTCAATGTTGTATGTAGTTGGAGGAAGTGATATTCCAGTAGGAGTTATCAATTCAATTACAAACCTTACAGCAGGAATTGTTAATGAAAGCAATTCACAAATTGACATGACATCATCTGCAGAAGAATCCAAAGTTGTAATGTTATCATCAATTCAAGGAATGACAAAATTTGATAACTATGATCCTCTAGGAATGATTCCACAAGAAGATACACTTGATTGGTCAACACCAGACTGTAGTATTGATTGTGAATTAGATTTGTATCAATTAGAATAAACTTATTTTTTAAAATTATAATTTTTTGAAAAGAATTAATCTTTCTTTGGTGCTTCTTTAGCTGGTTCTTCTTTCTTTGGTGCTTCTTTAGCTGGTTCTTCTTTCTTTGGTGCTTCTTTAGCTGGTTCTTCTTTCTTTGGTGCTTCTTTAGCTGGTTCTTCTTTCTTTGGTGCTTCTTTAGCTGGTTCTTCTACTTTATCTGAAACTTTTTTGGTTTCTTTTTCAGGAGATACTTTAGATTCTGCATCTTCATCATATCTAGAAACAAGAATAAATCCTTCATCAGTTTTAGTCATTCTTACCCTAACTTTTCGTGGAGGGTTCCTAACACCTTTTGCCCAAATTTCACGAGCTAATTCTTCATCTATTTTGATTGTCTCAACTTTCATGTGATGTCGAGCAAATTCTCTAATCATGTTAATTGCTCTAACAGCTCTATGTTGAGATTGTGAAATTTTTACTTTACCAAGTGGAATTGTATAAACTCGTTCTAATTCTTGAGACATCTATCCGACCTCCACATCAGTTGATCTCCAAGCTCTACGTTTTGGATTGGTTCTAACATTTCTCTTTGTTTTAAGAATAATCCATGCAGGTACTGCTGATGTCTGTCTAGTCTTTTTGAGTAAACGGATTTTCCTTGGAGAGGACTTACGTGCAGCCATAGATTTTCAGGCACGAAGAGCTCTTTTTAAATGAATCTCAGGATTTTAGGCAATTTCGAATCTGTTTTAAAATTCTAGCAGAAGCTCCCCACACAATTTGATTTTGATATTCAAATGTATACATTTCTTGAATAACATTATGAGATGGATCTGGATCCTTTGCCTCAGTTTTTAAAAATGACTCTAGTGGAATATGGAAAATTTTTTCAACTTCTGCGTTGGCTGAAAGTGTAGGGATTTCATTTACTACTGAAATAAATGGTAAAATCAAAAATCCAGAATTTAATGTTACAACAGGTTCCAATTGGCCCATTACTTGTTCTGGAGAAATTGCAAGTCCAATCTCTTCATTTGTTTCACGTAATGCAGTTTCTAAAAGATCTGAATCAGTTGATTCCAATTTTCCACCAGGGAATGAAATTTCACCAGCATGAAATGTCATATGTTTTGGTTTTTCAGTCATTACAACAATTGGTTCTTTCCCATAGATCACTACTAGTACTGATGCTAAACGATATTTTCTATCAGATTCAATTTTAGGATTAATTTTAGTAGAAAGGTTGGATTTTAATTCATCTAAAAGCATCGTGGTTCTTTCCTACTATTCCATATGGGTTTTGGTATTCAAAGGTTTTAACCAAGGATAGAAGAATTGAAAATATGACAGTTAGGTATGAAGCTAATCCTCCCAAAATTCTACCTGATGTAGATACAAATGAATCAATTGAAAAATTTGTAGATAAAATAAAAATTATTTCAAAAAAGTGTGATGCAATTCATCTAACAGAAAATGTATTAGGATTTCAAAGAATTTCCCCAATTGAAGTTGGTAAAATAATTAAACGAGAAATTCCAGATTTACCTATCACAGTTAGTCTAAGAGTTAGAGATAAGAGTGAAGATGAAATTTTAGAATTTGTAAAAAATTGTATTGTAATAGGATTTTCAGGGATTTTGATTCTAATGGGCGATCCATCTCAAACAGGTAAAAAAGATTCAGGTCAATTTCCAAGTACTACGGTAAAGAGATTGAAACAGCAAGGAATAGATTCTAAAATTGAGTTGTATCTTTCAATACCCAACAAGCCTAATTTTTCCAAAATTGGAAAAAAAATAGATGCAAATCCCAAAGGATTCATGACTCAAGTTATTCAAAACATAGAACAAGTTCAAAACCTATCAGACAATCTAAAGGGATTTTCAATAATTCCAATTCTTTTGTATCCATCACCTAAAAATGAAAAATCGGCAAAGTTTTTGAATTTAGATTTAGAATCATACAGTAAAGATTTTGAAGAGTTGTTACACAAAACACAAGAAATAACTGGAGACGTGTTACTTACATCACCTAGTGACTTTAATGGATTGAATGAATTTTTAGAAAAACTATCCGATTAAAGAACAAAATATTTTGCATCTGGATGGTGAATAACGATTGCTGTAGTAGATTGTTCAGGAATGATTTGTCCAGATTCCGTTAAAGTCATTCCAGATTTTTCAGGTTGTAATAATTTCCATACAAGATGATGTTGTGCAACATCAGGACAACTTGGAAATCCCCAACTATATCTTAAACCACCTTTTTCCAAATTTAGTTCTGTTTTGATTCGCTGATTAACCCATTCGGCTAAAGCCTCAGCAATTTCAACTGCTAGCCCATGCAGATAATAAGCATCAGTATACTTGTCTTCCTTATTCCACTGTTCAATGATATCAGCCACTTTATTCCCCACAGTTACAGATTGAAATGCAACAATATCATCATCGCCAAAATAGTCAGTAAGACATAGGTGATCTGATTTTGTGGAGCGCGGGAATTCCAATTCTACATCATCGCCATTAGGATTTTCAACGAGTAATTTCCTATCTTTATTGTGACATTTGAAATATCCATAAACAATTTCAGGCTCAATGAGTTTGTCTCTAATAATTCTCATCTTCCATTCAGTGAGTAATTGTTCGTGTTCATCTTGAGATTCAGAACCTGCCTTTCCTCTCAATCCCCAAGATAATTTGAATAATGATTTCTTATCAATCATAGTCCAGACTTCGGCCATATTGATTTGATCTAATTTTAATCGAATTGGCTCTCCAACTATTTTTGGAGTAGGAGCTTGAACTGGCTTAATTTCACTTTTCGGAAGAGTGTCAGGATCTATTTTTGCAGTAGATTTGTCTTTCCAATTTTCTAACTTTTCTTTCCAATCAGATAGAAGTTTTGGTTTTTCATCAGAAACTAAAGTATCCATTGTTTTGAGGCCTTCAAACATAGTATTACAGTAAAATACACCAGGTTCGTAAATCCCATCTTCTTTTGCAATTCGATTTATGTAATTGCTGTTAATTGCAGCACCACCGCAAAGGATTGGGACAGTCATATTGTTTTTTCTTGCATGTTCTACAAAGAACTTCATCTGTTTTGAAGTAGATACCAATAATGCAGATAATCCAATTGCGTCAGGTTTTGTTTCATCGATTTTTTCAATGAATTTTTGTAATGGAACTTGTTTTCCCAAATCATGTACCGTGTATCCATTATTTTGAAAAATTGTCTTTACAAGATTTTTGCCGATATCATGAACGTCCCCATAAACAGTACCTAAAACAAGTACACCCTTGCTTGTTCCCTCCTCTTTTACCAGATATTTTTCCAGTTCGCCAACTGAGGCTTTCATACATTCTGCAGACTTGAGAACAAAAGGCAAGATTAATTCTCCTGAACCAAATTTATCGCCAACCTCTTTCATTGCAGGAAGTAAATCTTCATTGAGAGTTCTAATGGCACCTTCATGTGTAACTTCTTTTGGAGCATCAAGAGAAAGAACCCCATCAGTATCTTTGATAATATCATTTTTCCCAAGTTTCTCAGCGATTGCAGATACAACATCATTTTGAATTCCATCTTTGATTCTATTTACAATTCTAAAATTTGCACGTTTTCCTGCAGGCCAGGAAGGATCAACATCAACTTTCTTTGAAGCAGTACCAACTTGAGATCCTAGATTCTCAAAATATGCAATCGAATCAGATAATGCATCAGGATGCGTGTTAAAAATTAGATCATCTACAAGTTTTCTCTCCTTCTCATCAATTTCACCATAAGGAATAATCTCTTTTGCATTAACTATTGCAGAATCAAGACCAGCCTTAACTGCATGATATAAGAATGCTGAATTGAGGATTTTTCTAGCATATGGTGCAAGACCAAAGCTGATGTTACTAAGCCCCAAAGTTGTGAAACAATTTGGGAATTTTTCTTTAACTAGTTTAATTCCTTCCAGAGTATTTTTTCCTGCATCAAGAAATTCATCTTCTCCTGTTGCCAAAGTAAATGTAAGAACATCAAAAATGAACTGTTCAATTTTTAATCCATATTTTTTTCCTGTTTCATAAAGTAATTCTGCAGTATCAACTTTTTGTTGAGGAGTTTTAGCCATTCCTTCAGGTCCAATACACAATGCAATCGCAGGTAAACCATACTTTGCCATGATAGGAGCAAGTTTTTCAAATCTACTTCCATCGCCTTCAAGATTTATTGAATTAATTATAGGCCTTCCAGGTATCTGTGTCACAGACGCTTCAATGACTTCAGGATCTGTAGAATCAATTACCAGTGGTGCATCAATTTCTAAGCTTAACCGTTTTACTAAATTTAACATGAATTCTTTTTCATCTGCACGTTCCGTAGTTGCAACACAAACATCAAGACAATGTGCACCGTCCTCAACTTGCATTCTCCCCAAATCAACCAAGCCCTCATAATCATCTTCGAGAACCATTTTCTTTGCTTTACGAGAACCTTGAGTATTGATTCGCTCACCAATAATCAAAGGAGCAGGAACTTGTTTTAGATCAACTGCTTTCAATGCCGAACTTACTCTTGGAACTGTCAATATTGTAAAATCACACCTGTTTTCGTAAATACTTAACCCTCGATAGAACTGGCTTTTTCGTCAATTACTTTCCTTAGGGCCTTGATGTGTTCGGGATTTGTTCCACAACACCCACCAATAATTCGAACTTTTTTGTATTGAGTAAGAAAATCCCCTAAGGCTTGACCCATTTTTTCAGGAGTCATTTTGTAAACTGCTTGTCCACCATCGTTTTCAGGCATACCTGCATTTGGAACAACCAATATGCTATGTTCATCTTGTTCATCTAACCACTGAACACTAGGATTCATCTCAATAGGACCAGTAGAACAATTTAATCCAAAAATATCAATTCCCATATCAGAAACAGTCGTGTATGCAGCTTGAACATTTGTGCCAAGTAACATTTTACCGTATTGATCCAATGTAGTATTTGCAATAATTGGGACTTTTTTACCAGTTTTTTTTATCGCATTATGACATGCCTCAATGACAAGTTTGATTTCTAAAAGATCTTGGCTTGTTTCAATTAGTAATGCGTCAACACCACCAAGAATTAATCCTTCAGCTTGTAATTCAAATGCTTCACGTATTTCATCTAGCGATATTTGTCCAAGATCAGGATCATTGGAACTTGGAAGATAGCCAGTTGGACCCATCGACCCAATTACATATCGCGGTTTATCAGAATATTCTGCACAAACTTCAAATGCAAGTAAGGCAATTTTTTTATTAAATTCAATTGTTTGATCTCCAAAACCATATTCAGCAAGCTTGATTTTATTTGAACCAAATGAATTTGTTTCAATGCAATCAGACCCAGCATCTAAATAATTTCTGTGAATTTCTTTAATCCATTCAGGATGTGTAATTACTAATCCATCGTTAAAACCATCTTGATTATTAGGAAAATCTTCTGGTTGTGGATCATGTCTTTGGATTTCAGTTCCCATTGCACCATCAAATAATAATACACGATTTTTCATTGCATCAAGGAACGGCTCTTTTTCTGTCAACCTAATTTCAAAATAGTCTAACGCAGTTTAACTCTTTTCTAAAAATATCAAAAGTTGCAAGATTGATACGTATGTTGAAATTAGGTGAAAGTGGATTTTTTGCATATTTATGCAAAAGACATCAGTCAATAATCTAGTTCGTAGTGCCACATTTTTTCAACATGCTGGAATTTCCATAATCTTTGTTTTCATGCCCATTATTGCAAGAGGGGTTACAGATTCTATTTTTGAAATTGGGCTATTGGTGGCATCATTTAGTTTTGCTCAAATTTTATCTGAAATCTACTTTGGAAGATACTCAGATAAGAAAGGAACCAGGCTCAAATTCATCAGAATTGGTTTCATAGGATGTGCTGTAGCCTTTGGATTGCATTATTTTGCAGACGACCTCACTTCATTTTTTCTAGTAAGGATTCTTGCAGGGATTGCAAGTGGAATAATGATTCCCGCAATGATTGCTTATACCTATGAGGCAAATATTGATAAAAAAAGAGCAGCAACAGTGATTTCATTTCACGCGTTAGGGTGGTTAGCAGGAATTGCCGCTGCAGGATTTGCAAATGATCTTAAATTAATTTTCTTGATTAGTGCAGGATCATTTGTAATTGGATTATTCTTTACAATTAGACTACCAAATCCTGAGCAAATAAAAGAATTAACTCCAGGCACTACAAAAAAAGTAATTTCAAAAAACAGATTTCTCTTTCTATCATTATTACTAAGACATATTGGAGCAGCAGCAGTATGGACTATTCTTCCAATAATGTTAATGGAAAAATGGGGCGCAGAACTTTATCAAATATCAATCGTATATGTTGCAAACACATTGACTGCATTTATTTTAATGAATGTGATGGCAAGTAAAATTCACCTATCTAATGTAACTAAATTTAAAATTAGTATTGGATTTACAACGTTTGTATTTGTAGGATTGTTGTTTGTTACAGATTGGTGGATGGCAATGCCGTTTATGGCACTGGTTGGAGGAACTTGGGCATTTTTGTTTATTGGTGGAAATTTCCATTTGATGGAAAACAATCCACGTTCAACATCAACTGGAATATTTAGCTCAACTCTATCTATTGCTACAGTAGTTGGTCCGGTAATTGCAGGCAGTATTGCATTTGTATTTGACTATAATGCAGTAATGTATTTTGCAATTGCAATTATCATTTGTGCATTTATGGTATCATTGAAAATTAAAAACCAAAAATAATTTTATGAAATTTTGAACAATTGTTTTGCATTTTTATACATAAAATTATCCCTAAATTCTTTTTTGATGTTTAGTTTAGCTACAAAATTAAGATATGAATCCATAGAGATTATAGGCCAATCAGTGCCATAAAGTAAGTATCTAGGTTCACCTGCGTAATTGATCAATTCTGCAACTTTATCTTTCATCATCTTTTCAAAAAAGTGATCAAAAGATCCTACAACAAGACCAGATACATCTGCAAATACATTTTTATTTTTATAAATCACTTCTTGTGCGTCTTGAATCCAGGGATTTCCTAAATGACACATTACAATTTTTAGTTCAGGATTATCTACTGCAACATCATCCAGATTAAGAGGTCTAGCATATCGCAATTTCCCTTTCTCCGAATATGTATCCCCAGTGTGAAACATTACAGGAATTCCAAATTCAATGCATGTATCGTAGACCTTTTGATATCGTTTATCATAAGGGTAATAGTGTTCATAACCTGAATAAATTTTCATGGCTTTAATTTTACCCTCTTTAATCCATTCTCGATAGATTCTGAGATCATCATCAGTGTGATTATCTATAGTAAATCCTGCTGCAATTCCTAGATTATCATACTTTTTAATTCCTTCAATAATTTGTTTAGTTGATGGTCTTTCTGAATTTACTTTGTAAGAAGACAAGATTATGGCATAATCCACATTATTACTTGACATCTCATTTTGAAGCATGTCTAATCGATCTTCAAGTAATGGAATATGTTGAGTAAGCTCATATTGATTCACATGAACATGGCAATCAATAATCATAATTTTTCTACAAAATCAGGATTTTTCCATTCAATAAAAGTTGCATTGTTCAGCGACCTTGGATCTTTCAAATAATCAGGGAGTATTTTGATAAACTTGAAGCCATTTCGTATTTGAAACGACAATACAGGTTCTTTAACTTCATGTTTTTTTACTTTAGCAACATATTCTAAAGGAGTGAATTCTTTTGCATGTTCACAATAATTAAACAATCTTGCCCCTGCAATTATTCTACATAAATTTAGTTCCTTTGCCAATGTTTTTCTTGCATCATAGAGTTTTGTTGCAATCCCCAATCGCCTATGGTCTGGATGAGATGATACATCAGCACCATATAATGAATCACCATCAGGGTTATGATTTTTAAAAAAGCTATCACCACATACACTCATCCAAGTATGATCTTCATATTCAGATTTTAATTTCACAATCAAACTACTACAAGATCCAACAATCTTTCCATTATACTCTGCAACAAACTGACCTTTAGGGAAAACTTTCAGATGGGATTTCAAATGATCAGGTTTCCAGTATACACCTTCAGCAGCCATGTATGGAAATGCAATTTTTTGTAATTCAACAATTTTTAAAATATCATCTGGAGTCATTGAACGTATAATGACAGGACTATGTCTTGTTTGAGTAGAAGTAAGGGAAGCCATATTTTATCAAATAGATTTAGAAGAGATTAATTAAATATATCATAATCAGCATAACTCGTGATATTTGCATAATATGAAAAATGATTTAATATCTAATCATTAGTTGTTTTAATTCTGGATGAAGTCAACTCAATTATTGTTTAAATAATGATATTCAATGTCCCAAACATGAAATGTCTTTGTAATACAAATTCAGCATGCATGTTTCATTATATCATAAAAAATCCAGATTCCATAATACAAAAAAAGTAGTTATTTGGACTGATATTGATATGATTTAACATAGTCAATCATAGAATTATCTCAAACCCCAACGAGACATTACTTTATTTTCAACTCTCTTGAAAATAACACCATCAACTGCAAGACCAATTCCCATTATTACCACCATAATTCCAATTACTTGAGATACATCATTCAAAGAACGACCAGCATTAAGCAAGAATCCTAAACCTAGGAATGAAAATAGAATTTCTGCACCAATAACGCCCCTCCAAGCAAATGCCCAGCCTTGTTTAAAGCCTGAAATCATGTATGGAAAGGCAGCAGGAATTAGTACCGCAGTAATCAATTGGCTTCCCTTTGCACCCATATTTCGAGCAGCCTCAATAAAATGTGGATTAATGTTTTTGACTCCAGTATAGGTGTTAATGGTAACTGCAAAAATTGCACCAATTGCAGTGACAAAAATTATCCCACCATCAGTTAATCCAAACCAGAGTATAGCCAAAGGAACCCATGCAATTGATGGGATTGATTGTAATCCCAAAACTAGAGATCCAACAGTTTGATTGATTACCTCGACTCTTGCCATAAATATTCCAAGTACAATTCCTCCACCAATAGATATTGCCAATCCAATAGCTAATCTCCACATACTAGTTGCTATTCCATATAACAAACTACCATCAGATACACCATAAGCTAAATCTTCTGCCACCTCATATGGAGAAGGAAATATGTTGTCAGGCCATATTCCAACCATGGAAATAATTTGCCATACTGCAATAATTCCAATGTAAAATGCAATTCTGTGAGGTGTGAAATTCTTTACCATTATTATCACTCTGGTCTTTTCTTTACCTCAGGTCTAAGTTCTGCTAAAATATCTTGTTGAAATTTAAGTAAAGATTCATCATCAGTAATTCTAGGTCTTGGGAAATTATTATCAACTTCTTTTTTAATTACAGATGGACGATTACTAAAAATTGCAACTTTAGTTCCAAGAACTGCAGCTTCAGAAACACTATGAGTGACAAATAAAATTGTCTTTTTTGTCTTCTCCCAAATCAACTGCATTTCAACTAATAATAAATCACGAGTCTGTGCATCAAGTGCAGCAAAGGGTTCATCCATTAGTAATACATCAGGATCCATTACAAGAGCTCGTGCTATAGCTACACGCTGCTTCATTCCAGTAGAAAGTTGGTAAACATAAGAATCTGCAAATTTTGTTAATTGCATCATATCCAAATATCTATGAGATATTTTGGCTCGTTCCTCTTTTGGAATACCAGCCATCTTTAATCCAAATTCCACATTATCTTGAACCTTCAACCACGGGAATAATGCCCCCTCTTGAAACACCATAATTCTTTCAGGTCCAGTTTCAGTAACATTACGACCATCAAACAAAATTTGCCCCTCATCAGGTTTTTCCAAGCCTGCAACTATGCGTAAGAAGGTAGATTTACCACATCCTGAAGGACCCACTAGGCACACAAAGTCTCCAGCCTCAACTTTGAGATTAATGCCTCCAAGAGCTTTGAGTTTGTGAGAATCATGACTAAAATATTTTACAATATTTTTTGCTTCAAGTTTTGTCATGTGTTATTTCCCCCTTCAATGGGATTTGTATCAAAGTAGTAAAAAATACCAGACAAATCATATCCATTTCGTCCAAGATATCCTAGGGCATTTGCCTTTTCTGCAAATGAGTAAACAGAATCAGGTATTGGATCTGCAGTGATTACAAGATTAGATAGTGCAATATCTACAACATCATCAGACAATGATTGGCCTAAATGGGAATTTAAAAAATTGTTAAACACATCTCTAGTTTCAATAGGATTCTGATTAATCCAAGTTACCGTTTTATGATGTGAATCTAAAAAATTTGCAACTATGACAGGATTTTTTTCTACAAAATCAATATTGGCAATTAAAAGAACAGATGCAAATTCTTGATTTGGCCACAATTCCTCTTCGAAGAATAATCTTTTTCCATCTAGTTCAGTTTCTAAAATAGTAGCCCATGGTTCTGCCACCCATGCACCATCAAGATCACCCTTAACAAATAGTGTATAGATGTCAGGGTTTGGAATATTGTAAACTATTACAGAGCCACCTTTATCAGCAGTTTTTAATCCATGTTCAGATAGATAATGTCTCAAGGATACATCCTGAGTATTGCCAATTTGTGGAGCAGCAATTTTCTTTCCAGCAAAATCAGATGCAGAATTTATTTCAGATTCAGGATGAACAATGAAACTTGCTCCACCACTTGCAGCCCCAGCAAGAATCTTTACGTTATGATTTTCAGAAATTAAAAATCCATTAATTGCAGGACCAGGACCAACATATGCCAAGTCAATAGAATTAGCAAATAGAGATTCTATAGCCTGAGGACCACTGTCAAAAACACGAGTTTCAATTTTTACTTGGTCTCCCAGATCTGTTTCAAAAAATCCTTTCTCCATCCCTACTATTGGAATTGCGTGTCCAATGTTAGGAAAGTAAGCAATACGAATTTTATTTTCATTAGATTCAGAATTAGAACTAAGAGATATTCCCAATATAGATAACAAAATAATGCCTGCAATACTGGCAAAAATTACCGATCGAGTTTTCATAAAACAGCGTTATATTTGGCGGTTAAATAATCATCGAATTTTAGCTCAAGCTAGTCAGAAACTTTTTGAAAAAAAATAATTTGAGCACATCACAAAAGATAAATTCCAAAATACGACGGAAAAGATGTTTTATGACTCAAAAAGGAATTCTTGCATTTTCAGGTGGACTGGATACATCAGTCGTTGTAAAGTATCTACAAGACGAACATGATATGGATGTAATTACCGTCACAGTAGATGTTGGACAAGGAGACGATTGGAAAAAAATTGAAGCTAAAGCAAAAAAATTAGGTGTTAAAAAACACTACAATATTGATGCAAGAAAAGAATTTGTCACAGATTACATTTTTCCTTCAATTAAAGCAAATGCACTTTATCAAAAAAAATATTGTCTTGCAACAGCACTTGCCAGACCGTTAATTGCAGAAAAAGTTTTAGAAATTGCAAAGAAAGAGAAAGTCACGTCACTTGCTCATGGTTGTTCTGGAAAAGGAAATGATCAAGTACGATTTGATATCACATTAAGATCAGGTTCTGATCTTCCAATCATTGCTCCAATTAGAGATAAAAATTTAGATAGAGATACAGAATTAAAATTTGCAAAAAAACATGGGATTGAAATTGATACTGTAGCAAAAAAATTTAGTATTGATCAAAATTTGTGGGGACGTGCAATAGAAGGAGGAGTGTTAGAAGATCCATACAACGAACCACCAGATGATGCTTTCATTTGGGTTAAAACAAAAAACTTGCCTGACAAACCAACATACTTGGAAATAAAATTCAACAAAGGAATACCAGTTGAGGTTGATGGTAAAAAAATGGAACCGATAAAACTAATTGAATATATTAACAAAAAAGCAGGAGATGCAGGTGTTGGCATAGTTGATCATATTGAAGATAGAGTGGTTGGAATAAAATCGCGTGAAGTGTATGAAACTCCAGCAGCGACTTGTCTGATTGAAGCTCATGCAGATTTGGAAAAAATGGTTCACACCAAACATGAGAATAAATTCAAATCAATGATTGACGATGAATGGGCATATTTGGTATATTCAGGACTTTGGCAAGATCCACTAAAAACAGATCTAGATGGATTTATTGATGCATCACAAAAGCCAGTATCTGGAACTGTGAAACTGAAATTATACAAAGGAAGTCTCAGGGTAGTTGGAAGAAAGTCAAGCAATTCATTATACAGTCACGATATTGCAACTTATGGAGTAGAATCTACATTTGATCAAAGATTAGCCAAAGGATTTGTCGAATTATGGGGAATGCAGTCAACAGAAGCTAATAAATTACAAAAGAAAAGGTCTACAAAAACATGAACTGCCCAGAATGTGATGCAACATTAAACATCCCAGACGATGCCTCAGTAGGAGAAATTGTCTCCTGTCCTGATTGTGGCGCTGACTTTGAAATCGCAAAAAAAGACGGAGCAAATGTCGAGCTTAAACAAGCAGAAACCGTAGGCGAAGACTGGGGAGAGTAATGTCAAAAGTTAGTATCGTTTTTGACCGCTTAAGGGCGGAAGAAAAGATGCTACAAAAAGAAGCATCGGAACTAGGACATGATGCATTGATGTTAGATGCAAAAATCACTCAAATCAATACAGACAGTAAAAAAGAAGATTTTGATTTTGGAGATGTTGTTTTAGAAAGATGTGTAAGTTATTTTAGAGGACTGCATTTTACTGCAAGTCTAGAATTTATGGACATTCCTGTATTAAACAAGTTTGAAGTTGCAAATGTTTGTGGAAATAAAATGTTCATGACATTACTTTTGAAAAAAAATAATATACCAACACCTAAAACATACTTTTCATTTTCAAGTGAAAGTGCAGCAGAGAATTTAGATAAAGTAGGATTTCCTCTAGTGATTAAACCAGTAATTGGAAGTTGGGGAAGAGGCGTAATGCCACTAAAAGATAGAGATACCATGGAAGCAGTTTTTGAGATCAGAGATATTACAGATAGTCCCCATGACAGAATTTACTATTTACAAGAATTAATCCAAAGACCACCAAGAGATATCAGAGTAATTACAGTAGGAGATGAGCCTATTGCAGCCATGTATAGAAAATCTTCAGGCGGATTCAAAACCAATATCGCTCTAGGGGCAGATCCAGAGATTTGTGAGATCACAAAAGAGATGGAGGATATGGCAGTAAAAGCGTCAAAAGCTATGGGTGGTGGGATTTTAGGAATAGATATGATGGAAGATGACCAGAGAGGTTTAGTTGTACATGAAGTTAACAATACAGTAGAATTCAAAGGATTGTCAAAAGTTGCTACTAGAAACATACCAAAAGAAATGATAGAATTTGCTTTAAACTACGTAAGAAAATAATTATACTCCTTTAGGAGGTGTCTTATCATGAAAGTAGGAGTTGTAGGTGCATCAGGATATGTAGGTGGAGAGACACTTCGTCTTTTGGTAAACCATCCAGATGTAGAGATCGCAATGGTCACATCAAGACAACATGTAGGGGAGTATCTACACAGAATCCAACCAAGTTTGAAAGGATTTACCGATCTTACTTTCTCAGAATTAGATTATGATAAATTAACAGACAAGTGTGATGTTGTATTCACTGCGGTACCTCATGGAACTGCAACTGAAATTGTAAAAGCACTCTACGATAGAGGAGTCAAAGTAATTGATTTGAGTGCAGATTACAGATTACACAATCAAGACGCATATGACAAATGGTATGGTTGGGAACATCCACATCCAGACTATTTAGAAAAATCAGTTTTCGGAGTACCCGAATTGCATAGAGATAAAATTAAAAATGCACAACTAGTTTCTTGTCCAGGATGTATGGCAGTTACATCAATGCTTGCACTTGCACCATTAATCAAAAATAATCTTATTGATGAAGAACACATCATTGTTGATTCAAAAATAGGTTCATCAGGAGCAGGTTCTGGTTCTGGAACTGCTCATGCAATGAGAGCAGGAGTAATCAGACCATACAAACCAGCAAAACATAGACACACAGGTGAAATTGAACAAGAGCTTAGTGAAATTGCAGGACATAAAATTCGTGTATCAATGAGTCCGCATGCAGTAGATGTAGTTAGAGGTATTTTGTGTACAAATCACACATTCTTGAAAAAAGATATTGATGAAAAAGAATTATGGAAAATATATCGTCAAGCATATGGTGAAGAAAGATTCATCAGATTGATCAGAGACAAGAAAGGATTGTACAAATTCCCAGATCCAAAATTCTTGGTAGGTTCAAACTTTTGTGATATTGGATTTGATTTAGATGAAGATAACAATAGATTGATTGCACTTTCTGCATCAGATAACTTGATGAAAGGTGCAGCTGGTTCTGCCATTCAAAACATGAACGTAATGTGTGGTTTTGATGAAATGGACGGACTAAGATATACACCATTAACTCCGGTTTAGAAATGATCACAATCAAGATTGGTGGAAGTGTAGTAGACGATTTACATCCATCAACAATTTTAGATATTAAAAAAATAGCAGAAACTGAAGGAATTATTATTGTTCACGGAGGAGGGAAAGAAGTTACCAAAGTTTGTAAACAGCTTGGTAAAGAGCCAAAATTTGTAACATCGCCAAGTGGCATTAAGAGTAGATATACAGACAAAGAAACTGCAGAAATTTTCACCATGGTTATGTCAGGTAGAATCAATAAAACAATTGTTCAGATGCTTCAGAAAAATGGCATTAATGCAATTGGTCTTTCAGGGGTAGATGCAAGGGTCATAGAGGCAGATAGGAAAAAGAAACTACTCATTATGAATGAAAAAGGCAGAAAACAAGCAATTGACGGTGGATATACAGGGAAAATCAGAGAAGTAAATTCAAAATTCATTTTATCACTTTTAGAGCAAGGCCTTACACCAGTTATTTCCCCCATAGCAATAAGCGAGGAATCAGAATTTTTGAATATTGATGGAGACAGGGCTGCAGCATATGTTGCAGGCAAAGTGGGTTGTGATAAAGTATTATTCATCACAAATGTTGATGGATTATTAATGGATGACAAACTTGTTCCAAAATTGACATTGGCAGAAGCAAAAGCAATTAGACCAAAAATTGGTCCAGGAATGGAGAAAAAGATTTTGGCATCAACTGAAGCATTAGACATGGGAGTAAAAGAGGCATTGATTGGAAATGGGCAAAGAGAAAATCCAATTTCATCAGCAATCGCACATGATAATTGTACGGTGATTGAACATGAGTGAAGACCAATTTATGGGAAATCTATATCAGAGATTTCCAGTAACAATTGAAAAAGGTGTAGGAGCACATGTATGGGATGTAGATGGAAAAGAATACATCGATTGTATGGGCGGATACGGAGTAGCACTAGTAGGTCATAAAAATCAAAGAGTGAATGATGCAATCAGAGAGCAAATTGATAAAATAATTACAGTCCATAGTTCTCTATACAATAAAACTAGAGAAGAATTTTTGAAAACCCTTATCGGCTTAGCACCAAAAGGCTTGACACAAGTTCATCTAAACAACAGTGGTGCTGAAGCTATCGAAGCTGCAATGAAATTTGCAAGAAAGTTTACAGGGAAAAAAGGAATGGTTGCAATGAAAGGATCATACCATGGAAAATCATTTGGTGCATTATCATTAACATTTAATCCAAAATATAGAAAACCATTTGCACCATTAGTAGAGAAAGTTTCTTTTGCAACATATGGAGACATAGAATCACTACGTTCAGAAATTGATGAAGATACTGCATTTGTAATTTTAGAACCTATTCAAGGTGAAAGTGGAATTATTGTTGCACCTGAAGGATTTTTGCAAGAAGTTAGAAAACTTTGTGATGAAAAAGGAATTGTGTTAATTTTTGACGAAATACAAGCTGGATTAGGTAGAACCGGACGATTATGGGCTTGTGATCATTGGAATACTGCACCAGATATTCTATGTCTTGCAAAAGGAATCGCAGGAGGAGTCCCAATGGGTGCAACTCTTGTAAGACCAGATATTTTAGCTTCAATTAGTAAAGGCGAGCATTCATCAACGTTTGGGGGCAATCCAATATCTTGCGCAGCAGGAACTGCAGCTCTTAAAGCAATTACAGAAGACGGTTTAATTGAGAATTCAGAGAAGATGGGAAAACTATTCAGAGAAGGTTTAGAAAAATTAAAAGAAAAACATTCTATGATTAGAGAGGTTAGAGGTAAAGGACTCATGATAGGAATTGAGATGAAATTTGAGGTTAAAGATATCTTAATGGGATTAATCAAAAAAGGAGTTTTAATGCTCTATTCTGGAAGAAACATACTCAGAATACTTCCTCCATTAGTAATATCAGAAGATGACGTAACAAAAGTTTTACATGCTCTTGATTCAGTACTAACAGAAGAGGAAGAAAAAAGAAATGTACAAGGATAAAGTAGACGAAAAAATTATAGGGTATTTGAAAGAAGATTCCAGAGAATCATTTGTAGACATTGGGAAAAAACTAAAACTTTCAGAATCAGCAGTCAGAAGACGTGTAAAGAATCTAGTAGACAGTGGAACAATTAAGAAATTTACTTTGGAACTTGGGGAAGAGAATTCAACTAGTGCAATTGTTTTAGTTTCAGTAGATTCTGCAACAGACACATCCAAAGTATCACTAAAACTTGCAAAGCTTGAAGGCGTAAAAACAGTTTATGAAATTACAGGTCAATATGACATTACAACAATAATGAGTGCAACAAACATTGCAGAAATTAATACCACCATAGATGCACTAAGAAAAATTTCAGGGGTGGTAGATACTAACACAGTTATCATTTTAAGAAAAATTATCTAATAACGACTTTCGTTTCAAAATTTAATTTCAAAACTAATTTAGGATCATTTTTGCTTTTTATCAACGAAGTTAGTACGAATATGTTTATATCATCAATTTATGCCAACGATATCAGTAATGAAAGATCCGAATCACTATGCAAACATATACAACGCATATGAAAAAAATCCAAAGAAAATTAGAATTTTGGATAGCACCCTAAGAGAAGGTGAACAACATCCAGGTGTTTCATTTACAAATAAACAAAGAATTCAGATTGCATGGATGCTAGATTATTTTGGTGTTGATCAAATTGAAATTTCCCCAGTAGTATCAAATGATCATAAAGAAGCTACTAAAACAATCATCAAACAAGGATTAAAAGCAGATATTGTTTCTCACGGACGTGCACTCAAATCCGACATAGATATTTCATTAGATTGTGATGCAAAATGGTGTGCAGCATATTTAGGAATTTCAGATATTCATCTAAAAGATAAATTAAGAATTACAAGAGAAGAAGCACTTGAAAGAGCAGTAGGAACTGTAGAATATGCAAAATCTCATGGACTTAAAATTAGATTTACAGTTGAGGATGGAAGTAGAGCAGAGCCAGAATTCTTACTAAAAGTATGCAAAGCAATTGAAGAAGTAGGAGTGGATAGAATTAGTTTGCCAGATACTGTAGGGATTTTACGTCCAATTGGAATGTATAATTTTGTTAAAAAGGTGAGAGAAGTAGTAGATGTTCCATTAGATGCACATGTTCATAATGATATTGGTTTTGCAGTTGCAAATGCATTTTCAGCATGTGATGCAGGAGTTGATCAAATTCACACTACAATTGATGGGATTGGAGAAAGAACAGGTATTCCTCCCCTTGCAGAAGTTGCAGTAGCATTAACGTATCTCTACAAATCACCAAATGATTTCAGGTTAGACATGTTACTTGATTTATCCAGATTGATTGAAGAATACACATCAATCAAACCATATGATTCCAAGCCAATAGTAGGTTCATCAGCTTACAAACACAAAGCAGGTACCCACCTTGCAGCAATTCTTCGAAATCCTGCAGCCTACGAGCCAATTCCTCCTAGAGCAGTAGGAAATAGACGAAGAATAGTGTTTGGAGAACTAGCTGGAAAAACAGGTGCTGCTTATTTGATGTCTCTTTTAGGATTGGAAAAAGATGATGAAGGTGCAAAGGCTGTTGCTGCAGGACTAAAGGGTCTAAGAATGGGTGATCTCATAGAGATCCCTTTAGAAGACAGACTTGAAAAAAAGATAATTAATGATAAATAAAGAGGAGTAATGAAGAGAAAATATGTCAAAATGTGAAGAATGTGATGCAGATATTTCCATCCCAAGTGATGCACTTGAAGGAGAAATCGTAACATGTCCGGAATGTGGCGCAAGTTTTGAATTATCTAAAGGTTCAAGCGGTTTCGATCTAAAGCCGGCCCAAACGGTTGGCGAGGATTGGGGGCAGTGAATCCTGACGTTACCATTCTTTACGATACCATCCGTTGGGAAGAAAAAGCTCTACTAGAAGCAGGTAAAAAAAAGAACATCAACATCCAGATGGTTGATTGTAAAAAATTAGCAATAAATTTAGAAAAAAAACCAGAAGATTATGGTGTAGTTATTCAGAGATGTGTAAGCTATTACAGAAATTTACATTCAACAGCAGCTCTTGAAGGGTTAGGTGTCAAAGTGATTAATTGTCTAAACACTGGAGTGTATGCAGGAAATAAATTATTTACACATATGTTATTAAAAAAATTTGGAGTTCCAACACCTGATGCAACTGTAGCTTTTTCAAAAGATGCAGCACTTGAAGCATTAGATTCACAAGGATACCCAAGAGTAATCAAACCAACAGTTGGTAGTTGGGGAAGATTAATCTCAAAATTAAATGATAGAGATGCAGCTGAAGGAATTATTGAAAGCAGAGAGAACATGTATCCAATTTATCAAGTTCATTATTTAGAAGAATTTGTACAAAGACCACCAAGGGACATTAGAGCAATAATGGTAGGAGATAAAATAGTTGCAGCAATCTACAGATCATCCAAGCATTGGAAAACAAACATGGCATTAGGTGGAGTAGCAGAGCCATGTAAAGTAACACAAGAAATGGAAGAGATGTGCATTAAAGCAAAACATGCAGTTGAAGGAGATATCGTAGGTGTAGATTTGATGGAAAGCAATGAGAAAGGACTAGTTGTACATGAAGTAAACAATACAACAGAATACAAAAACACAGTTAGAGTGTGTGATGTAGATATTCCCTCCTTAATGCTAGACTATGCACTGAAGATAGAAAAGTAAGAATTGGACACTCATTTTACAGTAACACCAAGGTTTGCAGTTAAGATGCTAGAGAAAGCACTAAGATTGTACACTCCATCGCTAAGTGAAAAACCAATGGCTGAATTTTTAGCAGATAAGTGTGATGATTTAGGATTTGAAGATATCCAGATAGATGAAGTAGGCAATGTAATTGCAAAGAAAGGTTCTGGTTCTCCAAAAATTATGTTATGTGGACATATGGATGTAGTACCAGGAAAGGTCAAAGTTCGAAAAGAAGGAGATTCACTTTATGGTAGAGGAGCATCTGATGCAAAAGCACCATTGATGGCAATGTTATTTGCGGCAGCTTCAATTCAAAATAATAACGGAACAATAATTTTTGTCGGAGCAGTTGATGAAGAAGGAAATGCAACAGGAATTAAAAATCTAGTCAAGAAAAAAATGGGTATTGATTATGCTGTTTTTGGGGAGCCAAGTGGAATTAAAAAAGTAACAATTGCATACAAGGGAAGATTGGCAATAAATCTCAAAATTAGCGTAGAAGATAGTTCTCATGCAAGCGCACCTTGGCTATCAAAGAATGCAATTTTAGAATCCATGATATTTGCAAGAGAGTTAAAAGAAAAACTAGAAGCAAACCAAGAAGGTAAAACAAAAGGAATGTTACTTACTGCTACGATGACTGAAGTAAAGGGGGGAACAAGTCACAATGTAACTCCAAAAGATTGTGAAACAACTTTTGATATCAGAATTCCAGTAGATATGAATTGTAAAACAATTGAACAGAAAATTTCAACACTTGTAAAAGAAATATCTCAAGAAAGAGAAGTAGAAGCATTTTATTCAATTTTAGATGAAACTGAACCATTTGAAGCACCACATAATTCACCGCTAGTTAGAGCATTCACTCTAGGCATAATGGAAACTGAACATTCACGACCTACTTTGATTAGAAAAACAGGTACAGGAGACATGAATGTACTTGGAAATCAATGGGGAATTCCAGTTGTAACTTATGGACCTGGAGATCCCCATGAAGCCCACACAATTGACGAGAAAGTTTCAGTTGATGAATATCTTAGAGGAATAGAAATTCTCAAGAAAACACTACAGCATTTAAAAAGACTTCACGACAAAAAAAATCAATAATGCTGTGGTTTATCGGTTTAGGGATTTCTGGATTCAAATCGATCCCTAGTGAGGCATTAGATGTATTATCAAAAGCAGATATTGTATATTTAGAACAATTCACCAGCCCAATAGGAAAATCAGATTTAACAAAAATCAAAAATGCAACAAAGGGAGAATTCAAACTTGCAAAAAGATGGTTAGTTGAAGATGGTAGTGAAATTTTAAAAAATGCAAAGAAAAAGAAAGTGGTCTTATTAGCATATGGAGATCCCTACATCGCTACAACTCACATAGAACTACGAACAAGAGCAATGGAAGATAAAATTAAAACTCATTCAATTCATGCAGCATCATCACTAACTTCAATGATAGGGGAGTGCGGTTTGCATTTTTACAAAGTGGGAAGAATTGCAACAATAATGAGTGAAATGAAATCACTGACAACACCATATTATGTAATATACAAAAACATCATTGAAGGTAATCACACAGTTCTTCTCTTAGAATACAATCAAGACAAGGATTTTTTCCTAGATCCTAATGATGCATTAAATGGATTATTAGAAACTGAAAAAGGTCAAATAAGAAATGTCATCAGTTCATCAACATATGTAATTGTAGCATCCAGGATAGGATTCAAAGATCAAAAAATTATTTCAGGTAAAATATCAAGTTTAAAGAAGATTGACTTTGGCAAGCCCCCACATACTGTAATTATTCCAGGTAGATTACATTTTACTGAATCAGATGCTTTGAAATTATTTGGACAATGCATTGACGAACCATTTGACAATACAGAAAAAACAAAAAAGATATCCATCCAAATGATGAAAAAATATGTTCCAATGGTTAGAGAGGCATTAGAGGAAGTAGGGCCGCTATACAAAGATCAAAAAGAATTTCAAATAATTTTAGAAAATGCTGAATTGTATGTCAAGGATGCAGAAAAATTTCTAGAAGATGGTCAAGATGAAGTAGCAATATTGAGTATAGGGTATGCAGATGGTCTTGTGGATGCATTAAGATTGGCAAAAGGCCTTGATCCAAAGATGTAATTTTCAGCAATGAATTAAAGAGTGGGTCAAAAATAGAAAAAACATTGGAACAAACTCAAAAAACCATACTATCTATCATGTATGTCTGTGAAATTGAGGGAAAAGAAGCATTTGAAATACTCAAGAAAAAAACCATGCTTTCTGAAGATTTGATTAATTTAGAAATTAATAATTTAATTAAAAATAAATTCGTCAATGAAGATAGAAAATCAATTACTGAAAAAGGAAGAAATTCACTCTGTGTTGTTTTAGCAGGAGGGGTTTTTGATATTATTCATCCAGGACATATTCACACATTAAATGCAGCAAAAGAACTAGGCGATGTTTTAGTTGTCGTAGTTGCAACTGACAATACAGCAGTTAAAATGAAGAAAAGAAGACCACTCCATGCACAAGAACAAAGACAAGAATTAGTAAATTCATTATCAATCGTAGATCTTTGTTTGATTGGACAAGAAAATGACATATTCAAAACTGTAAATCATGTAAAACCGCAAATTATTGCATTAGGATATGATCAAGTCCATCAAGAGAAATTCATAACTGAAGGATGTAAAAAAATAGAACTTGATGCAAAAGTCGCAAGATTACAATCCCCAATTCCTGAGAGTTCTAGTTCAAAAATTCAAAAAGAGTATGGCGAATCTATTCACGGAATTTAGGAACTTATTGGGATTTTAATAGAAACTTTCGAACCATCTTTTAATTTTGCAGTTTTTCGTATACAGGATTTTGAAATTAATTCTATTATAGAATCATCATGATGTGTACGCTCAAGAATGATCAATTCACAATTTGTAGAATTGTTTAATTTTGCAGTAAAGCATTTCACCCAACCATAAGTTCGCTTTCCATCTGAAAAGCTCTTAATTTTTACACCATTCAAAGTTTCAAATTGCTTTATTGCTTCTTGATGAATTTTTTGATCCAATCTAACATTAAGAGTTCCAGGATATGGAACATACCCAATTTTAGACTGGAATTGTTTTGTGTATCCCTTTAATCCCATATAGTATGCACCTTCACCCATTCCAGAAACTAAAGTTCCCTTTAGTTCAACATGAGATGGAGAAGAATCAAGACTTTTTTGCAATATTGCTGAAAGTTTTACCATTTCAGAATATCCTTTTGAAGTAATTTTTACAGAGATATTTCGTCCACTAATTATCCTCTCAATGAATTGATTTTGTTCTAATTCTAGAAGATGTTTTGAGGCTGCCTGTTGTGATTTTTTGATATTTTTTCCTAGAGATGAAGTTGTGATTGAAACATAGTTGTATTTGGCACCTTTTGAAAGTAAATATGAAAGAGTTAGGATGTGCTGAATTTTTAGATCAGTCATCTATTCTAAGATATGCCCAAGTCACCGAATGTTTTGAGTGTCATTCCATCAGAGTTTGATAATTTTGCAACTCTGTGTCCAATTACACATTCAACACCAGCATTTTTGGCACCTTCTAAAAGTCTCTGAGTGATAATTCCATCCAATAGAAGATATTTGATTCCAGATTGTGAAGATAGTTTGCTTACAACTTCACTGATTGGAACTTTGAAAATTTCATTTTGATCTGCATCTAATGCTACTGCTTCAAGTGTTTCATTGAGATTTGGAAATACTTTGGCAGCCATTTCTGCAACAGGTTTATCATCTTCATTTTTTATCTCTGGTGCAGGTTTTCCTTCTCTAATCTCAGTAGCAATTGGACTTAAAATCTCATCAATTCTTGCTGGAGTTAATTCTTCAACTTCAACACCAGTGTCTGCTTGAAGTTCATAATCTAAAGTAACAACAGATTTGAGTTCTTTAAGAATAAATCCGCCAGATCTATCACCATCTAAAAATGCAACAACAGTATCTTTCTTGCCACATAGTTCTTTGATTGATTCATCTATTTTTGCACCTTCAATTGCAAGTACATTATCATAACCTGCTCTTAGAAGATTGATTACATCAGCTCTTCCTTCAACTAGAATTACCCAATTAGAATCGAAAACACCTGAACTACATGTTAATTTTGATGGTCCATATGTCGATAGTTTTCCAGTATCACCTTGGTGAACATCATTTAACATAGTTTCACCTTCACTAACAGTCTTAGTTGCCCATTTTTGCTTGATCTCTTTTGCACGTCTTACAATATCATCTTTCTTTGCAGCTCGCACATCATCAATAGCTTCTAATCTAAATTTACAATCAAACGGACCCACTTTGTCAATGCTTTCAATTCCAGCAGCAATTAATGCACAAGTATCAATGTCAGTACTCATTGGAATTAATGCATCACCATTAGTGGTGTTAGAGGTAGGTTTTGCATTAACTTCAATGCGGCCTACTTTGGAAACTCGTTGCAGTTCATTCAAATTCATCTCTGGGCCTAACAGTCCTTCTGTTTGGCCAAAGATGGCTCCGATTATATCTGCTCTTTCAACGAGTCCATCGACTTCATAGGAAAGTTTAACGTGATATTTGACAATTCCTGATTGAGGCATAAACTATTCATCTCCTTTATTATCATATTTTGAGTCTCTACCTGCGATATATGAGGGTATCGCAAAAAATAGTCTAAAAAATATAAAATTTTTCAAAAATTTATCCATACAGCAAACGCTATAGAATAATCTAAAAATGAAAAATAATGTAGTTGTTTATTCAGTGCTAAATGAAGAACCACATGAACAGGATTTTGTAACATTTGGATTGTTAATTTTGAATCCTGAGCCCATTAGGCTTTCAATATAGTCTACGTTTGCACCCTGCAAATGATCAACGCTGTAGCTGTCAATTAGGAGTTTTACTCCATTTTCTTCCATGACGATGTCATCTTCTTCTGGTGCTTTTTCAAAGCCCATTCCATAAGATAGACCAGAACAACCTCCACCTTGAACATATACTCTAAGATATTCAGGGGATTCTGCTTCTTCTTTCATGAATTCATGAATTTTTTCAGCTGCTTTTGCGGTAACTGTGACCATCTTTTGTGTTTGCTCAGTTGCCATAATAAAGACAAAAGGTGATTCAAATTATAATAATCTTTTCCCCCCAGGCATACTAGTAATTTACAAAATCAGAGAATAACTAGTATTTTCAGAGATCTGCAATATACTTGACTAAATTGTTCTTTCATCAGTCTAATTTATCACATCTAATTTAGAACCAGTTTTTCATGCAAGGATTAGTTTGATCTATGAAAATAATGGCCTGCACTGCAAGACAATGTATACTCAGATGATAAATTATCTACAAAATATTTCAAAGTATGAAGTTCAGATCTATGAAAATACCTATTCTAACTATAGTATTTTCAATTCTTTTAGTTTCATTTACAGTCAATGACGCAGCTGCAGAATCAGTTCCAGAATGGGTTAAAAATAATGCATTATGGTATGGTCAAGGAGATATTTCAGAATTAGAATTTCTTAATGCTATTAAATTTTTGATTGATACTGGAGTCATCATACTAGATACTATGGGGGTTTCAGAAATGACGGAAACCATGATAGTAATTCCTAATGGAAATTCTAATGTCTCCGGTAGTGGATTTTACTTACCACTAAATCTTGAAATTAAAACAAACACCAAAGTCATCTGGGTAAATGAAGACTCTGTTCCACACAATATTCAAAGTCAAGATGAATTTGGAAAAGTAAGTGACATGTTTAACAGCCCACCATTGAATACCGGAGAAAGATTCGAATATACATTTGATGAAGCAGGGGCATACAATTACTATTGTTCATTTCATCCATGGAGAGTAGGAATAGTTACAGTGAAATAGAATTGGAAAAAATCTAGCTTTTTTGAATTAATAAAATAAGAAAGAAATTAGAAATAGCTATTTCTTTGACTTGTTAACAAATGCAGTCATTCGCTCTTCCCTGTCAGGATGAGTGAAGCAATTTCTCCAAGCAAGAAGTTCTAGAGCAAGACCAGTATCAAGATCTGCATTTCTTCCTTTATTGATTGCAACTTTAGACATCTGAACACCCATTGTAGAGTTTCCAGCTATTTGTTGGGCCATTTTCAAAGCTTCTTCTTGTAATGATGCAAGAGGAACTACTTGATTTACAAGACCAATTTCTTTAGCCTCTTCTGCTTTGACCATTTTACCTGTGTAAACAAGTTCTTTTGCCTTTGCTATTCCCACGATTCTCATTAATCTTTGAGTACCACCCCATCCAGGAGGTACACCTATTGTTACTTCTGGTTGACCTAGTCTAGCAGTATCTGCTGCTATTCTAATATCACAAGACATTGCAAGTTCGCAACCTCCACCTAAAGCAAAACCATTAACTGCTGCAATAGTTGGTTGTTTAACTAATTCAACAGTTGCAGTGACAAGCTGACCTGTCTTTGCATATTCAACTGATTCATCTGCAGAGATTTTAGACATGTATTCAATATCTGCACCAGCAGAAAATGCCTTTTCTCCTTCACCAGTCAAAATGATAACTTTGACATTATCGTTTTGGTTTAGTTCTTCAAAAGTTTTGATTAGTTCTTTTGCAACATCAGTATTCATAGCATTGAGTTTGTCAGGTCTGTTGATCTTGACAGTACAAATGCCATCAGAAGTAGATGTGGTAACTAGTGACATAATAATTTGCGAAGTGATATAGGAATTAAATGTTCTCTATTTTCCGAGGACTTTGCCCCATTGAGCCAATGCAGATGCTGCTGCAACCCAAGTTCTAAGGTCTTGATAAACTGGAACATTATGTTTCTCAATCAATTTTATCATCTTTTCAGTATATGGACCACCATTACCTCCAGCAAGAATTGGTTTCTTCTTTTTCTTTGAGAGTTCTGCTAGATAACCAACAATTGTTTCTTCAAGTGGATCATCTTGGAAGACAAACCATGGCATTGCAATGTCAATATTTTGTTCATCTAAGAATTGTTGAATAACAAATCTATAGTCATCGGCAGTTGCACCACCACCAACATCTGCTGGATTTCCATTATGAATAGGAACAGTAGGTGGGAAATGATCCTTAATATTTTTCATAATTTTTGGAGATAATTTTCCTATTGTAAGCCCCAGTCGTTCCAATTGATCAATTCCACCAATCATCGGACCAGCACCATTACTTGTCATAGCAACACGATTGCCCTTTGCAGGAGGTTGCCATGCTAGTGCCTTTAAGACTCCAACTAGTTCTTGATAACTATCAACTGAAATAATTCCTGCTTGCTTGAATGCACCCATAATCATTGCATTTGAGCCTCCAAGTGAACCTGTATGAGATGCAGCTTGTTTTGCACCTGCAGCAGTTCTACCACTCTTCCAAATAACGATAGGTTTCTTTTTCTCTTTCATCACACGTTTTGCAGTATTGATGAATTTTCTGCCATCACCAAATCCTTCAACGTATAGTCCAATTACTTTAGTTTGAGGATCATTTGCAGCATACCATATCATATCTGCTTCATCAACATCAGAACGATTACCAAAGCTAATCATCTTGGATAATCCAAACAAATCAGCACTTTCTAACATACTAATTCCCATGGTTCCACTTTGTGAGAAAAATGCAACAGGACCTAATTTTGAACGTACCATTCTTTCTTGTCCTTGGAATGCACAATCAAGTCTATTTGCAGCATTGAACATTCCAATACAGTTAGGACCGATTACACGAATTTTGTGTTTTAGAGATAATTCTTTCACTTCAGCTTCCATAGCGGCTCTATCGCCACCAAGTTCTTTTCCACCACCTGAAACAATTACAACATTATGGATTCCTTTCTTAGCGCAAGTCTTCATGATTGGTCCACATAAGGAAAGATCAATACAAACAACAACTAGATCAACCTTTTCAGTTATTGCATCTAATGATGGATAACATTTGATTCCAAGAATTGATTTTTGTTTAGGGTTAATTGGATATACTTTACCTTTGTAATCTTGTTTTCCAAGTGCATCTAATACAGAATTACCAATTTTTCCAGGTGTTGCAGATGCACCAACTAGAGCAACAGACTTTGGAGTAAAGAATGACTCCATTGAGGTAATGACTGGTTTTTCTTTTGAAATTGAATTCTTTCTTAGTTTATTATTTAAAATAATTTTAGCATCAACTACAAAGTGTGATTTTGGATAAACGACTACTGGATTGAAATCTATACTGTTAATGTAATCTGCATTTTCTACGCCTAATTTTCCAATTTGAACCAACATTTTTGCCACCATGTTAAGATCAATTGGTGCACTGCCTCTGAAACCTTTGAGGAGTTTAGAGCCTTTGAGTTCATTTATCATAGATTTTGCATCTGATGTAGTAATGGGTAGCATTCTAAATGCAACATCTTTGAAGACTTCGGTCATTACACCACCTAATCCAGCCATAATCATTGGACCAAATTGTGGATCATTCTGAATACCTACAATTAACTCAACACCTTTTGGAACCATTTTTTCCAAAAGAATTCCTTTAACTTCAACTCCTTTCTTTTTAGAAAGACGACCATACATGTCATTGAATGTCTTTTTTACATCATTGACATTATCAATTCCAACTTTAACTCCACCAACATCAGTTTTGTGTAAAATTTGTGGAGATACAACTTTCATTACAAGAGGAAATCCAATTTTTTTTGCTTGTTTTACAGCATCGTCTGCAGAAGTGGCAAGTGCATAAGGCGGTACTTTAACTCCATAAGTTTTGAGAATAGATTTTGATGTTTCTTCAGTGATGACTTTGTGATCTGTTTGAATAATTTCTTCAAAAATTTTCTTCACAGCAGTTACCATTCGATCGATGGAATTAGAATTAACTATATTAAACTTTGGTCAAAGGTCAAATGATAATTTGAAATTATTGTAAAAATTATTCATATTTGATTTTACAATTGAAATATTTTCAATAATATCTGAGCGAATTTTTTTTGGATCGATGTAGGGTATTTTTTGTAATTGTGTTTCAGTATTATCAAGCCACAAATTCACCATCTCCTCATTTACCTCCAAATGAAATTGCAACCCAACTGCACTCTTGTATTGAAATGCCTGATTAGAATAATGCTCTGATGAGGCTAATTGGACTGAACCTTTAGGTAAATCAAATGTATCCCCATGCCAATGAAAAACAGTAAATGGGTTTTTGAAACCAGAAAATAATGAAGATTCGTTACTAATTTTCAAATCATGGTAAAACCCAATTTCTTTTTTTGGTCCACTATACACTTTAGCACCAAATGTCTTTGCAATTAATTGTGAACCCAAACAAATTCCAAGTACGGGAATGTTTTTTTCTACAGAAGTTTTGATTAAAAGTTGCTCAGCCTTTAGATAATCTAAATCATCATTTGCACTTTCAGGTGCACCTAAAATTACAACTAGAGAGAAATTTTTGTCAGGTATCTTTTCATGTTTTGCATTTATTGATGTGATTTCAAATCCATCTTTTTGTAAAAGTTCACCCAGATATCCTGAACCTTCTATTCTTGTATTTTGTACAAGGAGTACATCTGACATTTTCTTAAACTTCTAGTCCTGTAACTACCCACTCAAGACTTCTGAGTACTCCTTGATAGTATTTCATGGCATCCATGGATTCAGTTTTCACTAGTCTTTCTTCAATTACTTTTCTATATTCTGCAATTTCCAATTCAGTTTTCATATTACTCAATAAATTATTTGCAAGTAAAAATATGCTCTGTTTTAATATGTCATAATCAATCAAAGAGTATGCTAGTATCAGAACAAGAAATTTTAGAATTGAAAGAATTTATTTTTCAATTAAACACCATAGAAAATGGTGTTGTAATAGTTGAAGGAAAACGAGATTCTAATGCACTAAGGAAAATTGGCTATACTGGAAAAGTGTTAGAATTTCATAGATTTACAGGCATGATAAATTTTACAGATTCTGTAGCAAAATTTGAAAGATTAATCATTCTCTTTGATAGAGATAAAAAAGGTAGAACATTAACTGGAAAGACAATTCAGTTATTGCAAAGAAGGACAAAAGTAGATCTCACTTTCAAAAGAAAATTACGCATGATTACAAAAGGAAAAATAATGTTTATTGAACAACTAGTAAGTTACGAATCTTATTTAGCCTAAGATTATGGCCAAATACCTTTTTGGTTAAATGCCTCTAGTACTCTTTCAACAGCTAAAACCATAGTTGCTTTTCTCATATCTATTTTGTGCTTTTTACTAAGTGCATATGCGTCTTTGAATCCCTTTGTAATGTTTGCCTCCATTTTGTTAGCAACTTCATCAAAAGTCCAATAGTACCCCATATTGTTTTGAACCCACTCCAAATATGAAATACAGACACCACCAGAGTTTGCCAAAATATCAGGAATTACTAGAATTTTCTTTTGATAGATAATTGGATCTGCTTCAGGCAATGTTGGACCATTTGCAGCTTCTGCAATTATTTTACATTTGAGATTTTTTGCAATCTTTGCATTGATTTGATTCTCTAGTGCACCTGGAACTAGAACATCACATTTTGTTGTAAGTAATTCTTCAGTTGAAACTTTTTTACTGCCAGGGAATCCAACGACTGAACCTTTCTTTGCTTTGTGAGCTAAAATTGCACTAACTTTTGCACCTTTAGGAATTAAGATTGAACCTTTAGAATCACTGACACCAATAATTTTTGCACCCATTTTTTCAAGATACTCTCCTGCAAATGTTGATGCATTACCAAATCCTTGTAAAACAACTTTGGCACCTTTCAAATTCAGTTTCAATGTCTTTGCAGCTTCTCTAACTGTATATGCTGCTCCCAATCCGGTTGCAACATTTCTTGCAAGTGAACCACCCATTGAAATTGGTTTTCCAGTAATTACGCCAGGAGTAGAAATATTTCCATTTAATTTGTTAAAGGTATCCATGATTTGGGTCATTTCTTTTCCTGTAGTGTATACATCAGGTGCAGGAATATCTTTTCCAGGACCAATGATTTCATTAATTTTAAATGCGAATCCTCTAGTGAGTCGTTCTAATTCGCCTTCACTAATTTTTTCAGTTTTTGGATTAACATAAACTCCACCTTTACCTCCTCCAAGTGGCACATCAACAATTGCACATTTCCATGTCATCCAAGAAGAAAGTGCCATGACTTCGCGTTCCATGTATTCAACGCCACCTTCAGGATTAAAGTAACGAATTCCACCTTTGTATGGGCCTCGGTCATTATTGTGTTGACTTCTAAAACCTGTAAAAATTCTAATTTTACCATTATCCATTTTTACGGGAATTTTAACCCGCAAAACTTTGTTTGGCATTGCCAAATATTCTCTAATACCTTTATCTTTAATTCCTAAAATATCACAAGCATCATTAACTTGTCCAGTTGCATTTGCAAACGGATCATTTTTGACCAAGATGATTTGGAAAACGGTGCATATTATATTAAGTTTAGTTCAAAATATTAGATCGCAAATTCAAAAATTTATCAGAGATAGACTTTGATGTGATTCATCTTTCTATCTAATTTGTCAATTGCCTCATCGAGTGCACCAATGTTAATTTCTAGAAAATTTGACAGATGGAAGATAGCGCCATATTTTTCTCCAATCTTTGAAACCATATTGTTTTTTTCCAAGACTTTGATATGGTGTTGAACTGCTTTGTAGTCAAGGTCTAGTTCCTTTGCCAATTGGTGTGTATTGTATGGTTTCTCTAGAAGATGAATAATTATCCGTAGTCGCGTAAAACCACCTCTGGTGCTTGTGAATAAGTAAAGTAAAAGTTTCCTTGTTTGTTTATCGGTTTTTCTTGTGGTTGAAACTTGTTTTGATCTAATAATTTCTTTGAATTCTAGGAGTTGGTTGACCATAATTCTTGAATTCAATTAGTCAATTTTACTTAAAACCCTATTTCCAGATCTACTCCATATTCAGGCAAGACAATTACCCTTAAATTGACTCAGAATGAACTCGTGATGATATGATGGCATCACGTGGTTACGATATGACACCTACAATGTATTCACCAGACGGTAGAATATACCAAGTCGAATACGCCATTGAGACAGTAAAAAGAGGAACTTTGGCTATTGGTGTTAGCAGCAAACAAGGTGTAATTATGGCAGTTGAAGAGAAACCTCGAACTTTACAAACTAGCAATGTTACTCAAAAAATATTTCAAGTTGATTATCACATAGGAGTTGCAGCAGCAGGATACATTCCAGATGCAAGAGTCCAAGTTGATGGAGCACGATTTTTCTCACAGGGAAATAGAATGACATATGATGAATCTGTTGAAGTTGCAACAGTTGCAAAACATTTAGCAGATCAAGCTCATCAATTCACACAATATGGAGGAGTACGTCCAAATGGTGTTTCTATGATTATTGCAGGAATTGATCAAAAAGGTGAATCAATCTATGTAACAGATCCTAGCGGAACATATGTCCAATTTTCAGCAGTTGCAATTGGAGCAGGGTCTGATGACGTAAATGCATTTTTGGAAAAACATTACAAAGAGGATTTGAGTTTAGAAGATGCAGCATCATTAGCTATTGCAGCAATTAATCTAAAAGCAGAAGCAAAAGACGGAGTAAATAACATAAAGATGGCAAAAATTACAACTGAATCTAAAATGTTTGAGAAGGTTTCAGACTCTGATCTACAAAATTATTCTCAAAACGCATCAAAGTTTGCTCCAGAGTAAACTCTTTGATTTGAAACCTATTCAAACTAGTATACTGAGACGATAGATTATGGGTTTAGGAAGTTATTGGGGAGAAGTGATGGAAGTACTTCGAGAAATTATTCCAATTTATGACAAAGTCAATTCAATCATTTCATTAGGGAAAGATAAAGAACATCGTACTCGAGGAATCACAAACAGAGTATTTCCAGGAAATAAAATTCTAGATGCAGGTTCAGGTTTTGGAAACATGTCAAAAACAGCAATGAAACTAACTGATGGGAAAATTTCAATCACACTGTATGATCCACTTGTACCAATGTTAAAAAATACAGGTACATTTTTTGAAGAACCTCCAGACATGGCAAATGGAGTTTTTGAGCACATTCCATTCAAAGATGAAGAATTTGATGCAGTGTTATGTGGCTATTCACTAAGGGATGCAATTAATTTGAAAATTGCAATTTCTGAAATTCACAGAGTGTTGAAAAAAAATGGCAGATTTGTAATTGTTGATTTGGGAAAACCAGATGAAGTATTTTTCAGAGCAGGTGTTTCATTTTATCTAAGATGCATTCTACCAATTCTTGCATTTGCCGCAGGGGGAAGACTGGGATTAAAGTTTGGAACACTATATGGCACATACAAAAGATGGCCACAAAACAAAAAACTAGAAGGATTAATTCTAGAAAAATTTTCAAGAGTAGAATTTGAGAAAGATCTTATGGGCGGGGCAATAATGGTTGCCGCATACAAATGAATAGAGTTCTGATACTAGTCAACATTACGGGATTAATCATCGGGATTTCGTATGGATTACACGGTCCAATTCTTCCAGTATTTGCAAAAAATGTCATTGGTGCAACATATTCAGAACTTGGTCTGATTGGATTAACAAATTTTATTCCTTACATGTTCATTCCACTTTTTGTAGGAATTCTACTTGACAGAATAAACAATGGATACTTGTTATCTTTAGGTGCAGCAATTAATTCTGCATCGGTTTATCTTCTATCCATTGCACAATCAGTTCCAGAAATTATGGGATTTAGAATTATGACAGGGGTAGCTCATGCGTTTTTCTGGCCACCTTGTGAAGCAATCATTTCAAATGAAAGTTCTGAAAAAAACAGGGTAAAAAATATCTCATGGTTTACAATGTTTTTTGTAATGGGGTTCATGGTAGGCCCATTACTTGGCACAGCATTACTTGAAGGTGTGGATGTCACATACAGGGTGCTATTCCAAATTGCAGCATTTATTCTCGCTGCTGCGATAATTACGTCACTTTTAGCCTCAAGAAAAAAGGTAAAAAAACATCACGGAAAATTCTCATTTTCATCAATTAAAGAAATGAAGAGATTTCCTGAAGTTATAGTATTATTAATTTTCTGCACTTCATCCTTTGGGATAATCCTAACAATTTATCCAGCATTTCTCAATGATAATGGAATGTCTGCATCAGACATTTTACTATTGTATTTTGTTTTTGGAATTTCACGTGTCGTATCTCTTGCATTGGCAGGAAAGTTTGCAAGAAGAACCAGTCAAACTTTGATTGCAGGAACAATTGCAGTATCAGTGGGGTTAGCCATATCAGTTGTTGCAGATTCAATATTCACTTTTGGAATAGCCCTAGTTCTAATGGGATTTGGATTTAGCATATTCTTCCCGTTAACATTGGAAATTATTTTGAGTAAAACTAGAAAACAGATTTCAGGGAAAATTATTGGAGCATATGAAACAGTTTTTGGTATGGGTTGGGCCATAGGTCCAACTATTGGAGGTCCCATTACACAATCATTTGGAGATGAGACACCGTATGTTGTGTTTTGTATCATAGGAATAGGAGTCACATTATTTGCAATAAATGCTAGAAAGAAACTAGAACCACAAAGAATCTCAAACTAGATATCCATTGTTCCACGTTTTTTAGTACAGAGATCTAGCGCATCATCAATATTTGTGACAAAGACTTTGCCATCACCTTTAGTTCCAGTACATGCAACATTTGTAATTGCATTTAGCACATCATCTAGTTTAGGATCTTCTACAACACAAATTATCATATCTCTACTGAAATATTGTCCAACTAGTGGAGGATCCTGTGCACCTTGACCTTGTACTTGATGAGTAGTTACACCGCCAACTCCAACTTTTTTGATTGCAGAAATCACTGCATCTTTTACTGCGGGTTGAACTATTGCTTCTATTTTTTTCATAAAAATTATCAGTTCTAAATTTCTTTAAATCAATACGTGAATTCTCATTAGTGATATTCAATGATGAAATTGGTAATTTAGGCATAAATTTTGAACATTACGTTTAATTTCAATTTAAAAAAGATCAAAGCATGTTTGAGTATTCACTAAATATAGGTGGAAGTGAATGGATGATAATTATTTTTGTAGCATTAGTTTTGATTTTAGGAACAGGGAAATTGCCAGGGGCTGCTAGAAAAATGGGAAAAGCAGTTAACGAATACAATAAAGCCAAAAATGAAATTCAGGAGCAAATGAAAGATATCACAGATGAGGTTCCCAAAATTTCAGGACCTGTTGAAACAGAGCGAGAAAAGTTAGAGATGATTGCAAAATCAGCTGGCGTAAAAACAGAGGGTAAGACAGATGATGAGATAAGAGAAAGTATTGCATCAAAAATTGGTCAAAAAAGAACAGATAAACCTGAAAAAAAGGAATAATTTATTTTGATTTTTTAATTCTATAGGTATTAGTATCTAGGCGTTTTTTTGCAAATTTGTAATAATCTGGAACTATTTCAAAACCAAGAAATTTTCTTTTAAGAGATTTGCTAACTACTGCAACTTGACCAGAACCAAGAAATGGATCAAATATCAAGTCATTTTTTTCACTTGAATATTCTAATAACTTTTCAATAATTTCAGAAGGCAGTTTGGTGGGGGTTTTTTCATCGCCTGTCCAATATTCTCTTTTGATGTCCCAAACATCTTCCTTGTCTCTATAATGAAGACTTCGACCATCTTTTGTTTTTTCATCTTTTTTGAACCTAGAAAATGGGAAAAATTTTCGTGTCTTATCATCTTTGCAGACATAAAGACAATGATAATGAGAAGTAACAAATTTCCTTTTAGTAACTACTCCAAACTGATATTTCCAAATTACATGATTTATTGTTGTAAATCCAACATCATCTATTGCACATAAGATGTCTTTGAGGTTATTCCAACCTGAAAAAATATACATACTGCCAGAATCCTTCAAAATTCTAAAAACTTCACTCATCCATGCAAATGTAAAATCATAATAATCCTCAGGTTTGATTTCATTGTATCCAGATAATACCCTAGAAGAAGTTCTGTTATAATTTGCCTTTTTAGCCTTAAAATTTATTGCAAATGGTGGATCAGTAATAACAAGATCAATTTTATTTTTAGGGATTAATTTCATCCCTTCAATACAGTTTTGATTGTAAATTTTGTTAATTTCTATTTTTTTCATTTTTAAATTCAAGACTCTCTTCTAGCTTAATAATGTCGTGGGCCATAACACCTATCAAACAATAAATCATCAACGATTACTTATCAAGTAGATCTTGAAATTCTCCTGTCCTAAATGTAAATCAAAAATTGGAATTCAAAAAACATTCAACAAAAAAATGCATGTTTCTTGTGAAAAATGTGGATTAGAAGATCTGCTAGAATTTTCAAAAAATGCTGATGAAGTCTTTCTAGAATTTCTTTCAAGATTTGACAAAGGACTAGTAACTGAGGGAGGGTTATCTGGAGGCCTCAAAGATGAAGGAATTGTGAGAGGAGAAGATGAGATTAAAGAAATGATAGGGAAAAACAATCCAGATAAAATTACTGAAGAAATCCTATTTTCAAAAAAAGACTATATTTCAGAATACAAGGTTTTGAGTAATCCTGAGCCTAAAATGGGCTGTAAAGTAGAAGAATTAGGACTAGATGAATCAATAACTGAGCATCTCAAGGAGCTAAAAATTAATCAATTTTACAAATTTCAAGAAGAGGCCATCAAAGAAATTACATTTGGAGAAAATGTGATCATTGAAGCACCTACAGCATCTGGAAAAACAGAAGCATTTTTGATTCCAGTGATTCAAAGAATTAAAAAAGAATCTGTAGAGGAGAATGTTTTTGCAATTTTTGTATATCCTACAAAAGCATTAGCACGAGATCAATATCCAAAAATTCAAAAATTTGCAGAGAGAATAGGAGTGGACGTCAAAGTTTTTGATGGAGATACAAAACAGGAAGAGCGAAGAGAAATAATTGATCATCCTCCTCAAATTTTAATTACAAATTTTGATGTACTGCATTATCATATGTGGCATCAAACAAAATTTTCCTCATTGTTATCATCTACTAGGATTCTCATTACTGATGAGGCCCATGTTTATTCAGGAATTTTCGGAACAAATGTTCACTATATCATAAAAAGACTAAAGAGAATTTGTACCAATAAATTACAATTTGTAGCAGCATCAGCAACTCTTGATGATGCAAAAGAATTTTGTCAAAAATTATTTGGTGAAAAAATGCAAAAAATTCAAGGTTCAGGTAAAAAAGGAAAAACCGATTTTGTGATGCTTTTCCCTTCACTTCGAACACAGAGAGCACTAATGGTTGAGTTAACAAAGAAACTAACTCAAAAAAATCATAAGACAATGGTTTTTAATAATTCACATCTAAACTCAGAACTTTTAGCAATCCAAGCAAAAAAACAAAAAGTGAACATCAAAGTTCACAGAGCTGGATTAATGGCAAATTATAGAACATCAGTTGAAAGACAATTCAAAGAAGACCAACTACAAGCAATTTCATGCACTCCCACGCTCGAATTAGGCATAGATGTGGGAAATGTGGATTGTGTGATATCATCAACTATTCCAGTAAATAGATTAATTCAGAGAATAGGAAGAGCTGCTAGAAAAGGTCAAAGAGGATATGCATTTTTGGCATTAGGAAATGATCCAATCTCACAGTATTACAAAAATCATCCTGATGATTATTTTGAAGATATTGAAAAAACATACATCGATCCCAAAAATCCCTTTGTTGAAGAATTTCAGATTTTAGCAATGGCATGTGATAGACCCATTTCAAAACACGAATTAAAGGAACATCAAGGAGTGATAGAACAGCACATAATTAATGAAAATTTAAAAGAATTTAACAATAGAATTATTCCAAATTTTGATAAAATCAATTCTATGTTAAGTGAATATAGTATCAGAGGAATTGGTAATTCAATTGATATTTTCCTAGATGGAAAAAAAGTAGGAGACAGAGTTTTACCAATTGCACTAGAAGAACTACACAAAGATGCAATTTATTTTCTAGCAGGTATTAGATACAAGGTAAAGGAATTTGATTATCCAGAAAAAAACTATGCAAAACTAGAAAGAATTCCAAGAGATTATCCATACTATACAAAATCATTAACAGAAGAATGGCCCACAATTGAAACAGTTTATGAAAGAAGAAAAGTAAATGGAATGGAAGTAGCATTTTGTAAATTGCATATTGAAAAAAAGGTGTATGGATATGTCAATATCGAATTAGGACAAGAAATAACTCAGGGGGAAAAAGTACAACTAGACACACCATTAGAGTATGATTTTGTAACTAAAGGAATTGTATTTCATGCACCAAGGCCACTCAAAGTAATTGAAGAATCTGAAGATCAGGAATATACAGAAGCTAGTGGATATCATGCAACAGAACATGTAGTAATTGAGGGTAGCAATATGATTACTGGAGGAGTATCTCAAGATTTAGGAGGTATATCATTAGGGACTTCAGGCTTGATTTTCATCTATGATGGGGCCATTGGAGGCAGCGGAGCAAGTAAAGCCCTCTATGACAGATTTGAAAAGGCACTTGAAAGAAGTATGTTTATCGTAAAAGAATGCCCTTGCAAAAATGAATCAGGATGTCCAAGATGTACTTTCTCATATAGATGTGGAAATAACAATGAATATCTCCACAAATATTCTGCACTAGAGATTCTTAAAAGAATCAACGATGGTGAAGAAACGGAGTTGATAGATCCTACTGAAGGTGACAAACCCCTAGTATGATTAATCAAAATGGGATAAATATAACAAGAATTTAGAATCAATATGGAAAAAGTAGCTCTCGTTACAGGTAGTTCATCAGGAATTGGATTAGAAACAACATTATCTTTAGCAAGAGATGGATATTACACATTTGCAAGTATGAGGAATCTTGAAAAAGCAGTAGAATTAGAACATGCTGCAAAAAAAGAAAATCTTCCAATAAAAGTAATTGAACTAGATGTAGATAGCGAACAATCAATTGTTTCTGCAATCAAAAAAGTTGTTGCAGAAGGAGGAAGATTGGATGTATTAGTTAACAATGCAGGATATGGTCAGTTTGGATGTACCGAAGATCTAACAATAGATGATTTTAGAAAACAATTTGAGACAAATTTTTTCAGCATTGTAAGAATTATTCAAGAGGTTGCCCCAATAATGAGAAAACAAAACTCAGGAAACATTATCAACATTAGTTCAGTTGTAGGAAGAATGGGATTACCAGGTTCCCCAGCTTATATCAGTTCAAAATTTGCATTGGAAGGATTAGGAGAATGTTTGAGATATGAGTTAGGTCAATTTGGAATTAAAACTACAATGATTGAACCCGGAGTTATCAAAACTAACTTTTTTAATTCAATGAAAGTTCCAGAATCAAAAATTGATCCAAAATACAAAACCTTAACTGATAACATTTTAGCTGGTCTCAAAATGATGGTAGAAATGGGAACTGCCCCTTCACAAGTTGCAGATGTAGTAATGAAGGCAATACACGATGATGAAATGTTACCACGATATGTGGTAGGTACAGACGCAGCCATGTTTATGGAGGCAAAAAAGATGAAAACAGACCTAGAATTTGAGAAATACATGAGTAAAGAGCTCTTTCCTTAACTAACATCGTACTTCTACGCTAAATTGATATACAGATAGTATAGAAATTCATCAAAGTCCGCAATTTTAAGGTGAAATGAAATGAAATGGAAAACACTACAACACAATGGAATCTTGTTTCCTCCTGCATATGAGGCTCAAGGAATTAAGATAAAGATCAAAGGGGAGACTGTAAATCTCAATTTAACCCAAGAAGAAATGGTGTATCAGTGGGCCAAAAAGAAAGACACTCCATATGCACAAGATAAAGTATTTCAGAAAAACTTTACTGCAGATTTTGCAAAAACATTAGATTCAAAATTTAAAAAAATATCATATGAAGATATTGATTTTTCAAACGCTTACAAAATAGTTGACAAAGAAAAAGACCTCAAAGAAATGATGAGTAAGGAGGATAAAAAATCTCTTGCTTTAAAACGAAAAGAATTACGAGAGAAATTAAAAGAAAAATACGGAGTCGCCATCATGGATGGAGAAAAAGTTGAAGTTGGAAATTACATGGCAGAACCACCAGGTATTTTCATTGGACGTGGAGAACATCCACTCCGAGGAAAATGGAAACCACCAGTTACTGCAAAAGATGTTACACTAAATCTTGGAAAAGAAGCCAAAGTACCTGAAGGAAAATGGGGGAAGATTATTCATGATAAAGATTCCATGTGGTTAGCTAGTTGGATGGATTTTCTAACACAAAAAAGAAAATATGTTTGGTTAGCAGATACTGCGGGATTAAAACAAGGTCGAGACAAAGAAAAATATGAAAAAGCAGTAAAACTTGCAAATGAAATTGAGAAGATAAAAGACAGAATTGTTAAAGACATGAAAAGTAAGGATCCAAAAATCAGCAGAATTGCTACTGCGTGTTATTTGATTTATAGAACTGCAATGAGGGTAGGAGACGAAAAAGATCCTGATGAGGCAGACACAGTAGGCGCTACAACCCTAAGAAAAGAACATATCAAAATTACTGCAAATTCTATAGAGTTTGATTTTCTAGGTAAAGACAGTGTAAGATGGCAAGAAACAGTAGTAGCAGAAGGTCACGATAAACAATTTCATGAAAATCTAAAAAAACTGGTAGAAAAGAAAAAACCAAAAGATGAGATTTTTGATGACATTACATCAAGACATGTCAATGTGTATTATTCCAGTATAGTGAAAGGTCTAACAGCCAAAGTATTCAGAACATATCTTGCTACAAATGTAGTCAAGAACTATCTCGTAGAACATGATAACATGAAAGGAAAATCAGCTACTGAGAAACTATACCATGCAAAATTGGCAAATCTCGAAGCTGCCATGATGTGTAACCACAAGAGAACAATTCCAAAAACATTTGAGCAATCTCTACAAAAGAAACGAGACACTTTGAAAAAGGCAGAAAAAGATCAAGCATGGAAGAAAACCCAAGAAACACTCAAAAAAGTAGAATCAAGTGCTCCCAAAACTGATACTCAAAAGAAAAGTAAAACTAAAAGAATTAAGACATTAAATGAACAAATCAAAAAGCAAAAATCAAAGCACAAAGAAAGATTAGAAAAATTAGGATTACAGATTGATTTGTCTGAAAAAACCAAAGATTACAACATTGGAACATCTTTAAGAAATTACATTGATCCTAGAGTCTTCAAAGCATGGACAGATGAAGTTGGGGCCGAATGGGAAAAACTCTACACTTCTGCTTTACAAAAGAAATTCCTATGGGTCAAAAATGAAAATGTCCTCTGGAAGGATATAAAGTAAAATTAGAATCATTTAATTTCCCAAATTTTTGACCTAATATTATGCCGGGGTAGCTCAGCCTGGTTAGAGTGCCAGTTCAATTGGTAAACTCTAACGGTTCTCCAACTAAGGCAATACTCATAATCTGGAGGTCGCGAGTTCGAAACTCGCCCCCGGCACACATTATTCTATAACATCAAGTACAAGATCCCACATTACAGGTTCAAAACTATGCCAAACTATGCTATTTTTGAAAAATATGTAGTTTGAAACCCAATCAGAGACATAACTATGCAGAACTAGGCAGTTTTTGAAAAGTTTCAAACTAATCATACAATACACAACATCAAAAATAGTCTAAAAACTCCGACAAGGTTTTTACTGCAATCTTCAATCTTTAATCTAATGACTAATAATCAAAAACTAATACTAACTTCAATGATCCTAATTGGATTCATTATGACTACAACATCGTTTGTATTTGCCGAACAAGTTTCAGTTAGCCTACCACAAGGATCTTCCACTACTGGATGTGAAGAAACAAACGAATGTTTTATTCCATATGTGATTACAGTTAATCCTCGTGATGAGGTTGTATGGAGCAATGATGACTCTGCAGCACACACTGTAACAAGTGGAATGCCAGGATCTCCTGATGGAATCTTCGATAGCAGTATATTCATGGCAGGTACTACATTCTCACATACGTTTGACACACTTGGAAAATACGATTACTTTTGTACGGTTCATCCTTGGATGTTAGGACAAGTGTTTGTAACTGTTGGTGGAGGTACTGAAAAAGAATTGGGCACTATTACAATAGGCTCAACTGTTGAATCAAATGCCAAAATCGATAACCTTGTTGCAAATATTGAATCTAGTGATGGATTAGCAAATGAGGTAATGACTATAGATGTTACAATTACAGATTTGAATGATAATCCTGCAGAGCACATTACCTACAACATACAAGCAATACATGGAACAATAGTATTGTTAAATGAAGAAGGACATGTACATGCAGGCCCTATGACTAACACCCATACAACAAAATCTTTGACAATTGATGCATCTGATGCTTCACCTGTCACAATTACTGTTAATGCGATTGGGTTTGGACATGATGGACAATATCAAGAAGTATTTGGTGAAATTGCAAAAAAACAGGTGGTGCCTGAATTTGGAACTGTTGCAATGATGATACTCGTAGTATCTATAATCAGCATCATAGGAATAACTACAAAATCACGAATCATTCCAAGACTTTAAACAATAATTTTTTTCTTTTTCTTTTGTAATCCCCTATTGTGAAATTAAATAATTTTAATACAAAAGAAATAAAAAAATGGAGAAAAAGCCTCCATTATATTTTTGGATTAAATGGGGAAATCAAAGAGTCAGCTATACTTTTGTTGATATTAACAAAAGCAGTTGAATTTTCATTCCATGTCTTGATGTTTTGTTGTGTTGCATCAATTGATGCAATTGACATCTTAGTTTGAACATCCAATGATTTGTTAATCTTTTCTGCTGAATCATATATCATATTGATTGATGCTTCTGGAAGATTGGATTTTATTCCAGCCTTTGTTGCAAATTCTCTATGTATATCAACAATTGATGATGATACATTATTCAATGCTTTAGTATATTCTTGAAACAGATTAGTAGCTGCTTGATGGAATTGTGGGATTGATTTTTCTATTGTTGAATAGAAATTATCCATACCATCTTTCCATATAGAATAGACATCTTTGTGATTACTTGTGTTTTCTATTTTACTCATATATCGCACCTCCTCCTAGTTGATTAAGTATAATTACTTGAGTTCCTCAAGCAGTTCTTCATCTTTTTTGAAGATCCATGTTAAACCAATCAAATCCATAGCAAGAACACTAGTTGAGAAAGGTTTTTTGGACTCATTTCCAACCATTCCAGATTGTGGACTTTGATTTTGTGCTTCTATTGTGATTTGATTCATGAAGATATTAGATGCAAAGTAGTTATTTAGGCAGATGAAAATTGTTCAAAATTAAGAACAACACAACCGGTTGATTATATTCTGAATAATGTCAACTAGGATTTGCCTTAATAATTTGAATCACCATTATGGCATAGTGAATTCGTGATAAGACAATTGCACACTCCCTTCAGTGGAAGTCTGCCTTTATTGGAATTCACTTGCAGAATGTTGGAAATTTAACCTAATAAGATATGAATTGTTTTTGGGATAAAAATTAATATAAAAAAATAAAAGAAAAAAATATTTTCAACTAGCCTAATTGTGCTTTGGCTTTTTTTATTTCTCTCATTTCTTCAGCCAAATGTTTTTTGAGTAAACTCTCATGATCTTTTTTGTGAGCACTGTATGCCTTGTTGATTGTCTGTTTTGTTTTTGCCTTTTTTAACGCATTAGTGAATTTTTTGTGTATTGTATTCACTTGTGCAGTATAACTTGCCATACTACAATTTGAATGTCATAGTAGATTAATGTTGACAGTCATATGTCTTGCTAAAAAAAATCTGTATAATTGAATCCATAAAGGTCTAAACCATTGTTGAGAAACAAGTATGTTGTTTTTATTTAGAATGTGAGAGAATAAAATATGGCAGTAGATCAATCATCCAATAAAAAATCAAGTAATAATTCCACATTCATTATAGGCGGAGTAATTGCTCTAGGAGCAGGCTTGCTTTTTGCATATTTGATGTTCTATACTGCACCTGAAACAAACATAGAGATTGTCAAGGTGATAGCAATTACAGAATCAGGATGTATTGCTGAAACTATGGATGGTTATTCAGTCAACATAGGCGAATGTAATGCCAAACCAGGTCAGTATATCAATGCTCTAGTGGATCAAAAAGTCAAAGACAGAGCGGCTGCAATGAATCCAACAAATTAATTTTTTTAGAATTAGTCCTATGTAGATATCTAAGAATAGTATTCCTTGAATCCCTTATCAGTTGGATATAGTTCAGTTTTTGGACCAAACATACCTTGTTTTTGAACTACTTTTAGCAATCCATTTTTTTCCAAATCTTCTAAAATAGTATCAAGATCTTGACTATCTAATCCAGTATTTTTTTGGATACTTTCAAAAGATTTTGAACCTCTGTTTAGTGCTCCTAAAACAAGATCATTTTTTGATTGAGGTTTTGAGGAATCCATCGTATGCTCTAAAGGCTCTGATTGACGGTCTTGAGCAGGTTTAACAAAACTAGGTTCAAATGGTTTTGGTTGTTGTGGCTTAAAGAAACTCTTTCCTATGCCTTTTTTTGCTAAAAGCCTTGGAATTATTCTAGCTAGTGGAATTGCCAAGAAAATAATAATGTAAATCCAAGAAAAGTTTGGCTCGGCCATTAATTCATGCATACATAGATGGCATAAATTTGTTGAGAGTAGAAAAAGCACCGGAAATAGGGAGTAGATTGGTATATAGTAGATAGATGAGGTCTAAACATAGTGTCAAAATATCAATCTCCTAAAGTGAATGTCAACATGAATGGAGCAAAAGTAGTTTTAGTTGCAATTTTCCTTCTCATTATAATTGGTGTAGTAGCATCATCTTCGGTAAAAATAGTTGAATCAGGTCATAGAGGAGTACTATTACACTGGAGTGCAGTTGATCTTACAAAACCACCGCTTGAAGAAGGAATTCACTTTGTTATTCCTTTCCAAGATGAAGTAGTAAATATCGAAGTTCGAACTCTAAAGTATGCAAGTGAAGCTAGAAGTGCATCAAGAGATTTGCAAACAGTAGAAACAACTGTTACCGTCAATTATTATCCAGATAAAGAAAAAGTACACCATTTATACAAAAATTTAGGACTTGATTATGAGAATAGAGTAATTCAGCCAGCTATAGAAGAAACTGTCAAACAAGTAACTGCAAATTATAATGCTGAAGAATTAATTACAAAAAGACCTCTAGTCAAACAAGATATCGAGTTTTCCATTAGAGAGAGACTAAATCAATTTAATGTTGTAACAGAAGTAATCTCAATTACAGACTTTGAATTCTCCGCATTATTTGCATCTGCAATTGAATCTAAAGTAGAAGCAGAACAAAATGCACTTAGAGCAGAAAACGACTTGAAAAGAATTGAAGTTGAAGCAAGACAAGCAGAGGCAAATGCAGTAGGTTTGGCAAATGCAAACATTGCAGAAGCCAAAGGTGAAGCAGAAGCAATTGGTATTATCAATAGAGCATTAGCTGAGAATCCAAATTATCTTGATTGGCTAAAAACACAAGCTTGGGATGGTAAATTACCTCTAGTAGTAGGTGAAGGTGGCACTCCATTCATTTCAATCCCAGTAAAACCTTAGATATTTAAAAAACTTAGTCGTTATCTTTGTTTTTGTTATAATCTCTTATTGCATCATACATTGCAAGAAATTGTTCAGGTTCATTTTGTCTATAATTTTTTTCAAGGTTTTGAATTTCCTGATGTGATATTTTTTCCCCTTTATTTTCATAATACTCCTTGATAATTTCAGAGGGGGTTTTTTTGATATTGTATTTTCTAAGGGATTGATTAACAGATCTTTTACAATACAAATCATAAATTAAAAATCGATAAGCTAGATAGCTTGATAATCCAATTATTGCAACGATAAGAATTGGAATAATAATAATTGCAGCCATGTACAATTAGACATGATTTCAGTATTTCATTGTTGTTCTTTACTATGGAATTTTATCTATTCAAGAATTACGCATGGTTACTTGATTTCCAACTGTATGATGAATTCCAACAACCAGTTCTGAATGAGTAGTGATTATCATCAATGTTTCACAAGAAAGACACAAGATAGATAACACATAGTCTGCATTTGTCTCAGACGGGCCAATGGTAGCTAAAACTGCGTCAACCTTAAGATCTAAGCCATTACAATTCACGCAGCTTGAAGGTCTATTTGAAACACGTTTTATTTTATTGATAAAATAATTTACCATGATAAAAAAAATAGTACTTTTTGATTCTTAAATTAATTGCTATTTGATTTGAGGCTCTATTTTTTCAAATTACCGGAATTGTCACAAATCTCAATTGAGTAAAAGAGTTTTATTGTAAATAATTCACAAAAAAATATGGGGCTATTTTCACGCAAAAAAGAAATCATTGTGGGCAATATTTGCCCAAAATGTGACATGAAATTTTCAGATTCAGAGAGAACATTACGACATATGGAAAAAGCCCATCAATCTAAAAAGAAATTTGAATGTAATTCATGTGGATAAAAATCAATTTCATTTGGATGTTTTATTAAATATTAAAAATAAGTGAAAATGTCAATGGCTACAAAGGACAAATTAAACAAAATTTCAGGAATCATTGCACTTGGCATGTTTGCAGTGATAATATCAGGATATTTTACTGGAAATGAATCATTATTTGGATTCCCAAATGCCATATTACTTTATGCTCTAATACCCTTAGCACTAATCTGGTTTGGTACTAGAAAAAATGGATGTGGAAGTTGCAATCAAACATATACAATTTCAGAAGAAGAGCATGAGAAAAAATAAATAATAATTTTTTGGTTTTTAAGAAGAAAAGTCAATCAGATAATGATTTGAATTGATGCTTGTATGTTCTAGTGTAATTAGACAAATTACTAAATAGATTCAAAATAATACATAATTAATCTAAATCACAATGAGGGTTTGAAATGACTGATCCAAATGAACTTTATCAAAAAGAGATGGATGAATTGCTTAATGAAATCAATGCAAAAACTAAATCATGGTTCAAAAAACTAAAGGAACAATCAAAGAATACAAGAGTAGACATGTGATTAATAAATAATTAAAAACTATTTTTTGGTAATAATTAAATCAACATTATAATTCAAAGTTGCACGTGAATTAAGTTTCAAATTCCATGATATGTAAGAAGGAGTTTTAGTGTGAGAGGTGATTTCAAAGTCCAAATTCTGTAAATTCATGCGTAATAATTTTTCATCAAGAGGTTTTTTCACAGAATTTATCCCCCTGTCAAAATCATAGGGATCACTAATAACAAAATAGCCTTTAGAGATTTGTTTTGAAATATGTTTTAAAAATTCCATAGGTTCTACAAGCTCTAAAACATTCAGAGCAAGAACAAGATCAAATTGCAACTTTCCAAATATTGGAGATAAGAAATCAGCTACAACATAATCAAGATTTTGTTTATAAGATTTTTTTGCAATTCTTAAAGCAGTAAATGATCTATCAATACCAAATACCATCTTGTTTGATTTTGCTAAAAAAGAAGTCATAGTACCAATAGAGCACCCGTACTCTAAAACAAGATTAGATTTTTGTAAAGAATTGAGATTATTTTTTATTTCAGAGTAAAATTTGGAAGATTTACTATTTTCATATATCAGAGACCATCGCTCTTCAAGAGCAGTTCTGTCTTCATGAGTTGTAGTAGTTAATAATGAAGATTTACAAAATTTCTTGAGTTTTGAATTTTCAATTAATTGATAGAGTTTGCCACCTAGTTTTTTGTGTGATGAAAGATAAAGAGAGAAATCATTCCATAGGATTGGGATTTTTTCAATTATAGGATACAATACATTGCATTTTGGACATTCTAAAAAGCCTTCAATGATTTCTTTATCTTGTTTGAATGAATCTAATTCTAATTTTGAACCACAATTTACACATTTTAAAAATTCAAGACTGGATTCTAACATGTCAGATGACAAATGACTGGATTTTGAATTAATAATTTCTTTGATAGTAAAAATCAAGGTAATCTTAAATTGAGTATTTTGGAATTTTATGCAAATTGGGAGAATTTCAAGAGTTTGCAGATGCCCTATTTGGACAATTATCAGTTGAAATTAATGAAGAAAAAGAGATTGTAGAACTAGCATCTAGGGCCAGGGATGATATTGCAAACAAGGTTCAATTCAGAGAATTGGACGATATTGCGAGTGAAATATTACCTGATTTTAAAAATAAAGTGGAAGAATTTGTAGGGATTAAAACTCCAGAAAATATTTCATTAAAATTTCCAGAATTAGAAGAGTTGAAGAGAATTAAAGGAAACAAAGTATTTGCAGATAAAGAATCAAAAGAATTTGTCAAAGAGTTATTCAATGCAGTTGCAAAAGAAAACCTAACAAAGATTGCAGAATTGATGCAACAAGACACTGCAAAATATCTAGTATATTCTACATATGCTATTCAATACATTTCTAAAATTACAACAACATATGGAGATTATTTGGATTCAGAAATTTATTTAAATAAATTCATTTTATCAAGATACCCACAAATAATTCTGCATAAACAAGGTGAGCCTTATGAATCAAGATTTCAAAGTGTTAACTCTGGATATATAGGAGCAGTAAAAATGACAGTTCTTGAAGAATTAGTTCATTCAACACAAGGAAATCTTCATCAAGTAAACAAAAGGGCAGCAATGGAAGTAAACAAAATAAATGAAGAATTGGCTCAAATCATATTATCATTAGATAATGAAACAATCAACAAATTATCAGAGTATTGTCAATTACAAGCAGTCCCAGATGACTTTCCATTTGCAAAAAAAGCCAATTTGTTTTTCTTTTTGAATCCAGATCACTTCTTAATTGAACAGATAGGTCCTGATGTTATGACATTTACACACGTAGAAATAGATCCTAAAATTGGAGAATCAATTCCAGAATTATTGGACATTTACAAGAGATGGCTAGTTCCAATCCAACAACATCATGCTGCATTTACAGCAATGGAAGGAATGGCAGCATTTGTCATTGAAGATATCCTAAAAGATGATAAAGATTTTCAAAATTATCTATCAACGTTTATGGGAACAGATTTTTCTACATATCAGATAAGAAAAAGCATGGGAAAGGATTTCACAAAAATATTATATGAAAAATTAGGCAAAGATACCTTCAAAAAAATGATAGAAGTACCTCCAAATACCAGAGAACTCAAGGATCCCCAACTATATCTTAAAAAACTGAGTTTGTAATAATTGGAAGAAAAATTTGATCCGTTAGTAGCAGAATGGCTTGCATTTGTAAAAAATCCAAGTTTTAACTTGGTTGAAAAATGTCTCAAGTTTGCACAAATTTTAGAATATCCAGATCTAAATGTGGATGATTATATCCAAAAAATCAATCAGATTGGAAAATCACTAAAAGAATCAATCAGTGATGTAAAAAATCCAACATATTTAATTTCAATGTTAAATGAACATCTTTTTGAAAATTTAGGATTTAGTGGAGACGACGATGACTATTATAATCCAAAAAATAATTTTCTAAACGAAGTAATTGATACAAAGGCAGGGCTTCCGATCACTATATCAATTCTATATGCCGAAATTGCAAAATTCATCGGATTGGAATTAAAGATTGTGGGATTTCCCAGCCATATTTTGGTAAAATACAATGAAGAGATGATTTTAGATCCATTTTATGACGGTCGTTTACTAGATGTTGATGACTTGCAAGATATTCTTGATGCAAATTATGGAGGACAGTTAGAATTCAAACCAGAATTTCTAGATGAGGTTAGACCAGAACAAATACTGGTAAGGCTAACAAGGAATTTAAAAAATTCTTATGTTCAATCATTTGTTTATGAAAAAGCTTTGCGATGTGTAAACATGGTACTAGCTATTGAACCAGAATCAGCTGAAGATATTAGAGATAAAGGAATCTTAGAAGAGAGATTAAAAAATTCTGAAATCGCTTTAAAATATTTGAATAAATATTTAGAAATAAACCCAAATGCAGAAGATGTAGACTTTATTTTAGAATTAATTAGAAGTATAAAGACGAAAACTAATCAATAATTGAATCTACATCAGTTCCTTTCTTGATCATTGAGATTTCATGACGAGCAATTTTATTTCTTAGTGCTTGTTTGAGGATATCAACTTCGCTTCTAAGTAATGCAATTTCGTCTTCAAGTTTTGCAACTCTCTCATAGATGGTTTCAGCTTCTGAACTCATGATTATCTATTTTAAAAAAATTGTCTTAAAAAGTTATGGGTAAATGTTTTGATGGACAGGTTAGTTTTTTGAACTATAATTCAAATTCCTGACGACATTTTTCACATTTTGCTCTCTCTTCACCAGGAGAACCAAGGATGAAAATTTTACCAATTGTTTTACAAAGAGGACACATACCAGTAGTAGCATTTTTTGGACCAGTACGAATGATTTTTTGTGATTTTCTTCGTCCCATAGTAAAACTTCCTGAATCGGTCTATTAAGTTTTAATGGCGCGGGGAGAGGGATTCGAACCCACGAGTTCTTGCGAACATGAAATTAGCAATCTCACGCCCTACCAGGCTAGGCGACCCCCGCATAAGATGCCTAGAATTTATCTGTAAATAAGTCAAACTTTTTTGGGATTTATTTTGAAGATATTAATGATATTTGAGGGAATTTTAAAAGAAATCATTCAATCGTTTGAAAGTCATATGCAAAGATATCGTCAATTTCACCAAAGGTTTCATCAAAACAATCAGCGTTCATCATCTCTATTATTTACAAATTAAACTATGTTCCCCTGTTTTTTGAAATTTTTTCTAGATTGTTATTATTTGAGATGTAACGAAGGATTGAGTATGTATTTCAAAGTCTCTTGGGCTCTTGTTTCTTCCAAAATCATATTTTGTTGTAATTCTAGATTATTTGCCCTATCAATTCTTTCTGAGTATATGAGACTTGAAGAGTCCTTAAAATCTGCAAACGATGTCAAACAAGTTGGACATTGTACTAGTAATTGTTCTATGGATTTATTGGCTTGAGTTTCTTTGTATTTTGGGAACTCTGAATGTTCTCTAGTCATAATTGAAGATGTGTCTTGAATTTTTTCTTGCATTACATAATCCATGTTCCATAAACCATAGTTAAATGACCATGAATTACCAAACTCATCAACTGCAGTAGTTTTACTGGTTTCAGTTAGATGGTAAATGTGTCCTTTGTTGATTCCATCATATTCTTTTGGAGGATTTAGAGATTCTCCAATTACTTCAATTCCGTGGTTGTAATAATTTTGCCATGCATTACGTTTGATATCCCAAACATTGGTTCCAAGTATATCGAAATCAAGTGGAGCTCTAAAAGTATGTGTGACTTTAACTATGAGACATTTTGTTTGTGATTCCTCTGAACAATAACCTTCAGAAGTTGTAACTTTGATTTTATCTAGTACATTTTCAGGATCATCTAGAGTAACTGTTTCAATACCGTCAAAAGTTCTATCCCAATTGATTACAGCTTTGCTCATTCCAACTGATTCACCTTTGGCAAGACCAAATGCTAATTCTAAATGAGATATTTTGTCTAGTCCTGAATCTTCATAAATTTTGAATTCGGCCACGTTTTGTTTTCCAGTTTGCACAGTTACAAGAGGATATGGTGTAAAGTATCGTTCTACGTCAATTGATTTACCATTGTATGTAAAGCCATTATCCACCACTCTTTTACCATTACGATCAATACCTAATGTTGGCTCTACACAGTCACCCGAACATCCACCGCCATTATTAGTGACAGTAGCTGCGACAAACAATCCAAAGTCTCCTGTTAAACTAACAGTACTACCTGGAACAATCATTACCGTGTTATCTGAACCATTATTGAATGGACCAATGGTGTTACCAGTGTTAACCACAACATTTGATGTGGAAAGTGCTACAGCGGTACCTATACTTGAAAATGTTAATCTAAGTGCTGAATTACTCGTCCATTCTGCAGTAAATGTGGCTCCTGAAATTGGATTAGGACTAAATGTAAAATTTCCTGTAACTGCCCCACTAGAAATCTCACATGGGAATGTTGAACCTCCACAGGTTGTAGTAGTAGCATTACTAGCAGCACTCAAATTTATTGTAAGCGTGTCGTCATTACTATAAACAACATCCAAATCATCTGGATCATCTGCTACATATGATGAGATTGTCGGTGCTGCTGCAAATGCTTCTTGTGTTAAATATGGAGTAAATCCAATTGTAAACAAAATAACTATAATACCGATTAACAAAACTGGTGATTTTGATTTAATCATATAATAATTCAAACTTGGTAACAATTAACTCTATCTAATATTATAATATTACAATATAATGATCCTAATGTAATAATCCAAGTAAACAGAACCAATACTATATCAGTAAAAATCACTCACTATTCTTGAAGGTAGTTGGAAGGTATCTCTTTTTTCCCAATTTCCCTAAGTATGGACAAAGAGAGGAAAAGGAGTCAAACATCGCAAAAATACCAAGAAAGTATGGCAGCATGTCTATGGGGATATGCAGGTTGTAAATAAATAAAGATACAAAAAAGGACTAAAAAATTGATTCTAGTCACAATTTAACGAATAAAATCACAGATTTCAGTAAATAAACTCATTCATCACCAAACTGGCTGTAATTATTCACAATCTCCTCAATAGGGAGTCGTTTTCCTCCTACAATTTTTAGATCAACTTGTACTTTTTTCTTATCAATTGTAAGAATATTGTAAGTATTTTCAAAGAATCCACGAACTCTTTCAGATGTAGCAGTTCCAGCATTAACTACAGTGAGGGTTCCAAAATTCCATGCCCATGGCCTATGCTTGTGTCCACATAATACTACATCAACTTTAGAATCCAGAACAGTTCGTAGCACATCACCTGCATCAACTACTGTAAGTTGATCAGAGCCAGTATCAGGAATTGCAATTAAATGGTGATGCATTGCAACAATCTTGACTTGGTCTTTGTATTTTTTCATAGTTCGCTCCAACCATAAATTTTGTCTATATCCTACCTCACCCTCATTTCTATCAGGTCTTGCAGTTCCAACTGTAACTAGTACAACATCATTACTTAGTTCATTTACAGCTTCAAAAGGGAAGAATTTTTTGAATAAAAGATATCCAGTATTACGATAATCATGGTTTCCACTTATTGTAATAATTTTCCTAGTGTTAAATTTTTTTAAAAGAGATTTGCATTCTTCATATTCTTTCATCAATCCTTCATTTGTTAAATCACCAGTGATTATGATTACATCAGGATTTAGTTCATTTACTTCTTTTACTAAAATATCAAACTTTTCTTGAATAAATTGAGAGCCCACATGTAGATCAGAGATTTGAACTATCTGCATTTAAAAATTATTTATCAAAATAGGTATTAAATCATCTCTATAGAAAGTATGTAGAAAACATTTCAATTCAAGGTAGAATTAAATAATAACATCCTCAAATTCTTGCAGTTTTGAGTAAAAAAGCAGCTGTAATGAAAGGGGATGGAATTGGACCTGAAGTTGTAGATTCAATGTTAAAGGTCTTAAAGGAATGTAACTTGCAATCAGAGTTAATTCTGTGTGAAGTAGGCTCAGAACAATGGGGAAAAAACGGTAGAAAAGATAAATCATACATTCCTGATGCTACAATGAAAATTTTAGAAGAATCAGACTGTTGTTTCAAGGGTCCAACAACTACAATTCCTGTTCCAGGTGCACCTAGAAGTGTTGCAGTGACATTAAGACAAAAATTTGATCTTTATGCAAATATCAGACCAACTAAAACTTATGACAGGTTAACTCCAAATAGAAAACTTGATTGTGTGTGTTTCAGAGAAGCAACTGAAGGGCTCTATACAGGTGTAGAGGTAAAAATTACAGATGATGCAGCAATTGCCATTAGAAAAATAACAAGACAAGGAAGCAGAAGATTACTCAATTCTGCAGTAGATTGGGCAAATAAATTCAATATGAAAAAAATGGTAGCAATAACAAAAAGAAATATCCTAAAAGAAACAGACGGAATATTTTGGAATGAAGCACAAAAATCAGTTGAAGGAACTGGAATTGAATTATCTGAAATTTACATAGACAACATGGCACAACAGATGGTAATTGCAACTGAGCAATTTAATGGATCAGTACTAGTTAGTACCAATTTATTCATGGATATTATTTCAGAACTTGCATCAGCACTTGTTGGTTCTATTGGATTAATCTATTCTGCAAATATTGGAGACAAGTATGCAATGTTTGAAGCAGCACATGGAAGTGCTCCGCAATTTGCAGGACAAAACAAAGTAAATCCAACTGCAACTGTTCTTTCAGGAGCTTGGATGGCAGATTATCTAGGTGAAAGAGAAATTAGAGATGCAATATTTGATGCAACTGACAAAGTAATCAATGAAGGAAAGGCAGTAACATGGGATATTGGTGGTAATGCAACAACTACACAAATGACTGATGCAATTATCACATATGCAAAAGAAAATTTAAGGAGATAGTCACCTAATAGTTTCTACTAGAATTAATTCTTCAAAAAATAGTTTCTTTTTTGCCATAATTCGTGTCTTCAAGCCTAATTTTTGAGCATAATCAATCAATTTTTGATAATTGGAAAGCGATGATGTTACAAATACAAATTTTCCATTTTCAGCCATATTACTAATTACAGAATCAAATATTTTTTTTGGGATTTCAAATCCCTCAGCACCGCCATCTGTTGCAATATCAATGATGGTGTCAGTTGCAAGATATGGTAAATTACATACAATAAAATCAAATTTAATATTTAATGCATCTGAACCATTGCAACAAATGAGGTTCTGTGTTTTGTAAGAAGTTTGATGTCGTAGCACTTCACAATTAATATCAGTTCCAACAACTAATGAAAAATTTTTACAAAGTAATTTTGTAAGATATCCTGAACCACTACCAACATCCAGAGCAAAGTTTCCTTTTTCATTTTCAATATTATTTGCAATGAAAAAAGTATCCTCAGATGGAGGATACTCGTCATTTTTCAAGAATTTGGTTTGCAAGGCTAATTATTTCCTCTCCAGATAAGTCATCTACTCGTTTATCTATGTCACTTTCTTTATTGAATTGTTTTAAAATATTTTTGACTGTCTTTCTTCGATATGAAAATATCTTGTTAATTGTCTGAATAAGTTCTTTAGATAAATTATTTTTTTGAATTATTTTTAAAACCACGGAATCAATTTTTGGTGATGGAGAGAAATTATTTTTCCCTACTTTAAGCACTGCAGTTATTTCAAATGCAGATGTGGCAATAATGCTTATTGCTTTTCTATTTTTAGATGATTTTGCAAGGAGTTTATCAGCAAATTCTTTTTGAACCATTATTACTCCATGTGAAAATGGAGTCTGAGCCAGCCATTCAATTGCATCCTTACTCCTAGAATATGGCAAATTAGAAACAAAAATAGTAAAAAGATCTTTTTTCTTCAAACCATCACCAGATTTTAAGACCAGGTTATTCAAATGTGGAAATTTTGATTTGGCATTTTTAATTAATTCCTCATCCATATCAACTGAAATTACTTTGTCAGCTTTTTCACATAAAAGAGAAGTTAGGATTCCCTGACCAGTTCCAATTTCAAATACAATATCGTTTTTAGTAATTTTAGCCTCAGAAACTATGGATTTTGCTATAGAATTTGATGTTAGAAAGTGTTGGCCAAGTCGTTTTCGTTTTATCATCTTTTTACAAAGAGATTCATTCTACTTTCTCCTGTAATTTCATCCAGGATTCGCTCAGAAATATGCTTAATTGGTTCTTTGAATCCAACACGGTCTTGTAAATCCTGATAGCTTTCAAACTTTTGTTTTTCCCTTTCTTCCAACATTGTTTTCATGTATGTTTTTCCAATTCCTGGAATTAGTTCTAACGCATGAATTCTCGGTGTCAATGGTTGTGCATTGTTTAGATATGAAACAAATTTTTGTTCATTTGCAGTAACTATGGTTTCAACCACTAAATCTAATTCACTTTGAGCAGATGATGAAATTTTACTATACTCCATCTTTCCTAAGACAGATAGAACTTTGGTTCGTCCTTCTTTTCCGATATAGATTTTCTCACCTATCTCAAATGTAGAGTTGGGAATTCCAAGAACTTCTAAAAGAGTTAATCTATCTTCGCCAATAGCCGTGATAATAATTCCATCTCTACCCCTTACTGTGGAGGATTTTCCTCTAGAATTGAAATCCAATACATATGCATACTCCTCATACTTTCTAGCTGGGGGTTGTGCCCGATTCAAAATAGAATACTCCTAAAAACTTACGAATGCTCCTTGATTATTTTGAGCATTTTTTCTAGGGTTTCAGCAAGAATTAATTTTTTCCAACCAAATGTGAAGGAACGTAATTCAGCTAAACTTGTAGGTCTAATGTTAACTATTTCAACAGCCTCATCTTCAGTTAATTCACATTCTTTGACGAGTTGCTTTTTCATTTCTTTTGCTTCTTTTGGTTCTGTTGATACAAATTTTGAAACATAATCATATGTCCAACGTTGAATTTGATCCATCTCTTCAACATCAACTTTACCTAAAATTTCTTTAACTTCTGCAAGAGAAATAGCTTGTTTCTTTTTTACTTCTTCCATATCATACACCGAATGGTTTTATGTGATCTAATCTAGTGATTAAGACTTTCGTTTTATCACCTAATTTGACATCTAATGTAATTGCACGTCTACCAACATTTGTAACAACACCTACTTTTCCGTGGTATCGTCTGTGTGGCAATCCTTTGTGCTGTCTTGGATCAATAATGACAAGTGCTTGTTGGCCTTCTTTGTATTCACGTAACAAAAATGACACTCCTCTAGGGGATTTTTTTGTCATAATAGATCTAGATTTATGCTTAAATCCATGTGAACGACCAGAGGATTTCTTAGTTGCCATGAGTGTAAAACCTTCGAAAGCCCTATTTTAAGACTTAGAAAAGTAGGTGTGTTTAATCAGCAAGATCAGTTCGAAGTTGGCCACATGCAGCTGAAATCTCCGTACCTTTTTCAATTCTAATGGTACAATTTACTCCTGCTTTGGACAAAATTCGTTCAAATTCTTTGACATTTTTTTCTGATGGACGCTTGAAATCACCAGCAGTAGGATTAATCGGGATCAAATTTACATGAGATCCATTTCCATCTAAGAGCCTAGCTAATTCTGTTGCAATTTCAGGTGAATCATTTATTCCCTCCATAAGTGCATATTCAAACGTCACACGACGTCCAGTTTTTTTAAAGTAATTTCTTCCAATTTCAATAATTTCCTCTACAGAATTAGGAGTTGCTGTAGGAACTAATTTTTTTCTTAATTCATTATTTGGGGCATGTAAAGAAATTGCCAAACCTATCTGCAGATTTTCTTCAGCTAGTTTTTCAATTCCTGATTTAATTCCAATTGTAGAAATTGTAATATGTCTCTGACCCAAACCAAATCCTCTATCATGTGTTAAAATTTTTACAGCTCGAATCATTTCATCATAATTTGCCATAGGTTCTCCCATACCCATAAAAACTAAATTTGTCACATGCTCTCCTCTTTGTTGTAATATTTCTGCAAAATGAATTACTTGTGATACAATATGTTCAGCTTTTAGATTTGTTTCAAATCCCATTTGTCCTGTTGCACAAAATACACATCCCATTGCACAACCAATTTGAGTAGAAACACAAATGGTAGAACGTGGATGGCCACCAATTTTAGATGGATCATATTGCATCAAAACAGTTTCTACAGAATTATTATTTGTTAGATTTAACAATAATTTTGTAGTATCTCCATCATCACTTACAATACGATGAGTTTCTTTTGCAGAACCAATTGTGTATCCTGCTGCAGTCAAGTCCTCTCGTAATTTTTTTGGGAGTTGTGGAATATCATTAAGATCCTTTGGAAATTTGTAATACAGTGGAAGTAAAATTTGATCTGCCCGATATCTAGGATATCCCATATCTATTACGAGCTGCTCCATCTCTTCTGGAAGTAATCGATAAAGATCTGTCATGATGTATTAACAGATTCATGTGGGATATTTCATAATTTAATGATTCCATTAGGATAGAATCAAAAATAATGAAAAAAGGGAAAAGAGTGATTACTCTTCTACCGGGTCGAAATCATCAGATTCGATTTCTGCTGTAGTGGCATCTACCTCAGGTGTTTCTACTGTAGCCTCTACCTCAGGTGTTTCTACTGTAGCCTCTACCTCAGGTGTTTCTACTGTAGCCTCTACCTCAGGTGTTTCTACTGTAGCCTCTACCTCAGACTTTTTTGTCTTTTTAGTTGCTTTCTTGGCAGTTACCTTTTTGGTAGTCTTTTTCTCAGCTTCTTCAGGATCTACTACACCTGCTTCAGCCAAAGCAAAGATTACTTCTTCTTCAGGATGATGAGGACTATCCACCATTCTGGCGATTCGTTTCTTGCCTGATTTCTTAAAGTAGATTCTGTAGGTACTAGTATGTGCAACTACATTTCCACCAATTGGTCTAGTTGGATCTCCAAAGAAGACATCAGGTGATGCCATAACTTGGTTGGTTGCAATTGCAGCACAGTTGTATGTTTCTGCAATTCTAGACAACAAATGAACAAAGTGATTTAGTTTTTGTTGTCTTACAGATAATGTTCCTCGTCCAAGATATTCAGCACGAAATAGACCAACTGCAGAATCTGCAACAATTAGTTTAACATTGTTTTCTTCAATTACAGGTCCAGCTTCTTCTAAAATTAATATTTGGTGTGAGCTGTTATATGCACGAGCTACGATGATATTGTCTAAAACTTTTTCAGGATCCATATCATGTGCTTTAGCAATAGATACAATTCTTTCAGGTCTGAAAGTATTTTCAGTGTCAATGTATAAGACAGATCCTTCAAGACCACCTTCTTCTTTGCTTTTTTGAACCATCACAGACATGGTATGTGCAAATTGTGTTTTACCACAACCAAACTCACCATAAACTTCTGTTAAAGCTTGAGTCTCAACACCGCCATCAAATAGAGTGTCAAGACAATTAGTACCAGTTGTAATTTTACCAATACTTTGTCGGTGTTTGTAAATCTCAGTTGCACTTGTAAAATGATTGGCAATTAATCCACCATCAACTAAATGTTGTCTGGCTTTATTGACAATTTTTTCAGCAGTCTCCTTTTCCATCCCAGTAATGGATGCAATTTCAACAGGACCTCTAACAACAAGGTCCATGACGTTGTGGACACCTGCATCGGATAATTTTCTTGTAGTTACAGGACCTACGCCCTCTAAACTATCTAATCTTAAATCTTCTACCATACCGTATAGTACGGTACCAGTACTTTATAAGGTTATTGTTTGAGAAAATGATCGTAAAATTATAAAATATTCTGAAATGGACTAACGTCTCTTTCTTCTTTGTCCAGGTTTGTTTTGACCAGGATATCTTCCTAAAACAAATCGTTTGTTGTAGTTACTCTTGTTACCAACACTAGAACTAGTACCTACAATCTTTCTACCTTCGACTTTAGGGGTCTGTCCTCGTACTTTACCTGCTTTGGTAAGTGAACCGTGTGTTGCCATGATAGGAATGCAGGATTAGTGAATTTATGTATTTGGATGACTACCAGTACTTGGCCTTTACAGTCTCTATGACTTTTTCGTGTTCCTTACTCTTTCTTCGTGCATATTTCTCCATGGCTCCAAGTGGAATACCTCCAAGAGATCTTGCAAGTGCGTTGAAAGCATATCTTTGTGGACCTTTTGAACCAGTCTTAGTCATGAATTTTTGAATACCATATTTGAAATTGTGTTGCCATGTCTTGTAAAGAACTCCCAATTGTGCAGGAGTCATCTCATTTCCAATATGGAAGAAATCAGATTGTTCTAGTAATCCAATTGGAACAAACGTAAGTGCAGTTGCAGTGAACATTGAATCAGGTTGTTCATGTTCTAATTCACTGATTAATTGAATGGTTTCCCATGAATCTTCAGGAGTTTCATCATTGTCAAGACCCATAATCAAAGTGAATGCTGGAATCCAATAATTCTCATTCATTGTCTTTACACCTTCTTTTACAACCCAATGCCATTCAGATGGATCATATGGAGCAAGTTTTCTATCAGCGTATTTACCAATTAATCTAAGACTTCCAGTTTCAAGTCCTGCTTGGACACCAATCATGTTATCAGGACTGGCTTTCATTATTTTTGAGAGGTTTGGAAGGAGCTTTTCATCAGCTATTGCACCGGCCAATGTACCATGAGTTGGATTTGTATGCTCAACTCCAGTAGACATGATTGCAGTGAATAATTCTTCCAATGCTTCTCTATTTGGTTCCATTCCTTTTGCAGTTCGAGGATCCATTCCATAAACGAAAATATCATCACTGTGAATCCATGCAGATTTGGAACCACCTTTCTTTATGTTAACTTCAATTTCTTGTTTGACTTTTTCTGGCGAATAGTATCTTAATGATCTTAATGTAACGTCACAGAATTTACATCCTCTACCACAACCACGCATTACCTCAACCATACCATGCATGCTAGGCTCTACAATGTTAGGAATGTCTTCTAATTCTGGTCTATCCCAGAAGTTTACAAATCTTCCGTGAATTTTTTTTCCTTCTCTTTCAAATTCTTTAATGTTAACTTTAAAGTCACTTCTTTTTCTGAATGGATCCATATTTTCAAAATCACCATTAATCAAATAGTTAAAGAAGCGACCTGCATGTCCATCAATTTCAGGTGCAATACCTCCCAGTTCACCTTCTAATATTGCATAGATTCCAAATTCTTCAATTTTTGCTGGATCATAATTGTATTGCCATGTTCCAGATGCACCAGAAATTACTTTTGCTTTACTTCCAGTTCTTGCTTTTGCAGCTTTAATTCTATGATGTAACTCTGCATTGTAAAATTCATCGTAAGAAGTTTGTTTTCGTCCATAAGTAAATGTCATAGTAACTGGGCCCATTCCAAGTGGATCCATTTCATAAGTTCCAATAACTTCAGTTTCAGGACCAATAAATTTTTCAATATGATTTGGATGAGCAACTACAACATCTTGTCTGCTAAAACCATCACGTAACAAACCAGCTTCTAATTTTCTTAATCCATATGGAGCATATTTTGCCACACCATCAATATCAGGTGACCAATTACAAATGAAATCAAAGAGAACTTTTGGAGTTACTTGATTTCCAAGAATCTTATACCAAAAACTATTCTTATCCCTGTTAGGATCTACTGCTGGAGCACATCCGAAGAATGTTGCAAGAGACAATCCCCTATAAGGAGACATCAAAGTTCTATCAGCAGTTAAGACTATTTTTGGAGTACCCATACCCTTCACGAAAATAATTTTATGATTGATTTTAAACCTTACGTGCCAAACTTAGTAATTTTCTAAAATTCCAGCCTTATTCCTATGAAAATGACCAAATTCCTTATTTTTGGACAAATGTTCTCCATCAAATACAGTTCCATCTCGGCAAGCAAGATCCTCACCTACACAGCAGCTACCGCAAATTCCAACACCGCATTTCATCATTCTCTCAAGACTAGCTTGAACAAAGATTTGTTTGGAATGTGCAGCTTGTACAGTTTTGTACATCATAATTTCAGGGCCACAAACATACACTGCATCAAAATGAGTTTCACTAACTAATTTTTCAACTAAATCAGTTACAAATCCTTTCTCACCATAACTACCATCATCAGTAGAAACAATAACTTGGTGAGGATTGTTTTTCAATAATTCATTTGATAAATCCTCAAAGAAAACTTCATCTTTTGATTTTGCACCCATTAGAACAGTAACATCATCAGTAGGTTTTACAAAACTAAGTAATCTCATCATTGGAACAAGTCCAGTTCCACCTCCAACTAACAAAAGTTTTCCTTCTTTTACATTAAAAGAATTCCCATAAGGACCACGAATTCCAATTTGTCCTCCAACTGGAACATTGAACAAACCAGTAGATGAAGGACCATGTTTTCGTACAGTGAATGCAGCTTTTCCAGATTCTTTTGAAATCATTACACTCATTGGTAATTCATTAACACCCGGAATCCAAACCATTGCAAATTGTCCTGGAAGAACAGTTGGCATCACATCATCAGAAAAAACTAATGTTCTCACTGTCGGAGTTTCATCTATTACTTTTTCAATTGTAACAATTGTAGGATGGTTAAGATTTCTTTGCAAGACCCACCATCTCCTTTATTGTAGAATAATTTTTTCTCTTCATATAATCTAAAATTCCTTTGTTAATATCATCAAAAACTCCAACCCAATTATCACCTATTGCACTTCCAAGTTGAACACCAGAAGCTCCAGCCAAGAAAAATTCAATTGCATCTTCCCAAGTAGAAATTCCTCCACATCCAATTATTGGTATATCATATTTTGAAGAAATCTCATAAACACATCTTAATGCAATTGGTTTAATTGGAGTTCCAGATAACCCTCCAAATTTGTTGCTAAGTATAGGACGTTGAGTTTCAACATCAATTGCCATTGCTCTAACGGTGTTAATTGCAGTAATTGCATCAATTCCACAATCTATTGCAGTACTAACTGTATTGAGATAATTACTAGTCCCCAAGCCAACTTTGGCAATTACAGGAACATCTGTTGCTTTTTTAACAGTAGAAACAATTGCTTTGACCAATCCAGGATCATCACCAACCTCCAAACCGACTTTGGCAACGTGAGGGCAGGATAAATTTAATTCATATGCTTTGACTTTACAATTTTTGAATTCTTTAATCATCATTTCAAAGTCTTCAGGTACAGACCCTACCAAACTCACAATTATTGGAACATCTTGATTTGGCTCAATCATTTTAGCAAAATTTGAAGCACCAGGATTTGAAAGTCCAACTGCATTTATCCATCCACCACCTTTTACACTAAAGATTGTGGGGTTTGGATATCCTTCCCATGGTGCGGTGCTTAGAGATTTAGTTACAACAGCACCTGCCCCTGATGCATAAAGTCGATTAAACACATCTAATGATATGCCTAAAATTCCAGATGCCAGCATTACAGGTTTATCTAATTGGATTTGACCTATGGAAGTTGCAATACTAGGTTCCACTTTGATTAATGAGCATAGTTTCGAATATAACAGTTGATTCTGGTACCTTTTTTAAAGGTCATTTAGAATCAACTAGTCATGTATTCTGTAGTTTTGACAGAGTTAGGAATCTCAGTTTTCAATGACGGGAAACTAGACAAAGCATTTTCATTCTCAAATCCTGTTAAAGAGTATCTATTAGTTAAAAATAAAGAATCAAAATTAAATGAACTTGTAAATTATCTAGCATCAACTCAAAGAGGGTTTTCTGTAAGTGATGAATCATTACTTGCAATTTTAAAAAAATATTCAATTGATTGTCATTTAATGGATGAATCTGAATTAGATGAAATTCAAACAAACAAGCCACAGATTATTGTAGATTCTGGTTTTGCATCAAATCTACAAGATACACTTGGAAAATTAAGAGAGTTTGCATTAGGATTATCATCATCAAAAGTTACCGAAGTTTCAGAAAGTCCAGATCTACACATCATTCAAGCAATTAATTCTCTAGATGAAATTGATAAAATTGCAAATGGATTAAGTTCAAGACTTAGAGAATGGTATGGATTACATTTTCCAGAACTAGATAATATTATTGATAGTATTAACGGATATGCACAAATTGTATTAGCAGGCAAAAGAGAATCTTTAACTAAACAAATTTTTGAAGAAGCTGGTTTTCCAGAATCAAAAGTAGAAATGTTGTCATTAATTTCATCAAAGAGTAGAGGTGGAGATATTTCAGATATTAATTTATCAATAGTTCAATCAATTGCAAAACAAGTTTTAGATTTTCACGAGTTACGTAAAAAACTCGAAGAACATGTTGAAGCAGAAATGCAAGAGATTGCACCAAATACTTCAGCAATTCTTGGTACTGCAGTTGGTGCAAGGATTTTAGGAAGAGCTGGAAGTCTCAAAAAAATGGCATCATTACCAGCTAGTACAATACAAGTTCTAGGAGCTGAGAAAGCATTATTCAGATCATTGAAGACAGGTTCACAACCACCTAAACACGGCTTACTATTCCAACATGCAATGGTTCATGCAGCCCCAAGATGGCAAAGAGGAAAAATTGCTCGTGCAGTAGCTGCCAAGGCAGTAATCGCTGCAAGAGTGGATGTTTACGGTGAGGGATTAAATCAAACTTTACTTGAAAAACTCAACATCAGAGTTGATGAAATTGGCAAAAAATATGAAAATCCAACTGAAAAAGACATGAGACCACCCCCATCATTTAGAAGAGAGGGTGGATTTGGAGACAAACCAAGAAGAAGAGAAGGTGGAGATAGAAGAAGAGAAGGTGGAGATAGAAGAAGAGAAGGTGGAGATAGAAGAAGAGAAGGTGGAGATAGAAGAAGAGAAGGTGGAGATAGAAGAAGAGAAGGTGGAGATAGAAGAGAAGGTGGCTTTAGAGATAATCCAAGAAGAGATAGTGGAAGGAATGATGAAAGAACAGATTCAAATAAAAAGAGAAAAAAGTTTGGAAGACGATAATCAGTCATTTTTTTGGATAAAATCAGAAGGGCAACAAAAATTAGCTACAGAAAACATGGTTCCTGGAAATCAGGTTTACAAAGAAAAATTAATCATTAAAAAAAATATTGAATATAGATTATGGGATCCATTTAGAAGTAAATTAGCTGCAGCAATTATGAATGAACTTGAATATTTTCCTTTTGAAAATAAAAGTACAGTTCTATATTTAGGAGCATCAACTGGAACTACAGTAAGTCACATATCAGATATTGTAGGATCTAACGGAATTGTTTTTGCAGTAGAACATGCAAGTAGAGTAGCAAGAGATTTCTTAGATAGAGTTGCAACATTTAGAAAAAACATTGTTGCAATTTTACAAGATGCTAGAAAACCAAAAGAATATTTTTCAGTATTTGGAAAAGTTGATGTTGTGTATGTAGATATTGCACAGCCAGATCAAACACAAATTGCAATTGATAATTGTGAAATGTATCTAAAAAAAGGAGGTTATTTCTTTCTAGTTATCAAAACTAGAAGTATAGATGTAACAAAAGCTCCAAAAAGAATTGTTGAGGAGGAAATAGAAAAACTAAAACTAAGATTTGATGTATTACAGACTATAGATCTTCATCCATATGATAAAGATCACGCAATGGTAATTTCAAAATTTAATCATTAGTTATTTTCAATAATTTTCTGCACAGGTTTCCAACTTTTACGCACAAATTTAGGCATTTCATGATTTTTTTTATAATATTTCTTTACAAATTTTACAGTTACAGGATCTGAAGGGTACCCACTACCTAAATTATGATCTTTTCTTAATTTCATAATTACCCTATCCCTACTAACTTTAGCAAGAATGGATGCAGTAGACACTACAACAAATCTACTGTCTGCTCTATGATACGATTTAATTTTATGGTTATCAGATAGTTTAGAAATTTCTTTCCCAAATCTAGTAGGATTGACATCACATGAATCAACATACGATACATCAGGATTTAATTTTGAAACAACTTTTGCCATATATTTTGCCTCTAAACCATTTAGGCAGTGTTTTTTTACACTAGCATCAATTGATCTAGGAGAAATTTTTGCAATATAGTAATCATCTACAATTCCAATAATTTTTTTGTAGAGATCTTCTCGTAATTTAGGAGTAAGTTTTTTTGAATCTTTTACTCCCAATTTGCTTAATTTTTTAATATTTTTTTTATCTATTGATATGCCAGCTATCACCAAGGGTCCCAACATTGGACCACGTCCTGCATCATCAATACCACAAATTTGCACGAATTGTTTCTTAAAACGCAAGTATTAAACCGTTATACGTTTAGAAAAAATGAAAATCAATTGGAATTTCCAGATGAAACTCTTCAAGAAATAATTGAAGGGAAAACTAAACTCCTAGTCCCAAAAAAATCACTTACAGATAAAGTACCGCCAATGAAACCAGCATTTTTTAATCCTAAAGCAAAACTAAATAGAGATTTTTCAATAATCGCATATTCGGCTTTTCTTAACAAATTTGAAGGTCCAAAAATTTTCTTAGAAGGTCTTTCAGGATTAGGAGCTAGAGGATTACGAGTTGCAAAGGAATTAGATGTTGAAAAAATTGTAATTAATGATCTTAATCCTTCTGCACTCAAAATGGCAAAATATTCTGCAAATCTAAATGAGGTAAAAAATATAGAATTTTCTGAAAAAGAAGTATGTAGGTTTTTTAGTAATTATTCAAAAAAAGGAGAAAGAGGCTCAATTGTAGATATTGATCCTTTTGGATCTCCTGCGGCATTTTTTGACTGTGGAATTAGAGCAACGATGCATGGAGGCATACTATCAACTGCAGCAACAGACCTTCAAGTGCTAAATGGCCTCTTTCAATCGGCATGTAAAAGAAAGTATGGAGGAATCCCAGTTAGAACGGAATACGGAAATGAAATTGCAATTAGATTGATTTTAGGATCTCTCAGAGCAGTTGCAGCAAGACTAGGTGTAACTATTATTCCCATGTTCGTAGAAAGTGAAATGCACTACTATAGAACATATGTCAAAGTTCTCAATAGACCAGATCAACAAGAGAATTTAGGATATATTGTACATTGCAAAAATTGTGGAAATAGAAAAATTGTATTAGAACAAGAGCAAGAATGTGAATTGTGTAATTCAAAAATTAGTTTGGCAGGACCATTATGGATTGATAAAATTTTCAACAAAGAATTTGTTCAAGATATGATAGTAGAAAATTCTAAATTAGAAACAGACAAAAATTGTGAAAAAATTCTTTGTAAATGCTTATCTGAATCAGAAATGCCAGGAGCATACTATACAATAGATGAAGTTGCATCAATAATGAAATCCTCACCACCAAAATTAGAAAAAGCAATTTCAAGTTTAATAGAAAATAACTTTTTAGCTAGTGTCACTGTGTTTAATCCAACAGGATTTAAAACTAATGCAAATATTAAAGAAATAATTAAAATTTTTGAAACTATCCAATAAAACCTAAACATACAAGGTACAATTCACTACTTTGCTTCCTACTTGCATCAGGTTTTGTAAGATTTATTCTTACAAATTTTTTCTTAATATAATCTCTAAATTCCATTGAGAACTCCCCATCAAAAATTTTGAATACGGCATTTCCTTTGTGAGCTAAAACTTTGTCCATTATTTTTGCGCAATCATAATTTAATGATATTTGCTTTGCATGATCAACAGTCCAATTTCCACTTACTTGAGGAGAAAGATCACAAATTACAGCATTTACTTTACGCCCAAAATAAGATAATACATCATCTACAACATGTTCATCTTCAATATTTTCTCTAACAATATGAGCCCCAGGAATTTCTTCAACATAAGACAAATCTATTCCCATTACTTTTCCTTGATTTCCAACTAATTTTATGGCCATTTGAGTCCAACCTCCAGGTGCACAACCAAGATCTAAAACATTGAAGCCAGGTCCTATAAGACGATATGACTTGTTTAATTCTTGGAGTTTGAATGCAGCTCTACTACGAAAACCTTGTTCATGAGCTAATCTACGATAGTAATCTTTTCGTGCATCTGCTAGTTTCATTTAGCCTTCATAGGTTTTTTCAATTCAGCAATAACCCAATCCTCAATAAATTGACAATTTGTAGGACTAATTTCCCCTTCAAGTGAACATTTCTGCTCAACAGGACAAACTAAACAGGGTGCATTTTCAATAGATTGAGTACTGATTGGAGTTTTCTTTAAAATTAATTTGTATGTCCAACGATTATTTTCAAGAAGTTTTTCTCTGGTAATTGTACCCATTCTTTCAAGTTTTAATGCTAATCTAGAACCAACTTGATTAGTAAGTTTAAGTTTCTTCCATAATTCACTTTGGAACATTCCATCAGACTCTTTCTCAGCTAAAATATCACAAACTTTGTTTGTCAATCTCTCCATGTCAACTTTTTCAATTTGGAAATTTTCAATTTCTGCATCTGAGAGTTGCTCTTCTAATTCTTCTTCTAGAGTTAATTCAGCGATTCTTTTTTCTTCTTCTAATTCTTTTTTAGTTAATTTCTTTACTTTAACAGGTTTTTCTACTACTTTCTTTACAGGTTTTGTATCAGCTTTCTTTGCTGTTTTCTTTGCAGGTTTTGTATCAGCTTTCTTTGCTGTTTTCTTTGCAGGTTTTGTATCAGCTTTCTTTGCTGTTTTCTTTGCAGGTTTTGTATCAGCTTTCTTTGCTGTTTTCTTTACAGGTTTTGTATCAGCTTTCTTTGCTGTTTTCTTTACAGGTTTTGTATCTAGAATTTTCTTTTTCTTTTTTAATTCATCAAGATCTGCCTTAATTTTTTCTGCTTCTTCAATTAGAGTATCTTTTTTCTTTGCCATTAAATCACCTTATTTATTAAATCCAATATCTTACGTATCAACACGATTTCATTCCTATTTAATAGTAAATGTTCCTTTTGTAGAGATATTCTTTAGCTGTTTTGAGACCATTTCTGTGACTATATCATAAGAACCAGGTATGTCAATCACTTTAGAAAATTCATCCCCAACAGGAATAGTGTTACTTCCAGATTCAAAGCATTGTTCAAAGAATCCTCCTTGTAAAATTACATCAGTAGTTCCAGATGAATAAATCGTAATATAGAGATCTCCACAACTAAATGAAGAATCAGTGACTTTTACTTGAATTTCAACAGGTTCTGTAGTAGAATATTGTTTAGATAATCCAATAATTTCAATGGGAGAACTATGAGCACCTACACCTTCAGAATAAGACATTGGCCACATGTTTAACTCTCTACCAGGTTTCTGAAGAACGTCTGACAAAACTACTGAGCCAAGTATTACTGAGAGAATCACAGGTAAAACAAATACAATGAAAACTCGCTTGCTAGCCATTTTGTTTTAAAATCTATAATTCCCTTATATCTATTTAGCAAGATTTGAAAGGTTCAGATCATTTTGACGAATGAGTTAAATCGTAGCCAACTAAATATCGCTAGATGCGACTTAGAAAATTCAGAGCCAGAGCATATCGTTGCATACATGATTCTGGAGAAATAACAGTTGGTGATTTAGCAGCATTTGTTGGAAGAAATGAAAGTGGAAAAACTACAATTCTTCAAGCATTGACATTGTTGAATAGAGATGAGCAGGTTTCAGAATTAGATCTTTGTGATGAAATGAATGAGGAATTAAAAGATGAGATGCGATTAGCCGAAGGGGAATTTGATTTAAACCAACATGAAATAAGCATCATTAAAGAAAAATTTCCAGGATTACCTGAAATTAAAAAAATCAAATTATTTAGAACAAACCAAAATCCAAGAGTCCAGTATGAATTTGCAGATATTGAGCTTAGTGATGATAATAAAGGACTCAATTCATGGGAGAATTTCTCAAGACAAATATTTGGATTTTTAGATACCATTCCAAATCATCTAAGAATACAAATCAATACAAAATTCTTTGAAGAGCAAGTTCCCAAAAATCAAGAAACTTTTGATAGCGGGATGGCAGAATTTAGTAATCAATTTCATGTAATTGCCATACAAGAACCCAAAGTAATTGAAGAGTGGGAAAAAATCTATGAAAGTCCTGAAAACCAATTTTCTAATCTTCTTAGTGGTGAAAGTGAAAAAACAGCGTTGCAGAATTTTATTGCAGCAGAATTACATCCAAGATTTGTGTACTTTTCAGATTACAAAAAAATCTATGGCAATATCAACCTCAATGAATATCTAAGAGAGGAAAGAGGTGAGCGTGCAGATTCCATTGAATTTGTCGAGGAATTTGACAAGGCTGAAACTGTAAGAAATCTTTTCTATCTAGCAGAGCTAGACATTAAAGAATTAGATGAGGTAAAAGAGAGTCCTTCAAAATGTATCAAACTTCTCAATGCAGCAAGTAACAGATTAACTAAAAAATTAAATCCAGCATGGAAAGGAGATCCCATTCATGTTGATTTGAGATACAATCCTGGAAATATAATGAGCGTAGTAATTTCAGATGTACATAAAGATGGAACTATTACCAATACAGGTTTACTGAATAGAAGAGCAGAAGGTTTCAAATGGACATTCTCATTTATTGTAAATTTTGCAGCTGAAACACAAAGAGCAGAATTAAAAGAAGCAATATTGCTATTAGATGAACCTGCAAGAAACCTTCACCCAACACAGCAGATGGGAATTTCAGATTTGTTAAAAAATTTAGCAGGTTCAAACCAAGTTTTGTATGCAACACATTCACCATTTATGATATTTGATTATACACCTGGTAACTTACTTGTAGTTGAGTTAGATAAGAGGAAACATCTTAGTAGAATATTTTATGACTATTGGAATGCAGATGATAAAACATTAACGCCGATTTTGTATGGATTATGTAGAGGACAAGTCGAAGCTATAGTAGATAGAGAAATAGGAACAAATTCTAGACCAATAATCATCGTAGAGACAATATCTGATTCCATGTATCTTAATGCATTTGACAAATTTCTGCAAGATCCAAATATCTCAATGAATCCTCTTAATGTAATTGCAGCATATAATAAAAATTCAGTTTTACCATTAGCAATATTTTACAGAAATCACGGGTATAGGACATTTGTTTTACTGGATAATTCCGAAGAATCTAAACAGATCTCAGCCCAATTGGTTTCAAATGAATTTTCAACAATACAGACCATATTTTTTGAAAGAGAAGGGAAAAAATTAGAATCAATAGAAGATTATATTGCACTTGAAGATTATTTGTATCCAGTAAATCAAACGTATGAAATCAAGCTTAGGCAAGAAGGTTTTTCAAATCTTACACCTCAAGATGTCACATCTAAAGAAGGTAAGGGAATTATAGAAAAATTAAAGAAAATATGGCAAGAACATAGTGATGATGATTGGGAAGAATTTGACAATGAAGAAATAACTAGATACATTTGTGAAAAGATTGCCCTTGAGGAGACAGATTTCTTATCAGATAAAACCAAAGATCAGTTTAGATCATTGTATAGACTAATTGCTGAACGAATCAGACAATATCAAAATGTAGCTACAAAATCAGACTTTGATAGATTTCAGAAGACCAAGGCTTAAGATTTAAGAAGTTTGCTCATGAAAAACACTAAACTAAGAAATAGAAAACTGAGGAAAATACTTTAAGGTTTAAGTGAGAGAAATGGATTTAAAATTTATGAATAGATCCTCTACGGGAGGAATTATCCTTTCATTTGTATTATTATTTTCCATAACAGTGATTTCACTTCCATCAGAGGCATATGCTGAAGAGGTATTAATTACAAGTGTTGCATTAGAAGAAACCTCAATTTTAGAATTAAAGAATGACTCAAAAGAAGAAGTCAATACTTTAAGAATTTGGCTTGGAAGTGATTTTAATTTTAAATCATTTAAAACTGAAAAAGGATGGACAGGGGAGAAAAATTCACAAGGAGTGATAATTTTTACATCAACCGAATCCATCAAACCAGGAGAATCTGTAAAGTTCGGGGTAAAAACCGATAAACCAAATCCTGGCATCAACTGGAAAGTTCTCGATAAAAAAGATATTCAAATTGGAACTGGAATGTCTGTTGCAAAAGAATTACCAGCAGTAGTTAAAAATCCTAAACCAATTCAAAATACAGAAAATTCAAGTGAAAGTATGGGAACAGAATCCACATTCAGAGTAATTCCAGAGAAACCAAATGCAGGTTCATCAATTAGAGTTACAGGAGATAATTTTGGAGCATTACAAGAATTTGATTTCTACATAGATTCGAAAAAAATTGGTTCATTTGATACAGATGAAAATGGCCATTTTATGACTACGATGAAAATTCCATCAGATCAAAAAACAGACAGAGTAGATTTCAAAATTAAAGACAAAGCAGGAGAAGAGAAGAAACTTAGTCTTAGAATAGGTGAAGTTGAGAATAGAATTCCCACATCACAAGATATTCCACTTACAATTCAAGGGATTCCAAATGTTGTGAATAGAGGAGACTTGCTAGAAATATTTGGAACCGGTACTCCAGGTAAAGGAATTACAATAACAATTCATGCTCCAAACGGAGATGTAATCAGAACAAGAACATCAGAAGTTGATAGTAAGGGAAATTGGAAATTAGATCCACTCCTTGTTCCATTAGATAGGCCATTTGGAGAATATACAGGAGTGATTACAGATGGGAAATCAAACAAAACAATTAATTGGGCAGTGGAATCTGATAAAAAAATTATCATCACTCCAACCAATTTAAAATTTGAACCAGGGGAGATAATGAAATTCAATGGGACAGCAATAGCTAACAAACCAATTGAAATTGTATTAGAAGATCCATTAGGAAAAGAAGTCTTTTCAGATATAATTTCAATTGGTGAATCAGGTATAGTAGAATTTGAATATCAAACAACACAAACAACCCAAGAAGGAACATATGCGTTAATTGCCACTCAAGATAAAGAAAAAGAATTCACATATGTGGGTCTAGGTCAATTACCAACGATTCCAGTAAACTTGGAATTTGATAAACTCAATTACAAAACAAGTGAAACTGCATTTATTACAATTTCAGGAAAAGCTTCTGAAATAATCAGTTTGCTGATAATAGATCCTTCAGATAAAACAAAGGGAGAAGTTCTCTCTATTCAGCTTCAACCTGATGGTCGTGGGTCACATACAATTGATCTAAAAGGATTTGCATCCGGAGTATATACAGCAGTAGTTAGTAAAGGAACTTCACAGAATTCAGAAGTATTCACTGTCGGACTAGTGGTAGGTTCAGGAGATATTGAAATCAATACCACAAAAACAGATTACAAGGCAGGAGATCCAATATTAGTTTTAGGTGATACGGGTTCTAATGTTCTACTTACATTAACTTTGACAGATCCTAATGGTAAAGTGATTAAGGTTAAAGAGACATTTTCAAATAAAAACGGAAAAATTTCTGAGAGTTCATTTAGAGTACCTTCAGATGCAATTCCAGGGATTTGGACCATGAATGCAAAAAGTGGTTCTAACTTTGATAATACTGAAATTGAAGTCATCGGAACTTCAATAGAAGGTTTAGTTGTAGTAGTAGAAGAAGGAAATCCAATTCCAGGAGTTGGAAAATCTAAGATAATTAAGGTCCACGGAGCGCAACAAACAGTAAAAATTGAAATTTTTGATAAAAATGGTGAAAAGATAGAAAATCTTTCATTTCCGGCATCCAGTCAAGGGGAAATTAATCAACCATGGATTATTCCTAAAGATACAGAACCAGGAACATATACTATCAAAGTTTCAGATGCGTTCAATACTGCAGAATCAACTTTTGAAATAGAATAATTTCAAACAATTTTATTTCACCTAGTTAAGCGAAACATTATGAATCTTAAAGAAAAAATTGCAGACTATCCAAATTTTCCCAAGAAGGGGATTTTATTTAGAGACTTTAGTCCAGTGTTGAAAGATCCATCCGCATTATCACATATTGCAGATGAATTTTCAAAGCATTTCCATCCAAAAGATATCGATGTATTTGCGGGAATTGAATCAAGAGGATTCATTCTAGCCTCAATTTTAGCCTCTAGATACAACAAGGGTATGGTTATGATTAGAAAGGCAGGAAAACTACCTGGAAAAACTACAAAATTAGCATATACAATTGAATATGGAAAAGACACAATAGAAATTCAAAAAGACATCATAAAAAAAGGCGAAAAAATCCTCATTTGTGATGATTTGCTTGCAACAGGTGGAACAGCAAAAGCATCTGCAAAATTAATTGAAAAAGTAGGAGGAGAGATTGTAGGATTTGCATTCATTATTGAACTAGTTGATCTTAATGGAATCAAAGGACTTAGCAAATACAATTGTAAATCATTGGTGAAATATTGATGGAAAAAGATGTAGAGATTGGAATTTTTGGAGGAACTGGAATTTATGATTCAGGTTTACTTGAAAATGCACAAGAAATTGACATAGATACACCATATGGAAAACCTTCAGATACAATTACAGTTGGAATGTTTAAAGGAAGAAAAATTGCATTTTTACCAAGACACGGTAAAAAACACACCATTCCACCTCACAAAATTAACTTTAAAGCAAATATTTGGGCATTCAAAGAATTAGGAGTTACAAGAATTATTGCACCATCTGCAGTTGGAAGTCTAAAAGAAGAATTAGCACCAGGTCACTTTGTATTACCAACTCAATTTATAGACTTTACAAAATCTAGAGACGGTTCATTTTCAGAAGAGGGCAGAGTAATTCACATCTCAGTAGCTGATCCTTTTTGTCCAGAACTACAATCATCAATTATTCAAGTGACAGATAATCAAGGTTTGGAAATTCATAAAGATTGCACATATGTCTGCATAGAAGGACCACGATTCTCAACTAAAGCTGAATCAAAATTCTACAGAACCACAGGTGCAGATATCATTGGAATGACCCTTGTTCCAGAATGTCAACTAGCAAGAGAGGCACAGATGTGCTATGCCTCAATTTCAACCGTTACAGATTATGATGTTTGGGCAGACAAACCTGTTACAGCTAAAGAAGTCATTGAGACATTAACTAAAAATGTAGAAAAAACAAAGAAGATACTAACAGAGTTAATTGATAAAATTCCTAAAACACGAAGTTGTTCTTGTGAAAAGGCATTGGCAGAAGCAGAATTTTAATCATCAACAAAGGACTCTTTTGTAAGTCCTTCTGGAAGAGTCAAATCACCTTGAAGTAGATTTCTCTGAAGCAAATCAATTACTTCATCAACATTATATCCTAACTTTTCTAATTCTTTTTCAGTAATTTGAGAAAGTTTTGCACCAATATTTTGTCCACCTATCCTACCAAATGCAATAGCTGTAAAACGAAATTCATTTTCATCTATTGTAAATTTACCAGTAATCTTTGCAGCCATTTGACTCCCATGAATGTTATTTATGTGAACTTTAAGATCCATTTCAAAAATTAAATTTCTACAGCTTTGTTAACATTGTCATCAATTAGAAAACTCCAATGTTTTTCATCTTCAACTTTGAAATTATTTATTTTAAGAGGAATCACTTTTTCATCAAGGCATTCGTGTTTAATTTCTCCATTTTCTTTTAATTTTACTAATTTCCATTTGTATTTTCCCTGTTGTAATTTACATATAGTTACTCCCCATTTTGCATCAGCATCAATTTTTGGCATTCCTACAGTTTCAGCAATTTCTTCAATTCCAAGTTGTTTTTCTTCACAGAATTTTTTCTTACAAACTCCACATCTCCAAACATCAACAGAACCAATAGTTCTTTCATCAATGTTGATATTTACCACGCCAAAATAGACTGGTTGATGCTTACAGGTTTCAGTATCAATGCTCAATGTTGTTCACCAAGTTTTGGTATTATTTAGTTCTTGCATCATCATATGGTTTTTCTAAAATTACGCCAATATTATCAACAATTTTATTTCGTTTAAATTCAATATTTTCTCTCTCACACATCTTCCTGTACATGTTTACTGCTGTAAATCGGGGATGCATGGCCTCAAATTCTGTATGGGTGATATCAATAAAGGCACCAAGGGTCATTAGATCGTTTGATGCTTTTTTGGCTTCATCAATAGAAATTTTTAATTTTTCAGCAATGGTTTGTGATGACATTTTACCAGAACAAGTCACTAGTAAAAAAACTTGAGCCTGAATATGTTCTAAATGTATTTCAGATACTAAATCATGCTCAATTTCTGAAAAAGACATTATTTCTAAAAGAAATTGTTAAGACATAAAACATGATCTATGAAATTATTTTTTGGCTAGAATCTTTTTAGAAATTTTCAAAGAGAACCCCATTGCAATAAAATGAACAATTGCTCCCAATATTGCAGCATATAGCAAATTATCTAAAATTTTCCAAGTTATGATAAAAGATAGGATTGATGGAACTGTAACTATGACTGCAATTATAGTTCCTCTTAATGCAATTTCAAGAATTGAAAGTTTAGATTCTTTGTTAGCAGACAACAGAGAAAATTTCAAAAATGGTAATAAAAACCAAAGATTAGTCAGATAATATTGTCCTAATTTTTTACTTGAATGTTAGGAGAATGGAGTAATCATTACCAGTCCTGATTCATTTGGGGAAAATCTAATCATGGCAATTTCTTTTCCCAAAATATTATCTTCCCCATCCAACTTGTTTGGAATTTGACCATTTATGGTTACCAACATTTGTGATGTGACAAACTCATTTGGAATATACATTATCACATATTGAGGTCTGTCAATAGAGAATGAAATCATTCCAGTTTGTGGAATAAACCCAAAGTCAGAAATTATTGCAGGACTGAGAATATCAATTATTTTAGATGTGCCTTCAATAAATTGCGGTTGATATTTTTCTCGCACATCTTGAGTTAATGGATTTACTTCATAATTATCTGAATCTTGAATTTCTAATTTCAATCCATCTAAACAAAACTTTTGAGCATCAACATCATCAATCAATTCACATAATTTTACTCCCTCATCAAAATCATGATTAGTAAAAAATGCCAACGTTGTCCCAATAGACATATTACATTCTTGAAAATCAATATCATCTAGTTCTGATTGGATACAAAGATTAGACATAACATCTTTTGAAAGTCCCTCTCTTGTTAGTACATTATCCGTATGTTGCATCATTACACCTTTCATACATAGCCTGTTTTGATAAAATGACATGTCATGGCATTTTTCCAATGAAGAATCTAAATCTTCACCAAAATAATGTACCAATCCATGTCCCAATCCGTGAACACAGTCTTGATAGTTTGAAGATCCTATCAATTCATTACAAATTACTTTATAATCCGAAGGAAGTGATTTGTTTTCTTCTTGCACATCATGAAAATATGCAGCTAATACACCATGGAAATATCCCCCTCTACACATAGTCCCATCCATACCAATTAGATTTTCAATAACATTTGGTCTTTCTTTAAATGCCACATGTCCTACTTCATGGGATACAAAATGACAGTCATCTATTACTCCTAGTTTAGATAATGCAATGGATAACTCCAAAGCATCAGAATTATTTTCTTCATTTTCAGTTAGGGCACCAAAGAATTGAGAGTAACATAATAGACGAGATGAACTATCATCCATCCCTGCACAATCTTGTATATTTTGAAGGTATTTTGTTGTTAGTCTCTCAGATGGCAAAATAGGATCAACATCATCAATATCCAGTATGCCATCATTGTCATCATCAGTATCTTTGATAGATCCTATTCCATCAAAATCAAAATCAGCCCAATCTTCAAAATCAGTATCAAAAAAATCAATAATATCCAATATGCCATCATTGTCATCATCTGGATCACATGAATCCCCAATAGCGTCATTGTCAAAATCTAACTGGTCATTATTGCTAATTTTTTCACAATTATCTACATTATTTACAACACCATCATTGTCCTCATCAATACTGAACAATTCTACATCAAATACCACTAAAACCATCAAACTCACTACGATGAAAATTATCACCAATACGCCAATCCCAAACTTATTGAATTTAATTAACAACCCTTTCTTGACAAATTTTGATATACTTTCTTTATGATACAAGATTGAATTTAAGACAGGAAAAGATGAAACATCCAAGAATCAAACAACGCATGGACTTCCTGTCCAATCTCACTAAGACATACTGATTAAAAGATAGTATGATACAAGTCTAGATCTAAGAGAAGAAAGTTTATCAAAAAACTGTAATAATTTGTAGAATAGGTTAAATCTGTGATTTCAGTATAGTATCATATCATGGATGAGATTTTAATGTCCCCAAGGGAAAAAATCCTAGAGTTTATCATTGCCAATCCTAGCTCTCATCTAAGAAAGATTAAAAAAAATCTAGCATATTCTATGGGAACCATTCAATATCATCTAAGCAGTCTTGAAAATGAAGGAAAAATCAAATCAGTTAAAACAAAATTTTACAGAAATTATTATTACATTAATGAATCTGATGATAAAGTACTCTCTGTGTTGAACTTGGATTCTCCAAGAAGTATCGTCATGTATTTAATTCAGCATGAACCTGCAACTCACCAAGAAATAGCAAAGGGGATCGGATTATCATCATCAACTGTTAGCTGGCACATGAAAAGACTGCTAGAATTACAAGTTGTAAAAACTGAATTTTCTGGAAAGTATACAATATACTGTCTTAGAGACAGAGATAATGTATTGGTTAATCTTAGTAAATGCAAATCAACTGTATGGAACTCTATGGTAAATAACATGGCAGATGTATTTTCAGCATTTGAAAAATAAACACAGGTACAATATAGAATGCTTAGCTCTCAGTTATTATTTCTATCAAAGATTTCATTACAACTTGATTACTTTAATCCATTTGATGACCCACTAGATGTCGTCACACAAGACGACCTAATTGCAGGTTTAGTCACTATTGCCATAGCAGGGTTATCCATACTTTTGACATTGATGGCAACATCGGCATATAGAAAGACAAAAGTTCCACAACTCAAATTTGTCGCCATTGCATTTTCATTATTCACTTTATATTTAGGAATAGAAGCACTGCAAGAATTATTGCCGTTTGATGATGATTCTTTTGATTTGTTTTTGTCAGTAATTATGCTGTGTATTCTGGTTAGTTTCTTTTTTGGGATAATGAGAAAAAAGAAAAATCATCTAGAAGAAAAGTGATCGTTACTTTATTTTGATTTTCGGACTAGATCTTATTGCAATATTACAACACGGACATCTAAAACCATCAATTCTCAAATATACACAGCAACAAGAACACCACTTGAAGCCATTCTCATAACTAAGCTTGTTGGAATACTCTCCAAGTTTGAAATTACTACATTTGTTATTACAAATAAATGCCAATTTTATCATACAAGAAAATATTCAATTAGTTTTGAATTTCCATATTAAGATCAAGAGATAGATGTATTGGAGTTTGATCATCCTTTGTTAATTTCAGTAATTGATTTTCAAAAACAACCACTAGTGTTTTCTCATCTAAAATTGAACCATTTATTGTTCTAACCGCTTTATTTTATCTCTCAAAGATTCTTTAACATTTTGTTCTGCTTTCATTATTGGTTTTTTGGGTGCTGTTGTAACTGGTTCTGATGAAATAATTTTCTCTCTTACCTCTGATAATGCAGGTTTGTTCAGAGCAGATTGAGGAGATACTAGTACAGTATTTTCTTGTATTACATCATCAATAGTTTGAGATTTTTTTGTATTCTCACCATATTTTTGAAATAAATCATCAGCATATTCTACCTGAAATACACTAAAAACATCATCAGCAAGTCCAAATAACCACACACTAGATACGACAGCAATCACAATAGCCAAGATTCCAAAACGATCTGTTCTTGATGAACTCAATAAATAAAATAAAAATTTTTACATTTATTATTTTGTGATACGAGATTGAATTTGACTAGTTCGTAATTGTAATTATTGTAAATTAAGATTACTACTATCTTCTGATGAATTACTAAATAATAAAATCCTAAATCAAAATCAAGAATGAAAAATAAAACAAACTATGCAATCTACAGCATGATACTTGGAATCATTTTGTTATCAACTGTCTCAACAAATGAATCCATTCAGGTATTTGCACAAACAACATCAGATGACGGATTTACTGTAAGAAGTAATGAGCAAATTTTTAAAGATCCCATGGCAATGTCATTGCTTGAAAAAATAGAAATGATGAAACTTAAATTTGCTCAAGCAAAAGAAACCAAAACAAAACAACAAGAGCATAAAAAGTTCATTGATCAACAAAGAACTCTTGCAAAACAGGCACTAGAAAACGAATTAGATAGAATTAATGAAAAATACAAAGATCACACCCCAAAAGCATCTTTTACAAGTTTTGTCTCATCAAAACCTATAGAAACTCAGAATGTGTATTGGGATATGTTCAACTATCAACAACAAAAAGTCTCTAATGCTAGACTAGCAATGAAGACAGTTCTTGATAATGGAGGCTCACTTCAAGAGGCAAGAGAAGCATATCATAATGCAGGTGCCATCAAAAGAGTAGAACTAATTGACATTACAAAAGACCTCAACATCAAGTATGGATTAGCAGACAATACAGTTCAATCTACCTTTGACCAGTATGGAAAACTACCAAGGTATGATTAATTTTCTTTTTTTATAATACAATCTTCGATCCGACTCTACAAAATTATTATGAATTGATCATTTTTTTGAATATGTTAGATTAACTTTGTTTTTTTAGAACTAATTCATGTTCAAAATTACATCCATAGTATTACTATCATGTGTATTTAGTCTGCTTTATGCTAGTCCAGCATTTGCTACAGAAAATTTTACATTTTCAGTTAACAGTTTATCTGAATTTGAGGCAGGTCAGTTTCCATTTGTAAATGGGAAGGCAATATCTTTGGATAATAGTCCTGTTTCAGATGTTCGGATTCAAGTTCACTTTCCTTCTGGAACCATTAACACAACAACCAATTCTACTGGTCAGTTTTCAGCATTATCTCCAGTACCTGTAGACCTTGGAGAATACACCATTACAGTTTATGCTAAAAAAGATGACAGGCATACTAGTTTCCAAATAGCATACCAAGGTGTAGAAAGCAAACCAAAAATAGAATCACAAATAGAAAAACCATCCAAAACTAATGAAAAAATAGAACTAGATCCTTTTTCAAAAATGATTAAACAGTTAGAAGCAGAAAAAACAGTGGATGTGAAAAGGAAAACGATCCTACAAGAGCAAAATCAAATTAGTGAACAAAGACGACTTGCTCAAATAGACTTGGAAAAAGACTTGAAAGAATCTGAGAAAAGGAACGAAGCATACAATCCAAGAAATGCATTTTATAAATTCATACAGAAAATAGATAGTTCTGTAAGAGGAATATTTTGGCAACAGTTCTTGTTTACAGAAAGTATCACAAAACAGGCACATGAAGCCAAAGAAAACGCATTAGATGAGGGCAAATCATCTTTTGAGGCTATGAAAACATTCCAAGAAAAAGCAGCAGTAACCCAAAAAGAGGTAATGAATCTTAACAAGAATTTGAATGTGCAATATGGAAATGCTACATCAAATATTCAAAACCAATTCGATGAAAATGGAAAACTTCCTCGAGAGGATTAATCTAAATTCCAAATACTTTAGAAAATAGTATCGCAATACCAAAGATACTTTATATTTGGTAGACATTAATTTTTACTGTTTGGCTAGTTATAAGGGAGCATATTCAAATGATCAATCATTAAATTTTGCAATTCCCATCATTGTGATTTTATTTTTAGGAATTATCTATATCATGACACAAAGAGCAGATTCAGGATTTGTCAGCTTTATTCTAATTGGTGCAGCAGCAGTTACAATGTTTTATTGGGTCAGAGTTTTAAAGAAAATGGCTAAAGATCAAAAACCAGCATACACACAAGCTAGAGAACAGGAAACAAAGAACTGGGTTTATGATTTGATTAAAGGTGAAGAAGAATTTGTGTTTGTTGCAGAAGTTCCAGGGCCTGAAGATAAAATTGCCGTCAGATTAGTAGATGGGATTCTATACATTCGTGGAACAGCAGGGTTTTCAAAAGAAGTTCCAATAGAAGGAGTAAATGAAATGCAAATATTTGATTTCAAATATAGAAATGGTGTATTAACACTACGAATTAAATAATTAAAGACTTTTTGCTAATTCTAATTTTTGCGGTAAATATTTGTCAGTAATGTTTGTTAAACCATATTTTGAGAAAGCCTCTAATTCAGCTTTTCTTTTTAATTTTAAAAATACATCAAGCTCTTTTTTCCAAATTCCATCTTGATATCTAGGATCCTTTTGTAAATCATAGCACCTCTTGATATCAGATTCAGTCATTGGAATTGTTGGTAACTTGTATTTTTCAATATCAGTAGCCCACACTCCAACCCATTTTGCATCTGGAACAGTTAATTCCCTAAGATGAGCAGCATTTGCTGAACCAGATTTTATAACCATTGCAATATGTTCTCCATACACATCCCCATCAGTTAGAACAATTACAGGTAATTTCATTTCTTCATGTAATCTTTTCAACAGAGTTCGAGTTGAACGAGGCGCTTGTCCACCCGTATTGATAATAATAGATTTGAATTTTTTATCAATTTGTTCCTCAACAAATCTAGTAAAGAGGCCACCTTTTTCAATTGCAATAACAATTTCTGCACTAGTATCAACTAATTCAGCAGTAGTTAAACTAGGACCAATTGAATAACCATCAGGATGGTTTGATAAATTCATGGTTTTACCTTCATATCCAGGAATAGTATATTCAATTGTCAAATCTCCAAAAATAGAGCTTCTCTCTTCAGGAAATATGTGGAAATCTTCTCTAGGCTTGGAGGTTACTGCCTCTAAATCCACAATAATATTATCAGATTCAGATTGGTCTTCAAATTCAATTGCGAAAGCTTGTGATGAATAGTAGACATCTCTTAATGTAGATGACTTTTTTTCATGAGTTAATCTATTTGCAAAAAATGCCAACCACATTAATTGTGTGAAAGATCTCAACTGTGCAGAGTTTCTTGAACTTCTAACTGCAGCATTTGTCCCAAGAATGTATTGTCTAAGTTTTTTATCATAAACAATGTTACTTACGGATCTACTTGGAATAGAGAATTTTGGAAATTGCCCGTTATCTAAGTCATCATATATTTTTGCACCATGGCTTTTAAGCATCTCAAGAATATTCTTTTGTTTTTCATCAGCTTTTTTACTTCGCTCTTTAATCTTAGTTTGTTCTTTTTTACTTGTTGCCAATTTCATTTTCCTCCTCTACTGATTGTTTAGATTCAACTGCATTTTCTTCCAATAGTTTCTTGTAATTAGGTTCTTTCTTTTTTCCAGCAAGCTCTGTACAAAATTCTGCAATTTGTGGTAAATATTTTGCATAAAGATTTGCTCTCTTTTTCGCCATATCAGCTTGACCACGTTTAGACATGTATGCTGCTAATTTTCTTGACAGTAATTGTAATCCCAATCTTAATTCTCGTTCAATTTCAGGTCTATCTGCAACATTTTCCTTTCCTGCAGTTTTGTATGGGATTCTAGTTGAACAAATATGAGATACAATGATGAATGGAGGTTCTCCTTTAACTTTGTACCTTCCCCAATCAGTATCATTAACAACTTTTAGTACAACATCACTTCCTTCATCATAAAGTAATGGAATTCTATTGGCATATCGATAAACATGAGGTCCGCCTGATTTTATATCACCACCATAAGCAATACCCATCTCAATAATGAACGGAAATCCTGAGTATGCAGATGCTGAACGTTGGACTACAGCAGTAAAATCAGGATTGAAGAATTTTTTAATTCCTTTCTCTAAAGGATCTTCTCCCAAGGGTGCTAAACAACTAGAATCTGGCGCCATGAAATCTTCAAATTTTTGAAGTGAGTCACTCAAATTGACTAATTCTTGATTTGATAAAGTTCCCATTCTTTTTTCAGGTTTAAAACCCGCAAATTCTGCAAATTTTACTGCAGTAGTAGGTCCAATTCTTTGAAATCTTTTTGTAAGAAATGTTGTGAGTGGTTCTCCTTGTACAGTATTGGTTAATTGTTTGTAATACTGACTTTCAGGATCCATATCCACGGATTTTGATTGTGAATCACCAAAATCCCAATAAAATAATTTTTTGTTTGGCATATCAATATCTTCAATTTTAATTTTGTTTAATTTTTCAAAATCCATTTTTAAAAATGACATCAAAGCTATTACAACTCTCACTTGACGTGGAAGTGTTTTCCATTTTTTCTTTGCTTTATCCATAATTGCAGTGAAACTAAGATTTTTCACCGACAATCCTAAATCTTTTCTAACTTTTTCAATCATTGCATCATCAATGGTAGGAATTTCAAATTGCGATTCCACAATCATCCTTCTAATTCGTTCTACATCAATACCATGTGGATGTGGACGAATAATAGTAGGGGGTGGAGGAATTTCTTTTACAAATCTTGGATGACTAAATTTTTGATCCTTTGGATCATCAAAAGTAATTGAAGCGTATGGAGTGATCAAAGATGTTTCATAAACATAATCTCTAATTTTATTTCCTGCTTTTGAATAGTCACCCTCTAAACAAATACTTACACTAAGACCATGTTTTGAAACTTCTTTGGTTGTGTGTTTTACAATTACAGGTTTATTTTTTTGAATATCAAGTAATAATTCAAATGTATCTTGAGTAACACCATCCACCGAACTTTTTACAGTTACCGGTTTGTTAGTAGTAATTTGTCCATAAAGAATTGCCATAGTTGCACCTAAACCAAACATTCCCCTTGCTTGTTTGAGCCCAAATTTAGAACCATAAAGTACAGTTCCAAAAGCTAACGGAATATGTTCGGCATCGATTCCAGGTCCATTATCCTTTACAGTCAGTATGTAGGGTTTAGGATCTGGCTTATCAGGATCTACAGCCTTGATAGTTAAATGTACATCTGGAAGAATTCCTTTTTGATCACATGCATCTAAGGCATTCTCAACAAATTCTCTTACTGCAGTATAAAGAGATCTTGTAGGATTACTGAATCCAGCTAAGTCACGATTACTGTAAAAAAATTCACTGGGAGAAATTTGGTTAAATTTTTCTTTAATAGAAGACATCTTGATCTTCCCATAATTTCATTCGTTCCTGTTTTGCCGTTCTGTTTGCTGCTTCCAATTTTGTATAAACTGCACCATGCATACTTCCACTTGAGATAGAAGATATAGCATCAACTGCTAAACGTAATTTACTTGAATCACCAATAATTGAAACAGTTCTTCCATAAACTGAGATATGAGTACCACTAAGATTTTCCATGTTTCGTCTTGCTCTACCACCTTCTCCAATAATCCTCCCTTTTATCCTTTCAACATTAGCATTGGATTTTCCTGCAAATTCTCTAAGATCTATTACATGTAATGCATTTTCACCTTCAAGTAAAGTCATTGCATTTTCAGGAGAAAACCCTCTTCCAATTGCTGTAACTATCTCCATAGCTTTGAATGGTTGAATTTTATCAACATCACCTTGAGTTCTGATAAAAACTTCTCCAGTATCACCATCAATTTCTAAAGAAACATAACAAGTTTCTTCTATTTTGGATTTCACGTTTCCAGATTTACCAATTAAAACTGCAATTCTATCATTTGGAATACGAATTAGTTTTTCAAAGCTCATTTTACAATATCCTCAAATATTTTATCTGAATCTCCAACAGGAATTCCTCTTTTATTGAAGAATCTTCCGATGTTATTAATATCACGTTTAAGAAATTCATGAGCGTTTGGATGTCTAAGATCAACACCAGAACCTAGATCAAAAACAACTAAACCTTTTTCAGTTTTAAAAATATTATATTCTGAAAAATCACCATGAACTAATTTTGCTTTTTTGTATATATCAGTTAAAATAGATATTGCTTGGGCATAGTCATTCTCATCAACTTCTGAAGTTAGTAATTGCTTTGCAGGTGCTCCACCAACGCCGATAAATTCCATAGCAAGGACATTATTTGTAACATAATATGGTCTAGGAACCGGGATTCCCGCCTGATAACATTGAGTTAGATTTCGATGCTCTTTTCTTGCCCATAGATAAACAAGGTTTTTTGTCCCTTTTTTGAGATGAGAAAATCGAGGATCTCCAATGATATAGGGCTCACGTTTTTTAAAATTTGCAGTACTTACCAAATAAATTTTTAATGCAACACTAGCACCATCATCATCAACTCCCCAAAAAAGAACAGATTCCTTTCCTGCACTTACTGAACCATTAACATAAGCAATAACATGATCAGTGATCATTTTGTAAAGAGTCATGACAGTTGGTTTATCCAAAACTTCATTGACCACTTTTCCTTTTTTGAATCCATCTTCTAGAGGAGATCGTTTTCGTTTTGATCTTAGTTTATTATCTAATTTAGATTCTAATTTTTTGCTAATAGTATCAGTCATTGAAGAGATATACTCCTACTAGATAAAAGGGATTGCTGTTAAAAACTAAAAAAGTTTGTAAAGTGAAAATCAAATCAAACAAATTTAGATATTAAATATAATTAAAAATGGAACATCTGAAACTATCTTTACAGCATTTTCAGAACCAATACCTAGTTTTAGAGCTAATGAAATAGTTTCTTTTCCAGCCATATTAATAATTGAAGAGTTTTTCAATAAAGATTCAGCTTCATCTTTTTCAATAAATCTCTCTCCGTAGTAATTTTCACTAATATGCATAGTTAAATCACCTTCAATAATTTTTTTTCCCAATAACTCAGCATCACAAATATTGAGCATTGATTGTTTTTGATAATTCGTAGTTCTTACCGAATATTGCATTACGCATATTTACCTTTCAAAGTAGATTTTGCTCCACATGCTTCACAGATTAAAAATGAAATTCTATTTTCTTTTAGAATCTTTGTATCAGGGCTTTTACATGTTGGACATTCAAGATAGTCTTTTACATAAATTTGAAATAATCTTGTGAAATCATCAGGTGCTCGTCTACCAACAAACATTGCCTTATCACCAAGTCTTTCTGCTGGAACTGCAAATTCTTTTGAAAGATATTGTAAAACTTTGTCAGGATCTCTTCGTAAAATCTTTGGAAATTCTGAAAAATTTCTTAAAAAGGTTTTTTGACCCTCCCACATTACATCAACAACAGGAAGTTCAAATCTAGTTTGAGATTCCTTATCAGTGTCACCTAATTTATCCTGAATACGTTTGAGTAGGGTTTCGTAATCTGATTTAGTCACTAAAAAATGGTGCATGGTTGACCCTATATGGGTTTTGAAAAAGAGAAATCGTGTGGACCTTGTGTGAGGTTATTCCATCTTTCCTATTCGGAAGACGTTCGTACCACATGTTGGACATGTACCTTTTACTGCAGGACGTCCGTTCTTTAGTGTAGTTTCTTTAGGATCTTTGATATCCCTTTTTGCTCTACATTTTACACAATATGCTTGAACCATTATGAAATTTATCAAACTTTGTGGTATTTAGGCAGAGGCTGTGAAAATTATTTCACTATAGACTAGATGTGCGTAAATTTTTTTAGGCATAAGAATATCTATTTTGTGACTATTTACAAAAAAAATAACCATATTTAAAAAAAACCTTAACAGTATTCTCAAAAAGTATGTTTTTTCCAATATTTGTTTGATAAATATGGATTTCATGAATTATTACCAATTATAAACTCCTTATTAGTAAAATTACAAAATGGCATCAAAAAAAGGAGTAGCAATAACAGCAATAATTTTAGCAGCAATTACAGGTGCAAGTTTTTTGTTATGGATTGTTCCTCAAGATGTTGAAACAACTTTTGTCGTATCAGATTATAAAAATTATCTAGACGGAGTTAAAAATATCCATGAAGTTTTAGAAGAATCAATTGAGATTGAATATGAGAATTTAAGAACTGGAAAAATCTCACCACAAGACTATATTTCAGTAACTGAAGTTACATCATCTCAAGTAACTACGCAAATAAGTGAATTTGTAACATCTAAACCATCAGAAGAATGGCAAGCAAGTTACATCAATTACATGGAGGCTTTAAAATTATTTAATTCCTATATTGTAGAAACCAAGGTTTTAGCCAAAATGATTGAAAATGAAAATAGTGAAGATGAAATGAGTGAGATTTTGGAAAAAATAAACATGTTAAAGTCTGAATCTATAGAATTTATAAAAATGTCTGATCAATCAAGACCAGGCTAGTCTCAAAACCGAATTTTACTATTCATAGAAGTTGGAAATCGTTAAAAGGTAATTCTGTAAGAGAAATAGAATGTCTCAACGATCAGGCAAAGTGGAAAAGGACGTAAATGCATCAACTGCCAATAAATTACTAGTAATTTGTATTGATAGAGATAATGATGTAGGAGAGAAAGCAGGGATTGTCACACCTGTTATTGGAAGAGATGCATGTATTGAAGCAGCACAGAGATTAGCATTAGAAGATCCTGAGGATGCAGATTCAAATTCAATTTTTGCAGCAATTAAAACATATGAAGATTTAATCAGTAAAGGATACCAAGTTGAGGTAGTAACTGTTGCAGGAGTTAAAGATAGAGGAGTTCAAGCTGATGAAAAAATTTTAGTTGAAACAAGAAAAGTTTTAGAAAAATTTTCTGCAAACGGTGCAGTTATTGTGTCTGATGGAGAAGATGATGAAAGTGTCATACCAGTAATTCAAAATGTATTACCAGTAGTATCAGTACAGCGGGTAGTAATGAAAGTAAGTAGAAGTGTGGAATATTCCTATGCAGTTTTTGGAAAATATCTTAAAATGCTTGCATATGATTCAAAATATTCAAAATTCTTTTTAGGGGTTCCTGGAATTCTTTTATTAATTGGTGGAGTTGCAACAGTGTTTGGTTATACCGCAGAAATATTTGCAGTGCTAGTAAGTATTTTGGGTGCTGCATTTTTAATTAGAGCATTTGATATTGATAGAGTGGTATCAAATTGGTCAAAGCCAACTCCGATGGGTTTTATCAGAATGTTTACAATGGTTGCAGGAGTATTACTAATTCTTTCATCAGTGCCAGCTGGAATTAGTGCAGTTGATACAGAATTAGTTGAAGCAAATGTACAGCTAATTTCAATAATTACAGACAAAATAATTGTAGGACAATTTGTATCAGGGGTATTACCGATTTTATGGATTGGTTTGGGTTCAATATTTGTAGGTACATTGCTAAGTAATTGGATTGGAGGAATTCCAAGACAAATTAGTGATACTTTGAGAATTATTGTATTAGGTGCACTTTATCCAACTGTATTGCAATTTACCAACATTATGATTTATGATGAACCTTCTCTTACTCTGATTCCACCACTACTAGGAGGATTAGCAGCAACGCTAGTCTCAGCCACAATTCTCTTTAAAAAATATAGAAAGCATAAAGATCAAGAGATGATTTCAGATTAAATTCATTCAAAAGCGAATCAATAATTCAAATATTTGAAAAACACTGATATCTTCTATCAAGTGTGAATTATCAAATGGTGAGTAGATATTAGTAAAATTAAAGATTTAGTTTTTCAGCTTTCAGGACTCTATAAGATATACGGTAAAAGATTAGAAAGTGAAATTAAAAATGGAGATATTCCAAATCATGTTGCATTAATTTTGGATGGTAATAGAAGATGGGCTAAAAGACATCTTTCAATGCCAAAAAAAGGTCATTGGAAAGGAGCAGATGCTGTAGAAAATCTTCTTGATTGGTGTGAAGAGTTTGATATCAAAATTATAACATTGTATGCACTTTCTGCAGAAAATCTTGATAGGGATGATGATGAATTGAAATATCTCTACGAATTAATTCAAATGAGATTAGAAAAATTATTGAATGATCCAAGAATTCATAGAAGTAAAATGAGAGTTAAAGGGATTGGAAGAATAGAACTGTTACCTGAATCAATTAAAAAAGTTTTACAGCAATTAGATGATGCTACAAAAGATTATGATAATCATTTTCTAAATATTGCACTTGCATATGGAGGACAGAATGAATTAGTAGATGCAGTAAAAAAAATTGGAAGTAAAATAAAAGATGGTTCTCTTAGTGTAGAAGATATTGACAAAAAAGAAATTGAATCAAATCTTTACACATCACACTTACCACAATCATCACCAGATATGGTATTAAGAACTTCAGGGGAGAAGAGACTAAGTGGATTTTTGATGTGGCAAAGTGCTTATAGTGAATTAGTATTTATGGATATTTTTTGGCCAGAATTTAGAAAGATAGATTTAATGAGAGCAATTAGAACATATCAAGAAAGGAAGAGACGATTAGGAAAATGATTGAAGAGACATCTGCAGGAATTGTATTATTTAGAAAAGAAGGGACTAAAAATTTATTTTTACTATTACATTATCCTTCAGGACATTGGGACTTTGTTAAAGGTAAAATGGAAAAAGGTGAAACAATTCATGAAACAGCCATAAGAGAAACAAAAGAAGAGACTGGAATTACAGATGTGAAATTTTTAGATAATTTTGAAGAATGGATTGAATATAATTTTCAATATCAAGGTGAATTAGTTCATAAAAAAGTGGTATTTTTCTTGGCTGAAACAAATACTAAAGATGTAGAAATATCTCATGAGCATACAGACTATACCTGGATGGATTATAACACTGCAATGGAAAAAACTACTTTTGATAATGCAAAAACGGTTTTAACAAAAGCACAAATGCTACTGTCCAAAACTCTGTAATTGTAATTCTTTTGCAACCTGTACTGGATTTTTAGAATTTAGAATTGTTCTTCCCACAATAAGATAATTAGTTCCAGATGAAATTACTTCATTTGCACTACCTCCTTGAGTACCAACACCCGGAGAGAAAATGCTCAAATTTTTTCCTGCTTGTTTAGAACAATATTGAATAATTTTTGGAAATGTAGCTCCTACCACAATTCCATCAACCTTTGCAGTTAAAGCCCAATTCAAAAATAATTGGTACAATTGTTGCTTCTTACCCATTTTAATTTCCATATCATATGATAATTTAGCCTCAGGTGCGCTCATATGACATAATGTGATAACCCCTTTACCATTTTTGTGGGCAGATTTTACTAAATTTTTTAGGCTATCAAGACCCATAATCGGATTTGCAATAACTGCATCAAATCCCAAATTCCACAGATGTTCAGTAGTTACTCTATTGGTATTTCCAATGTCATTGAGTTTGATATCAGCAATAGTTTGTAATCCATATCTATGTGCAGTTTTGTTAATTTTTTGAATTTCTTTTCCACTTAGTGGTAAAAGTAAATGGAAATTTAGTTTAATACCACATAGGAATGGATGTAATTGCTTTATGTTTTGAATTGTTTTTGATTCTAAATTTTTAACAGATAGATCATAATCATTGGCAAGAATGACTTTGCCATTAGTTTTGGATATATGTGAAAGTCTAGTTTTGAAGGTGGCCATAATCTACTAGTGGATGAGTGTCTTTTAATTTTATTATTTTGATATAAGAATATCCATGTTCAGATGGATTATCTACAAATGTTGGTTCTGTTCCGTTAACCGTAGAAAATTTCAAAAAGGGTTTCTGTGGATCTGAATCTAACACCACATGACAAAAATAAGATGTTCCTTCATCATTGAAATTCATGAAAACTCCAACTAGCCACTTATCATTATGAGGAAACAAGAATAACGGAAATGGAATCTCTTCAATTCCCCAAGTAAGTTTTGCAAGACTGGACATATCTTCCAATTGGATTGGTTGATATCTATCCAAAGTACCATTACCAGGTTGTAATGTTTTAGGTAATGATTTGATCCTAACTATTGGAGAATAAAGTTTGCTTGCATCTGAAGTAGTATCAACAATTTCTGATTCTTCTTTACCACCTTTTAGTCCATAGCAAAGATAGTGACCGTTATTTTGAAGCGGAGTGTAGTATACAATTGGTTTTTCTTTTAAAACATCCATTTGTACGGATAAAATTTTCTTTCCATTATAATCATGTAAAAATGAAACACGAGGAGCACGCTCTAATGCACAAACGAGCCTAGTAAATTCTAAAGTTGAATGGACTTGGATGTAACGTGGTAATTTATCAGTAGTTTGTAATGTATCAGTTGTCTGTAACTTGTCCACAGGGATTAGCTGTTGGTTATCAAATTAAACTTATCCAAAACAAAGGAGCCTAGTTTCTTCTATCAATAATATCATTGACATCAGGACCAGTTCCAATAATTGTAACAGGCGTGTTTAATTCTTTTTCAATATTTGTAATGAATGCTTTTGCATCTACAGACAAATTATCAAAAGAAGTTTCACCTGCACAATCAGTAAAGAGTACATCTAATTTTGTTATAGCAATTTGTGTTGCACTATTAAGCATGATTGCACGCCTAGCTAAATCAAAATCAAAATCTGCAGCGCGCCTTTGACGACCAGTAACAGTGCCAAATTCAGACCAGCCTTTTTTTTCTGCATCTTCAAGTGAAAGTTCATTGTCAAGCGGTCCAGTGCCAACACGCGTAACATATGATTTGAAAACAACTAATACTTCATCTACTTTGGTTGGTCCAAGACCAATATCAGCACAAATTCCAGAAGCAGTCACATCTTTTGATGTTACAAATGGGTATGTTCCGTGCCAGAGAGAAAGGAATGTTCCTTGAGTACCCTCTACTAAGACATTCTCATTTGCATCAAGTGCAGAATTTACCTCTAAGGGTACATCGACAATTAGTGAAGATAACGAATCAAAATCTTTTGCAAGTTTTAAAACTCTCATAGCACGGTCAGCATTTGCCGGCCCAGTACCAGAACCTGTACTTCCAATTTTTTCTTTTAATTCCCCTTTTGAATCTCTACTCAAATGAGTTTCTTCAATAACTCCACAGTGTTTATCAATAAAAGAACGTCCGGCCACATCAAAATCTTTAATTTCTTTGTTAAGAACATCAGGATTAATTACAACACCAGGTCCAATCATTACTTTGGCATTTTTATTGAGAAATCCACTTGGAAGCATTCTAACTTTATACACTTTATCCCCATCTCTAATTGTATGACCAGCATTTGGACCAGCACCACCACGTACAATTATTTTTGGGTTATCTTTAATTGCCAAATATGAGATGATCTTTCCTTTTCCCTCATCTCCAAAAAATCCGCCAACAACTACAGTTGATGTCATATTGTTAAACGTCTATTTGGTTTATTTAAGCTAAAGTATTTTCCATGATTTTATATTCAACACTGAGGAGTTTAGATCGATGGTCGGAGAAAATTTTGCAGGAAATATTATTATCAACTTGGCAAATTTACCGGATTTTCTAAGAAATCCAATTTTGAAAAAAAGAATGATAGAATTTTTTTCATTGTCTAATGAAGAAAAAATGGAAGTTATTAACAATGCATTAGAAGCTGGTCCTACAATTCCTTTTCCTAATTTTGCAAAACTTTTCAAAACATGGCTCAAAATTTTAACAACATTATCTGAAGAACAGAGGGAGGGATTATTTTCAGCATATATTACAGAAATTGCTCATTCTCCACAAAAACTAATCACTTTCAACGTAGATGGGATTTTGGAGATATTTTTATCATTAGAAGAAAATGAAAGAGAAATTCTTGCAAAAACAATTAAAAAAATAATCAATAACTTAGATGAAGATTCAAAAAGACGAATGATGATAATTGTTCCTGAAAATGCTAAAAAATACTTAAAATTTTAGGCGCCTGGTCGTTCTTCAGGTTTTCGGTTATCTTCATTGGTATAATCAACCACTTCTCCTTCTGGAGATAAAACACCTACAAAGATCTTCTCATGCTTTTTCAATAATTTTCTATGATCCAGCATAGACATGTCAAGTTTCATCTCATTCATAACCATGATTTGATATTCTTTCCATTCAGCCCAGCATTTGTTACATGTAGGATATTTTGCTGCAACAACTCCAAGCTCTTCACTATCTGGAATAGAATTCTTACATTTGGTACAAGTTCTACTCATAAGAATTAGGAATAATGAACTCCTTTTATCTTTTATTGAATGTAAAACAATAATAATTATCAAAGAGATATGTGTGCATGAAGATAAAATGCCCAAAATGCAAAGAAAATGCAGAGTTGGCAATGGATTACTCAGTTGTAAAATGTAGTTCTTGTGATTTGGATATGAGTTATGGGGAATACGTAAAATTTGTGGCTCATAATGAACCAAAATATTCAGATATTTTAGGAGATTATGCAGCTAGTACAGAAGGCCAATCTTCAGGTTCCTTGGATGAATGGGATTAACAAAATAGTGTAATGATTCATCAGATTAAAATAATTAGTTAAACATAATTCTATTCATCATTGGAGTTTTTATTAGAAAATATTCTTAACTTAGTTGGATTTTTAGTAGGGCTCGCCATTGGCATAATGTCATATATTGGATTTAGAAATACAGGAAGTCCAACATTATTTAGATTAACAATTGCATTTTCTTCAATTAGTTTAGGATTTTTTGTCATATGGACAGGATACCTGGTGGAAGACTTTGTAACAAAGTCAGGGAGTGTAGAAAAATGGATTCAAACTTTAGGAATTGCAATTCAAACAGTAGGATATTTTTTTATTGCATTTTCACATAGCATAAAATCATTCTTTCCAAAATCTAGTTATTTTAGATCAGTAGGAATATTTCCATTATTCCTGGTGTCATCTGTTCAGTTAGAGCATATTTTCAGATCGATATCATTTATTCTCTTAGCATATGGGGCAATTGAAACGATGTTATCATATTTTGATAATAAGAACAAGGGAGCAATTTCAGTTTCTGTAGGATTGGGGCTTTTAGCATTAGGAGAATTTGTAGGATGGTATTCATTTGTATTCCCTGAATCAATCCTGTACTCAACGTCAATAATTATCAAAATTGGAGGGCTGATAGCATTATTCATTCCAGTGAGCAAAGTGCCATTAACTAGGATAAAATTTGATAAAGATTTAGAGTGATTATTCACTAGGCTCAAAATTTACAAGTATTTTGAATTTGTCAAATTCTTTTATCTTTTTAGTATATTGGAAAATATCAGTGCCCTCTCATAGAAATTAGAACAATTGTAAAGTGTACAAATGGCGGAATACAGAACACATATGAAAATTATTGGAGATATTTTAGCAACAACAAGAGATGACTTACAAGATGAAGACGGAGCATCAGTTACATATCTAATTAGAAAAGCCAACATTTCACATTCTAGAATTTCAACCATATTGAAAACCCTAGTGTCTCAAGGACTTTTAGAAAAAGTTGACAATCAAGGTTCAAACAAATATAAAATTAGTGAACCAGGTAGAGAATTTTTACAAGCATATTACAAATTTACAAACTTTGCAGATAATTTTGGATTAAGCATCTAATCTGTTACTTCTTCAGATTCCGCTAAATTATCATCAAAATCATCTTCAAAATCATTATCTTCATAATCAGTAGTTGACATACTTTTCAAAGAATGGGTTAAACTGTTAAAAACTTATTCAAATGAAAATGATAATTAAAGAAAAAAATGGTGATTGTGTATTGAAAGTGAGTTGTAACAAAGAAGGAATAGAGAAAGCTTCAGAAATAATCAGTAAAGGAGGAATTGTGATTTTTCCAACAGACACAGTTTATGGGATAGGTTGCAATCCATACAACAAAGAATCAATAGAAAAAATCTATAAAATTAAATCCAGAGACATCAACAAATCAGTTCCAGTTTTAACATATTCAATAGAAACTGCTGAAAAAATAGTTGAATTTGATCAATTAACTAAAAAAATTGTTGAAAAGTTTTGGCCTGGCCCACTAACAGTGATTTTAAAAGTTACAGATAAAAAAATCAAAGAATCATTGAACTTAAAAAACAAAATTGCAATTAGAGTTCCTGATCATAAATGTACATTAGAATTATTAAAAAAATGTAATTTTCTTGTAGGAACGAGTGCAAATATTTCTGGAGATTTACCATATACAAATCCAGAAGAATGTTTGAAAAATTTAGAAAACTATGATATTTTTGTTGATGGGGGAATAATTACAAGTAAAGGGGAATCAACAATTATAGAAATTGAAAATGAGCAGATCAAAATAATCCGGGAAGGTTCTTTAACTAAAGATGAAATTTTACAATCATGAATCTAATAATTACTTGTCCTAGGCACCTTGAACCAGAAACGGAGGAAGAATTAATCGATATTTTAGGAGAATTGGGAGATTCTGATGTCAAGATTACAATTACTAACATGTCAGGAATATTGACTGCTGAAACAAAACTTGATCCTATAGAAGTTGTAAGAAAAATTAAAGAAATGCTTCTTGATGAACCATGGAGTGTAAGATATTGTAAAAGAATCATTCCAATACAGAAAGTTATTGAATCAAAAATTGAAGAAATTGAAAAAAGTGTTGCAGAGTTATCAAATCAAATTTTAGATGAGGAAACATATAGAATATCAATTGAAAAAAGAAATTCAGAGTTATCAAGTAAAGAAATTATTACAAAAATTGCTAACAATATAAAAAATAAAGTATCTCTAGAATTTCCAGATAGAGTTCTATTAATTGAAATTTTAGGCAATAAAACAGGGGTTTCCATCCTAAAAAAATCAGATATACTAAGTACAGAGAAAACTAAGCGAAGTATGTCAGAGTAATACAGCAGCTTTTTCAACTAAAATATCTGCCAAAGAGTTTTTTGAAATAATTGAATCAGTATATTTTGCCGTAATTTTAAATTGTTTTTTTAGAAAAGATTCATTATTTTTTGAAAACATTGGAATGGATATTGATTTTAATTCAAGATATAATAAATCCAGAGTTTTTTTATTTCCAATTGCAATAATTATAAAATTTGTGTTAGATTTTATTCCGACATTTTTAATTGCATCAGAAATTTGTGTCGTTAAAGCAAATCTCATTAGAATATCGGTTTCAAGTTTATTTGAAAGCAAAATATTATTTTTTTCAGATTCAATAGACAAAGAAATTATTTTTTTTAAATGATAGTTATTTAGAATATAATTACTAGATACAGCCTGAATCATGATCTTAGGGTATTTTTTTCTCAGATTATCTATAAATTTTACATCAATTAATTTTTGACCTTTAATTTCAATAGCCTGGATTATTTTTTTAGAAAATTCAAAATTTACTTTTTTTGATGTGCCTCCATGAATTACAGGAATAATACTTACAAGATCATTTTCTTTTATTATTGTAGATTTACCATCCATTGCAGAAGAATCAGCACCATTAATTGCAATCAATACATTATCTGTGTCAAGTTTAGGGGTATCTGCAGGTTTTAGTTTTAATAGTAAATTGATCAATTCCTGAATGCTCAGATTAGACTGCTCAATTTTCAACTGTTCTATCGGAAAAGATTTTTTTGCACCTCCTACAAATTTTACAGTAAACATATCTATCTAATTTAAAATTGAGAAATAATATTTAATGAATTATTCTGTTTTTTCTTCAGCAGTCTCAGAAGGGATTTCTTCAGTGGTTGTTTCAACAACTGTCTCTGTTGCTTCAACAGTTTCTACTCCTTCTGCTACAACATCTTCAGTCATTTCTATTTCAGATTTTTCTTCTACTTGTTGTTCAGCTTTTGATGCTGCAATTCTAGCCTGTTTGGCTTTTTCTTCACGAACTTCTTTTTTAATAAATTTAGTAATATAGCCTGCAATTTCATTTTTCAAACCTTTTGAACGTACAATAGAAACTTGATCTAAGGCTTTTTTGTTATCTGCGAAATCTTCTCCAAATTTAGTTTTATGATCTACTAGAACCTCATATGAAAGTCGCTTTATTCTATCCACTAACCAATTACATGAAGGGGGTATTTTATACCTATATTCCAAGAAATGAGTTTGAATTTGATTCTAACAAGGTTGCCATCTCATCAAAAGATTTACCTAAAATATTTGAAGCACAAAAAATTACACTGGGTATAAAGCTGATTTGTCCGGATTTCATATCAAAACATCTAGAAAATCTGACAGGTCCATCGGTTTCAACAAGAATTTGAGATTCATTAGTTTTTGACAATAAAGTTTGCTTATCATTTGCATAAATCATTACGGGTCCAAAAGATACAAAAAATCCCATATCCATGGCTTTTTGAAGTTGTTTTTTACTTCCATCAAACCAATGCAATAATGCATGTTTTGTATTATATGAAGTCATAATTTCAAAAACATCATCAAGACTTTTTCTTGAATGAATTGATACAGGTTTGTTAAATTTTTCAGCAAATGATAATAATGTTTCAAATACATGATGTTGTTTTACAGCATCTTCATTTTTAGTAACATATGATGGATCTAATCCAATTTCACCTATTCCAGAAATATGATCATGATTATCTTCAATTAATTTGGAAATATTTCCTAGTTCTTCATTAGCACATTCAGGATGGATTCCGATGAATGGTAAAATTAAATTACTTTTTTTAGCAAGTTCTAATGTCTGTATTGAATTATTGTAATCCATTGATACACAACATGCTTTAATTTTTAAAAATTCCATTTGTTTTAAGATAAATTCCATATCAGAAACATATTCTGGATCAGACAAATGTATATGAGAATCAAAATACCAAGTCATTTCTTTACAAATTATTCAAATAGTCTGTATAAATCGATTCCTTAGTGATATTTTTTCACTCATTATCTTTTTTCGGAAAAAATTAAAACTAAATTCATGAAATCAACAGAATTAGGGTTATCTGCAATGTATAGAATTCTAAAGAAAGCAGGTGCAGAGAGAGTTAGCGATGAGTCTGCAGAGGAGTTAAGAAGGACAATTGAAGGAATTGCAGATGGTATTGCTAAAAGTGCAGTAGATATGGCTTCCCATGCTAGTAGAAAAACGGTAAAAGGGGAAGATGTGAAGTTAGCTTCTAAACCATTTAACAAATTCTAATCTAAAGAGTTTAATTGTTCATTTTGTGTTTTTTAAAACGGTACTCTGGCAGAACGGTTATGCGTGAGCCTGCAAAGCTTATACAAGGGGGTTCGACTCCCTCGGGTACCTTTATCCTACTATGACCTGTCCCTGCATCCAAGGATGAAGAGTGCAAAAATAATCATAAGTACCTTCTTCATTAAAATCAAAAGTAAATGATTCGTATGGATCTAAATGTCCACTATCAAATAGATCAGAAGGATCATCATAAAATCCAGAAGTGACACTGTGAAATGCAGAATCTTCATTTAACCAAGTAACCTGATTTCCAGAATCAATGGCAATTACAGATGGAATGTAACATCTATCAGGCACCTCACATCCAGGACGAGAAGATTTTGTTGACATTATAACGTCTCCAGTAACAACTATTTCAGACTCTTCAGAGGTTTTATCTATAGAAGAATCAAAAGTAACTAAACCAATTATGATAATTACAAAAACCATAACAACACCAATTAAAATTATTTTTTTTAGCAAATCACATCATTTCCTTTTCAGAGTTATTACATAATTACCCAATTCTCTAAATATATAACATATTAGAAGACATAATTGGCTCAAAACGGAAATGGATTGTTAGAATACATACCTGGCTCTCATACATTGTTAGTTCAAAAAAACTCTAGTCCACCTCTTGAAGGATTTGCAGAGAACATACAAGAAAGTATTCATGAATATGCTGAAAATTCAAAAAGTGAAGTAGAGAAAGGCAATAATTTTCTTCAATGGATCCTAACAAGAGTTTTTGAGGCTACTGAAGACGATGCTGCAGATGCCATAGTAGATGGAGCAAATGATCTTGGAATTGATGCCTACCTTCCAGTAGATTTTTCAGATAACACAATCAGATTATTCCAATCAAAATATGGGACCTCACATTCTCTAGAAGCTATAGCTAAATTCAAAGAAGATGCAAAAAGATTACTTGCAAAAGATGTGGTGAAAATGAGACCTGAACTTGCCCAACTTGTTACTAAAATTAAAGAAAAAAATCTAAAGATAAAATGTTGTTATGTTACAGATCAAGATGTAGATTATTCAGATGACTTGGTAGAAATCATTGATCAAAAAGTAATAATTCAAAAATTATGGGATAGAATAAAAAAACCAGCAGCTGGAAAAAAGTCATCAATAAAATTAGAAAGAATGTTAAGACACGAAAACACAATTCTAGGGATTTTAAAGCTACGAGAACTGACAGAATTTGTAAGTAAGAATAGAGATTATGTCTTTGAATCCAACATTAGACAATGGATGCAATTTAAAACTACAGTTAACAAAGGGTTAAGAGAAACATTACAAAGTAATCCAGGTAAATTTTTCTTTTACAACAATGGAATAACGATTGTAGTTAGTGATTTTTCAGAATTAGGGGAGAATTTGATTGAACTACATGCACCTCAAATTGTTAATGGAGCACAAACATCAAATTCTATTCTTGATCATTCTAAGAGAACAAAAAATATGGATGGTTCGATGACTGTTACAATAATTAAAGCAGACGATGAACAAGAACAAAATAACATTACAAAGTATAGAAATTCCCAAAATTCAGTTAGAGGAAAAGATCTAGTTTCATTAATGGATTTTCATAAATCAGTTAAATCGCAGTTGAAAAGTTGCGGTTATTTTTATGAAATTCAAGCAGGTTCTTTTGATACAAAAACAAAATCAAAACAATGTGAATATGTTGGAGACACAATATACAATAATTATCTTCCAGATAATCATAAGAAAGTTATTGTTGCAAAAGATGCAATTCAATCTCTAGTTGCAGGAATTGAACAAAGACCTACAGAAGCATATAGTTCACCAGCGCAATTTCTTCCAAGAGGAAGTAAGTATGATGATATATTCAATGATAATCTTAAAGATGATTATCGAATTTTACTATATCCGTATCTTGTAAAAGAATTTGCAAAAAAATCATTAAAATATGGAAAACAAGGCGGGCATAAAACAAAAAGATATGCAACTTTATTTTTTGTTGCAGTCTATTTTAGAATTCTTCATAAAAAAATTCTAGAATCAAAGGGGGATTTTAAAGGAGATGTTAGAAAATTAGAACCTATTTTTCGTAGTTTCAAACTAAATTCTAGAATTTTAAAGATTACAGATGTAGTAGTAACTAAATTTCTTGAAGATACAGTAGTTGATGATGAGATTGAATTAGCAAATACCAAGCATAATTTCTTTTCACAACATGTATGGAATGATGCAATGCTTCGTGTAATTGATAAAAAAATCAGACAAGAGGAAGATGAAATCTTAGCATTGAAAAAACTCACAACTAGTTTATTCTAATTTCAAAGGTAGTAGTCCAACCAAGTAAAAATCTTGCAGGAGGTTTACATTGGTCAGACTGCCTACCTAAATTGAATATAAAGCAGTAATATTTAACATAATTTTTCCAAGTAGGATTTAATCGAGAATGTTTTTTATATCGAGTTAAAAAAGCAATGTCACTTTGGGTAAAAAAGAAAAATGTGTGATTTGTAGTGAACCCATAGAATTACACTTTAAAGCAATGGAAGAATGGAAAATTGACGGTACATTATGTGGTAAATGTTATTCAAAACAACTCAATGAATATTATCCAGGGGAACACGTTAGAGTAAACAAGCATTTAGATTAATTTTATTCTAGTTTTGAAAGTTTATTCGCATTAATACAATTCCAAACAAGAGGATCATTTTTTAGATCTTTTTCTTCTAAAAATTTGATGTCAGTGATCGTTTTTTTCTTTTTTAGTAAATTAACTTGAAAACTTGAAAATTTCTTACAATCACATGAATTAAACAAGCAAACATCACCGTCACCCTCATCATGATCCTGAGCTTCATGACTACAATTGCATACTGCATCTTTTTTTACATCATCTAAAGATTTGTCTGCATATACTCCTAATCGTAGATATGCTTCACCTGCATGACCTTTTTTGAATCGTTCATAATTTTCTGATTTTGGTAATTCTTTAAAGAAAGATAGATTCGTATCAGGTTTCTGGGAGTCTGATCCCATGATAAACCAATAATTGTTATCAATCTCTAAAAATCGGATTTTAATTGAGGGATCAACCCAAGAATGAATTGTATCATGCCAAAGAGATGCAGCTTCTTTTCTATCAGTAAATAATGGAACTACATTCATTCTCAAATCATAATATCTATACGCAACACCTACAAAGTCATCAAACCAAGGAATAGGGGATTGGGAAGACATTGCACGGAAATTATTCCAGAGCTTATTTATCTGATCTGAATTAATGGTAATACCCTTATATCATAGTTTTAAAATTAGTTACGTATGGCTTCCTATAGAACCAGTATGCAAATTGTTGCAGATTTACTAGATGCTACTCAACAGTCTGGTCAAGAAGGCATCAAAACAACATCATTACTTACAAAGGCAAATCTATCACATTCAAGATTATCAAAATTCTTGGAAAATTTGACAGGAGCCGGTCTAATCAACAAGATAGAATTTGATGGTAAGAATACTTTTGTAATTACTTCCAAAGGTAGACAATACTTGGACTCTTACATGAATTTCTCAAGTATTGCAGGTTCATTCGGATTAGAACTTTAAAATCTATTTTCTAGATCTTCTTTTTGTGTTAGCTGCTTGTCGTTCTTTTCTTTCTTTGTATGTGCTATACACAAAAATAATTATGATTCCTGCAATGGCAGCATAAAATAATGGGATAAGAGGGGGATCACGAAATTCTCCAGATGATGGTTCAACAAAAGCAATGGGTATAGTCACAACCATGAAAATTAAAATAACTAATAGATACTTATCCACAAAATAATTGATTTACAAAACCATATATCTTTTTGATTTAGGAAAATCAATAGAGAAATGGCAAAATTACTTGAAATGATAGGATTGGTCCTTGTTGCAATTATGACATTAGGTTTTGTAGGTGTATTCATACCATATGGGATACAAAATGGAACATCTGAATTATTTTGGGGTTGTGCAGGCGCTACACTAATGATAATCATCTATAGAAAGATGAAAAACAAGAAAGAAGAACAAAAAGAAAGTTAACATATTTTAAAAATTATTAGTAATTGATCAATTGTAAATCAACCGACAGATCTATAAAGGACAATTCTAAGTTAATTGTGAGGGGAATTATTTGGTAGATCAAACAAAACAATGGTGGGAAGGTTTAGGAAAAGAACTAGAAACAGATATTGAAACCTTCGATGAATCATCTTAACAATTATCTAGATATTTTTAAAAAATTATCAAAGCCTTGAACGGGGTACGAACCCGCGACCTAACGCTTACGAGGCGTTCGCTCTACCAGGCTGAGCTACCAAGGCACGTTTGGGTAAATCCATCAGAGTTAATAAAAAGCCTTTCCGAAATGGACTAAATGAAAAAAACAATTTCAGGAATTAGAGGAATATTTGGAGAAGATCTTAACCTAAAAGATGTATTAGAATTTTGTAATAATTTTTCATCATTAATAAAATCAAAAAAATGTGTTATTGGAAAAGATACCAGACCTTCAGGTTCAATGGTCAAAGACTCTGCAACTGCAGCATTGATGAAAAATGGGATCGATGTTTTTAATTTAGAAACAGTTCCAACCCCAGTAGTTTTCAGAGAAGCAAGGAATTACGGAGCAGGGTTAGTAATTTCTTCATCTCACAATCCATTAGAATGGAATGGGATGAAATTCATCATTGATGGTAGAGGAATAAATGAGAACGAACTTCCACAAATCATCCAACATCAGGATATTGTGAAAACAAAAATCGGCATTGAAACTGAAATTAATACATCATACATTGAAGATGCAAAAAAAATCATAGGGGAAGTGGAAAACAAGCCAAAAATTGTAGTAGATATAGGAGGAGGGGCGGCTAAAGATTTTGCTCCATTACTACTAAGAGAAATTGGATGCGATGTTCAAGTAATTAATGAAAATATTTCTGGATGTTCAAGAGGGCCTGATCCAACATCAGATAATTTATCAGAATTGATTACTACGACTAATAAGAAAGACATTGGGTTTGCATTTGATCTAGATGGAGATCGATTAGTTGTTGTTAAAGACGGAAAAAAACAAACGCCAGATATTACACTGGGTTTAGGTGTAGCAAAATCATTGGAGTTAGGATACAAAAAATTTGTTCTAAGTATTGACACTAGTGTATCAGTTGAAAAATTTATCAAAGAAAAAGGAGGAAACGTGCAAAGATCCAAAGTTGGAGAAGCAAATGTAATAGATCTCATGCTAGAAAATAATGCACAGGCTGGAGGTGAAGGTAGTAGTGGGGGTTTTATTTTACCAGAATTCAATTATTGCAGAGAAGGAATTCTTACAAGCGGTCTAATTGCATCTATGTTAGATGGTTCAAAATTTAATGAGATATTAAATTACATGGGAAATTATAAACAGATTAGAGATAAAACTAAAATGGATTCAGAATTTCATGATAGAGTTATCGAAGAAGTAAAATCAAAATTTTCAAAAGACTATTCAGAAATAATTACATTAGATGGAATCAAGGGAATTATTGATGAAGATAGTTGGGTACTAATTAGAAAATCAAATACAGAAGACATCATTAGAGTTTCAGCAGAATCAAATAATGAAGAGAAATGCAAAGAGATAGTCAAAGATACGATAAAAATGGTAAATCAAAGTTATGAAAAAATTAGATGAAACATCCATAATTGAAATTTTTCAGAAGGGATTAGGTAAAAATAAATTTGAATCAGAAGATGTAGAAGTTTTTAATTTAGGTAAAAATAAGATCGTGGCAAAAACTGACACGCTAGTACAAAGTACAGACATCCCATCTAAAATGAAATTATCAGACGCTGCAAGGAAAAGTATAGTAGCATGTGTAAGTGATTTTGCCTCGAAGGGGGTCAAACCATCATATGGAATGATTTCAATAAATCTTCCAAAGACTATTTCACGCTCAAAAATTAACCAAATTGTTTCAGGTTTTAGAAATGCATCCAAAGAATTCAATATTTCAATTTTAGGAGGAGATACAAACGGAGGCAAGGAAATTGTATTCAACGTATGTCTTTTTGGAATTGTAGACAAAATAGTTACAAGAAAGAATTCAAAGAAAAGAGATTTGATATTTGTAACTGGTCCATTTGGATATACAGCAGCTGGATTAGATATGATTCTAGGTAAAAAAAGAGGAAAACCAGATTTTGTAAAAAAAGCAATTAATTCAGTCATTAAACCAAAACCTAGACTCAATTTTGGGATAAAAAACAAGAAATATTTTTCATCATCAATGGATTCCAGTGATGGATTATCTACAACATTAAATGAAATGTCAAAACAAAGCAAAAATAAATTTATCATAACCAATATTCCAGCATCAAAAGATTTGGAGAATTTTGTAAAATCTCATAGATTGAGTTTAAATAATTTAGTATTCAACGGTGGAGAAGAATATGAATTTGTTTTCACCACATCTCCAAACCATAAAAAAACTATTGTAAAGAATGCAAAATTATTGAAAATTCCAATTATAGAGATAGGTTTTGTCACTTCAGGAAAAGGAGTGTATGTTAAAAATGATAATGAATTGGTTCAGTTAAAAGATAAAGGTTGGAAGCATTTCAAATAATTATTCTCCATATGAGAAATCTCGTTCAACATTATTTACAATACTAAAAATGGATTCTGCAGGTAAAATGTTAACACATTCAGTAATCCATATTTCATCCAGATACATCAAACGTTTAAAATCATCATTAGGGAGTTCATCTGGGGTAGAATCGGGATACGTTGCGTGAATTCTATATCCTTCATTAGCAATCAGTTGACAGCTTTGTTCTTGAGGGGATAAACCAGAATCTCCGATCGGGGTCAAAAAATGAATTGCTACTGAAGCCATTAATGCAGTTGCAACGGCTATACCAATTGCCAAGAACAGAATTGATGCCATTTAATGCATCCAGATGATTACAGTATATGAATAGTCATTGGATATCCAATAGTGCCTAAATTATGATAGGTTCGAAAAATCAATGTATTTTAAACCCTTTAAGGTCTGATTAGACATTGTCAGAAGCTGAGATTCAAGAAGCACCAGTAGAAAAGACTGAAGCCGTAGTTGAAGAGACTAACACTGCAGAAGATGTGAAAACTGAATCTGTACAAGAATCAAAAGCTCAACCAGAGACAAAAAAAGAAGGTCCTGAAAAATGGGGAATTGCCCATATTTACAGCAGTTATAATAATACAATTATTCACATGACCGACCTTACAGGTGCAGAAACAGTATCCATCAGTTCTGGTGGGATTCATGTAACTGCAGATAGATACGAATCATCACCATTCGCTGCAATGAAAGCAGCAAATGCAGTTGTTGAATCTGCAAGAACAAAAGGATTCACAGGATTTCATATCAGAGTTCGTGCTGTAGGTGGAGTTGGTTCCAGAGTTCCTGGTCCAGGTGCACAAGCAGCAATTAGAGCATTAGCAAGAGGCGGATTTAAAATTGGAAGAATTGACGATGTAACACCAATTCCTCATGACACCACCAGAAAGAAAGGTGGAAAAAGAGGAAGAAGAGTCTAGTCAGATATTTTTATTTTAATATCACAACCTTTAGAAACAAAATAATCTGTCATAAATTTTGCAAATTTTCCTGCTTGATCATTTGCCTGATATTTATTAATCATATCAGAAAACTTTTCCTCTATTCCGTTCTGTAAATTAGGTTTAATCGCTAATTTAAAAAATGTCCATCCAAATTTTGGTGAAGGATCACTTAGAACATATCCATTATAACCAGATACAAGACTTTCCATATGAGATAATGCTTTTTTGATTGTCAGTAGATCATCTGCATAATTTTTTGTTCCAATTTCTAAAACAATATTCATTACTCATCACCGTCATCTGAGGGTTGATTACTAAGTTTATCAGTTAGAGAAACAAATTTTCCATCTTGTTCTACATTAATTTTTGTAGCCATTCTAACATTGATACCAACTGATCTAAACAATGTCAATAACTTTCCCCCGTCAATACTTTCATTAATTTCTCCAGTTTTAATTAATTCAGATAATTTTTCAATAATCATTTTTGTTTCATTTGGGAATTGGGATTCTGCATTTTGTAAAACTTCTAGTCCTCTGAATCCAAGTATTTTGATAAGAGAGTCTCTTGGATTTTCAGCAACTTTTTCTTTTTCAGCATCCGGAGTTGATTCCACTTTTTGTTTTGTGGAAATATTTTTCTGCATTTCAGCTAATCGTTTAGCCTTTAATCGTTCTAGTTCAGAATCTTCTTCGCTCAACCTTTAATCACACCAATAGGCACCAATTTTGCAACTTTTGTGGCAATTCCCAAATTATGAGAGACATTAACTACAGAATCAACATCTTTGTAGGCTTGAGGAGTTTCTTCAACAACTCCATCTCTAGTTAAGGCTTTGATGAATATGCCTTTGTCATTTAGTGATTTTTTAACATCATCTTCAGTAAAATTTCTTCTAGCTTTTGAACGAGACATCGTTCTTCCTGCACCATGAGCAGTAGATCCAAAACTCAAATTCATTGAATTTGGTTGCCCAAGTAAAATCCAGCTAGAAGTACCCATAGAGCCTGGAACTAAAACGGGTTGTCCCAAATCACGATATTTGAACGGAATTTCATTTCGATTTGCAGGAAACGCTCTTGTTGCGCCTTTTCTATGAACCACTAAATTACGTTCTGCTCCATCAACTTTATGTTTTTCAACTTTGGCAATATTATGAGCAACATCATAAACTAGTTTCATATCAAGATCAGATTCTGATTGATTAAATACACGTTGAAAAGAATTTCTCGTCCAATGAGTAAGCATTTGTCTATTACTCCAAGCAAAATTTAATGCAGAGAACATTGCTTTTCTATAAGATTCACCTTCTTCAGAACTATTTGGAACACATGCAAGTTCTCTATCAGGTAAATTGATATTGTATTTTTCCATAGCTTGTTCTGCTACTCTCAGATAATCACTACACACCTGATGACCGAATCCTCTAGAACCACAATGAATTAAAACTGTAATTGTTCCTTCTTCTATTCCCATTCTCTTTGCTGCTTCTTCATCATGAATTTCTGCAACTTTTTGTACTTCAAGAAAATGATTTCCAGAACCTAAACTGCCAAGTTGAGGTGCACCTCTTTTTCTTGCTTTATCAGAAACTTTGTTTGGATCAGCATTTTGAATTTTTCCATTTTCTTCACAAACATCTGAATCATCAGATGAGCCATAACCATGATCAATTGCCCAGTCCACTCCTCTTACCAAAACTTCATCAAGTTCGGAAGGAGTTAGTTTTACTGCACCTTTAGATCCGACACCAGAAGGGATGGAGCTAAAAAGATCCGTTACCAATTCTTTTAGTTTTGAACGAACTAAATCTTCAGATAAATTAGAACGAAGTAAACGTACTCCACAATTAATGTCATAACCTACACCTCCAGGACTAATCATTCCTTCTTCTGCATCCATAGCTGCTACCCCACCTACTGGAAAACCATAACCTTCATGCCCATCAGGTAAAACCACACTATGGCTAACTATACCAGGAATACAGGCTACATTTTTTGCCTGCATAATTGTCCTATCAGAGAGCATTTTTTGCATTAATGGCTCATCAGCATAGATTCTCACAGGAACTTTCATACCAAGATTTGAATCAGCATCAATTTGATATTGATTCTCTCCAATTTTTCTTGGCGTACTAGAAGACATGAGTATTGGTAAAAATTCCCTTCAATCCAATTTAAATCATCAGAAGATTTGTAAAATAATTTCAAAACAATCCAAATAATAAGAAAAACTATTCATGAAATTGATGATCTGGTTTATCTATGATTAAATCATTTCATTATTGTGGTAAGAAAACAATTAACAGAAAAAGAAATTAAAAAACAAAAAGAAGAGCAAACATTGAGAGCAAAAGCTTCTAGAGCAGCTAGAAGAAGCGGCAAAAGCATGAAAACTGAAGGCAAAGTATCTAAAGCAAGTTCAAAGACAAAAGAGGCTAGATCATCAAAAAAGGTCGCAGCAGTTAAGAAACAAACTAGACGTTAGATGTAAAAAGCAATCTGAGTTTTAAAACATAATTTTTAATTAAAGTTTAACACAAACTAGTTTTAGCGCATCATAGTTCGCTTGTACATTTTTCTACTCATAAAGACAATGAATATCCCTATTCCAACTTCAATTAAGGTAATCAAAAGTGCTGCACCAAGAATATCCATCATAGCAGTCATCATTACGTTGGCAGAACTGCTTGTCAATTCTTGGATTTCACTTCCAGTGTACTCGAATCCAAATGAATTCATTCCAATAATTGTGTCAATATACGACATTGTTGTTGTATCTATGGGTCCAAGATCTATAGGCATTGGAATTCCAGCACCACCAATTCCACCCAAACTGTTCATGACACCAGTCATTAGCAGGTATGAAACAGCAGAAGCAAAAATTATTGCAAAGATTATCAAGAAAATTCCAAAGATTAAGGGTAAAATGTATACTATTTTTGCTTTAGTTTGGTAAGATTTTTCTTTTTTAAATTTTAATATTTTTGTCTTATCATTTTTTGTCTTATCATTTTTTGTCTTATCATTTTTTGGTTTGTCTTTAACATCAACTGTTTCTTCAACATCTGTTATTTCTTCAACATCAATAGTTTCTTCTACATCCGTTGTTTCTTTGACATCTATTGTTTCTTCTATAGTAGGCTCAGGAATTACATGTCTACTTTTTTTCCAATTGCATTGAGGACAATAATTAAGATCAGATGAAAGAGTTGCTTTGCATCTTTGACATTGTTCAGTTCTCTTCATTGTTTTCCTCTCAAAATTATCTTACATCAATGACAGTATGTAATAATCTTTAATGACCAAAAATTAAGGCTAAATCTTAAAAAGTACTCTTGAAAATGAAATGTATTTTATTTTTGCAAATACCAAATTATTTTACAAGTACATGGTACGACAAACTAATTCTTTAATTTAAAGCCGATCGAGGTTATCTTACATGATTTTCAGTTTTGATATTCTACCAGACTATAAAATATAGAATCAGTCATAGGTGATTAGCAAGATGACAGATGCTAAAACAATCAATATTGGAGAGGTAATGACCAAATCAGTGATCTCTGTAGATGCAACATTAACAGTAAATGAAACTGCAAAAATGATGGAGGATGCTAAAGTTGGAGCAGTTATTGTAATGGAAGATAACTTACCAATAGGAATTGTTACAGATAGAGACTTTGCAATCAAAATTGCAGCTCATGCTTATCAAATTACAGGACCTGTAAAACAAATAATGTCAACTCCACTATTTTCAATTAATCCAGATGAAACTGTAAGAACTGCAGCAGATTTAATGCATGACAGAGGAATAAGAAAATTACCAGTTATCGATGATGGAAAAGTGATTGGAATTATCACATCAACTGATATTGTTAATTTGTTATCTGTTTGTGTAGAAGAAGATATGAGAGACATGTATTTTCATTCAGTAGCAAAAATCTATACTAATTACAGCCCATATAATTAACAAAATTATGGTAGTGCCAATAATTGTATTATTAGGAATTCCAATTCTACTTGGAATTGTATACATGCCTCCATATGATCTACCAGTAGAGGAAGAACCAAATGAAATTCCTGAGGAACCTGATGTAAGTATTTTGTACTATATCTTAATGGGAATTTGGACGTTGTATTTGATTAAAATTCTTCTTCAAGTTAAAAAAGGAACTTTCAAGGTAACACAGAGGTTTTAACATGAACACAGCACCATACTGGAGAAAAAATATTTGTTCTGATTGCAAGCGAGTTAACTGTCAAAAAGGTTGTCTTTGTGATTGTCACCAATTAAGAGATAGAGTAGATTAAGTTCAAAATTCATAAGTAGATTTATTTTCGATGTATACTGATTAGAAATATTGGCAATTCTACCTATCGATAATGGTCGTTATGGCACCAAAGAAATGATGGATATTTTCAGTGAGCAGAAAAAAGTAGACTATCAATTAGAAATAGAAGGAGCAGCTGCCATTTCTCAAAGTGAGATTGGAATTATCTCAAAAAGTGTAGGTAAAGAAATTCTCAGAGCTGCAATGTCTGGAAAAATTACTGCAAAAAGAATCAAACAATTAGAAGCAAAAAGTGATCACGATACTGCAGCACTAGTAGAATCACTAAGTGAGAAATGTAGTAAAAATGCAAGACCATGGATACATTATGGATTAACAAGTAATGATTTAGTTGATACAAGTAACTCAATGCAAATGAGAGATGCATTACAAATTATAGAGCCAAAAGTTGCAAAGATGGCATCAATTCTTGCAAAAAGAGCTGTAAAACATGGAAAGATCCCAGCGGTTGGTAGAACACATGGTCAGCATGCAAGTATAATTTCATTTGGATTAAAGTTTGCAAACTGGGCTGCAGAAATGGCAAAACATGTAGAACGAATTGAAGAAATTAAGAAAAGAATTTTGATTTGTAAAACATTAGGTGTTGTCGGTACTGGCTCTCTTATGGGTGCAAAATCACTTGAAGTACAAAAAAGAGCTGCAAAACGATTAAAATTATTTCCAGCAGAAGTTACAACACAAGTTGTTCCTAGAGAAAGATATGCAGAATATGTGTTTGAATTGGCATTAATTGGTGCAACATTAGAAAAAATTGCAATAGAGATTAGAAATTTACAAAGAACAGAAATTGGAGAAGTTGCAGAACAGTTCAAAAAAGGACAGATGGGAAGTAGTGCAGTTCCAGTTAAAAGAAATCCAATTAAAAGTGAACGAGTGTCATCATTATCAAAATTAGTGAGAAGTCAAGTTGCAGTTGCATTTGAGAATATTCCATTATGGCATGAACGAGATCTTTCAAATTCAGCAAATGAGAGATTCATTCTTCCAACTGTTTCAATTCTAGTTGATGAGATGCTTGAAACTATGACTAGAATTATTTCAAACTTGATGGTAAATGAGAAAAGAATTGTAGATAACCTATACATCACAAAGGGTCAAATCTTTGCAGAATTTGTTTTGGAAGCTCTAATCAAAAAAGGCATTCCAAGATTTGAGGCATACAGAGATGTTCAAAGAGTTGCGTTTGAGGCAAATGACAAAGGAATGTTCTACAAAGATGCAATAAAAAATGATAAAGCATTCAATTCAAAATTAACTGAAAAGGAAATAGATTCTATCTTCTTACCAGAAAAACACCTTGGTGCATCTCCTGCAATCATAAAAAATGTAGAAAGATCAGTTCAAAATACAGTTAAAAAATTTATCTAGTTTTTAACAAAGCCTTGTGAATTTTAGTACCATACTGTAATGCTTTTTTTCGTTTTGTGTAGGAAAGTTCTGGAACATTAACTTCACTTGCTAATTTACGAATAATGTGTTTACGATATAGATCTTCAGAGTCATGAATTTTTTCAGATATAGGAACAGTTTTTGCATATTTGATGAATTTTTCTGAGAGTAATGGCTGGAGTATTGTCACTCCAAATTCAGATGCAATATTATTTACAGCCTTCATCATTTTTAGTTCATTATCTAATTTAGCCAGTATTACTTCATTGATTTGTGATTCTCCACCAGAATATGCTTCTCTATATGCATTGTAGCCGCAAAATAATTCATCTATGCCATTTGCAGTAATTACAGTATCAAGATCTAAAGAGTTTGCTAGTTTTGAAACATAATGAAAAGCAATGCAATTTTCATTCCAAGATAGATTGTCTGTTTTTATTGCTTGATTAATTTTTGAAGAAATAGATGAAAATTTGTCTGGATCAATTTCTAAAACATGATGAGGATATTTTAGAAATTCATTGACATGTTTTGCAAACAAAATATCATGGGATTCTGAAAATCCAATCGTAAGTAATGTAATATCAAAATCCATATCGGAGCAAATTTTTGATATTAATGTACTGTCAACACCACCAGAAAAAGCAATTCCAATTTTCTTTACTGTGACAGTTTCAGAAATGGAATTCTTGATATTCTCAAGTAACTCTTTGTTCATATCATCCATTTTGACTTACTCCACATATTCCATAAAGGGTAATGAATCAATCTTTTAATTCAACATTAAATGTAATACAGTATGATACGATTATCACAAATAGACATCGAGGAGCAATTAAAGAGCCTCTCCGGCTGGAGTATTGTTAATGAAAAACTGCACAAGGAATTTCAATTTGAGAGCTTCAATCAAGCATTTGGTTTTATGACCAGAGCAGCTATGGAAATTGAGAAAATGAATCACCACCCAGAGTGGTTTAATGTGTATAATAGAATCACCATAGAACTAACAACTCATGATGCAGGAGGCATAACAAAAAATGATGTCAATCTGGCTAAAATTCTAAATTCTTTGGAATAGCTGCAAATGAAGAATTTTAGGCACAATCATTACAGAATTTATATTATATCCAAAGTCAGTTGACTTCACATGGCTTCAAGTCCTACAATATTAGATTCAGATTTTCGATATATCGACAAAAAAGGAAACTTGCTCAAAACTCGAACTGAGTTAACAGTAGCACAGATGCTTGCATTTCTTGAGCAAGATTATGAATACAATCACAAAGTTACACTAAAGAATGGAACAGAGGTTGTAATTGATTTCAAAACTGAAAAGGGATTGATTGAAGTAATTGATACAGATGAGGATATCAAAAAATACAAACAAGTCAAAGAAGATTTTCCTGAAAATAAAGTAATGGCAATAGGACATGCAAAATATGTAGCACAAATTAAAGAATTACAAGATATTGTATTTTATGATAAAACTCCACAGACAGGTTCTATATTCTTAGAAGATGCATCATTCTCATTTGATTATGCACATATTCTTCCCCTAGTTGAAAAATGTTCTATCCTACACGGACATACATCTTCTGTAATGGTTGAACTTGTTGGACAAATGAAAGACAATCTTCTTTTAGATTTTGGAGAAGCTAAAAGAATCATCAAAGAAGTAGTTAATGTATTTGATCATAAATTTTTCATAAATAGAAAATATCTAAAGAAAGAAGATGATTCACATTATCAAATTCAATTTGAAGGACCTAAAGGTATGTTTGACTTGCAAGTTCCAAAAAATACAACATATCTGTTAGAAGGTGAGGCCACAGTTGAAAACCTTTCAAGTGAAATTATCAAATTGCTAGTACCAAAAATGCCATCAAATGTAGAGGCAGTAGGTGTTTACATCTATGAAGGGTACAACAAAGGATCTCATATTATTTCAAACATAGAAAGATAATTAGAAAATGGAACCTAAAATATCAGAGAAAGCATGGAACCCAGAATTAGAAAAAGGAATTCTAAAACAATGGGATGAAGAAAAAATTTATGATTTCACACCACAAGATGACAATTTTACAATAGATACGCCTCCTCCATATCCATCAGGTAGGCCTTGGCATATTGGTGCTGCAGCACATTATTCACAGATTGATATGATTGCAAGAACTGCAAGAATGGCAGGTAAAAACGTCTATTTCCCTATAGGAATTGACAGGAATGGACTTCCAGTAGAACTCTACACAGAGAAAAAACACAAAATTAGAATGAGAGAAACAGAAAGAGGGGAATTTCTGAATCTATGCAGAGAAGCACTAGATGATTTAGAAGCAGAAATGATTCTCATTATGAAAAGTTTGGGCCTTAGTGGAGATTTTGCAAATTACTATAGAACAGATTCAGAAGAATATAGAACACTTACTCAATCAACATTCATTGATTTATGGAAAAAAGGACAAGTGTATCTTGCAAACAGACCAAACAATTACGATTGGGTATCAGGTACAACAATAGCAGATGCAGAAATAATTTATGAAGATTTATCTACAAAACTAGTTTACATGAAATTTAAAATTAAAGATACAGATAAAGAAATAATCATTGCAAGTACAAGACCAGAATTACTATGTGCATGTAGAACCATCATTGTAAATCCTGAAGATGAAAGATATACACAATACATTGGAAAGAAAATAATTGTTCCAATTACTAATGCAGAGGTAGAATTAAGAGTACATCATTCTGCTCAACAAGAATTTGGTTCAGGCGCCGTAATGGTGTGTAGTTACGGTGATCAAAACGATGTTGCATTATTTAGAGAATTAGAATTAGAAGAGATTGTTGCAATAGGATTAGATGGGAGAATGACTGAAGTTGCAGGTGAATATACAGGATTAAAACCAAAACAAGCAAGAACAAAAATCATAGAAGATTTGGAAACCAAAGGATTTCTAGAAAAAACTGAAGATATTGTTCACAGAACACCAGTATCAGAGAGAAGTAAAACGCCAATTGAGATTATTCCAATGGAGGAATATTATCTAAAACAAAAAGAAGCAGTTCCAAAAATCAAGAGTTTAGGAGAAGAAATAGAATTTCATCCACCAATGCATAAGCAAATTCTGATGAATTGGCTGGAATCCATCAATATTGACTGGCCAATTTCAAGACGAAGATACTATGGTACTGAAATCCCAATATGGTACTGTAAAAAATGCTCAGAACCTCATGTTCCTGAGCCTGGAAAATACTATAAACCCTGGAATGAAAAATGCCCAATCAGTAATTGTACGAAGTGTGATTCCACAGAATTTGTTGGGGAAGAACGAACATTTGACACATGGATGGATTCTAGTGTATCTCCACTTTTCATTAGTAAATTTAACAGAGATGAGGAATTTTTCAAAAAAGTATACCCTGCATCAATTAGACCTCAAGCAAAAGATATTGTTAGAACGTGGTTGTACTATACACTTCTTAGATGTGAGCAGCTAACAGGGAAAAAACCATGGTCTGAAGCTTGGATCATGGGTTATGGACTAGATGAAAAAGGAATGAAGATGAGTAAAAGTAAAGGAAATGCAATAGATCCTCTACCTGTAATTGAAAAGTTAGGTGCAGATACTTTTAGATTTTGGAGTGCAAGTGAAATTAATCATGGATATGATTTTAGATGTAATGAGCAAAAAATTGAATCAACAAAAAAATTTCTTAGTAAATTATGGAATGTGTCAAGATTTTTGTCTAGTTTCCCAGTAATTAAATCAGGAAAGCCTTCTGCATCAGATAAATGGATTTTATCAGAGCTAGACAAGTTAGTTAAAGAATGTAAAAGGGGATATAAAGAATACAACTTTTTCATTCCAGCAATTGCAATTAGAGAATTTACTTGGAATGTATTTGCTGCTCACTATATTGAAATGGTAAAAGCAAGAGCTTATGGAATTGAATTTTCAGATGAAGAAAGAGATGGTGCAATATTTACACTGCATAAAACATTATCAACAATTTTAAAATTATTAGCACCAATTACTCCATTTATTACAGAACATCTTTGGAAAGAACTGTATTCAAAAGATAGCATTCACAAACAAAAACATGTTGAACCTGAAAATGTTGAAGAGCAAAGTAATGTTACAAAAGAAATTTCAGAATTCAACTCCAAAGTATGGAATGAGAAAAAATCTCAAAACCTATCATTAAAAGATTCAATTAAAATTGAAATTCCAGAATCTTTAGAACCATTCAAGAAAGATTTGAAATCCATGCATAATTTGTTGGATTGAGCCTGTCTTAATGTAAAATCAAATGGTCCTCGAGGTGACTTGCCAAATTAGTCCAAGTCCCTTACAATTTTAGGCATGAGTCCACGGGGATTCACCTACCATTTTGGGGATGAAAATGGACGCAGATAGGCATGAAAAAGTCTAATCTTCATTTTCTAATCATCTCAAAATAATTTTAACATCAAGATGAAAATTAGCGTAAAAGGAAAAAATATCTATGCTATTGTTTTGCCGATGCAGATGCTTCTGGTGGAGAATTGACTGGATCAACAGTAATCACAACTGTATCAACACTGGAACGTTCATTGTCATCAAAGACTTTGAGTTCAAAAGTTAGGATTTTAATTTCATTGTTATTTACAATTGGACTAGTAAATGACGGATTCACACTAGAAGCAGAAGATAGTTTTACTGATTCACCAGATAGTTGTGTCCACTTGAATGAAAGTTGCTGATCTTCAGGATCATGACTATTACTTCCATCTAATGAAACTTTTACATTTTCGTTAACTATCTTATCAGAACCAGCATCAGATACAATATCAGCACTGTAGACATTTTTAACTAACACATTTACGTTATCAGAAGCAGAATAAGTTCCATCAGTTACAGTGCAAGTAAAGGTCAGTGTAGAATCACGTACGACATTTGGAATTTTTACCATGGTTTGAGGTTCAACATTTTGCTCTATTACTGCCTTTGAAGTAGTACTCCAGGTATATCCTAGTCTAGTGCCATCAGGATCAGTTCCAGTACATGTTAAACTAGCAACAGTATTTTCATCTACGATAATATCAGCACCTGCATTAACTTTTGGAGAACTATTTTTAGGAGATACAAAGATTACAACTGAATCTGAGTGAGTTAGTCCTTGCGGATCAGTAACGGTTAGTTCAAAGGCCAATCGTTTAGAAGATGTTGGGGCAACTTCAGGTGCAGTAAATGATAATTTCAAATTAGATTTGTCAAAAGATACAGTATCTCCAAAAATTTGTCTCCATTCTGTTTTTAGAGAATCACTGTTCAAATCAATTGCTGTACCCATAATTGCAACATCATCCCCTCCATGAACTCGTTTATCAGGACCAGCATATGCACGTGGAGGACTATTTAGAGTACTTACAGTAATTTTTACATCATCAGTATCAGAATTTCCTTTAACATCAGTTACTTTAAGCTCAAACACTAGTGGCTCAGATAGAGATTGAATTGTTGGAGAAATAAAGTATGCAGAAGGTTGAGTTTTTTCATAAATTACAGTTGGAATGCCAGATTTTTGAGACCAGATAAATCTAATGTTGTCATTATCTGCATCAGTGCCTGTACCAACTAAATTCACAAATGTTCTCTGAGGAATATTTTGATCTTTTCCAGCATCAGCTATTGGAGCATGGTTTGATGGAATCACTTTGACTAGAGCCATGTCATTTGCATACCCATTACCTTGAGAATATCCAGTAACATGAAACGACAACAGTTCTTCATAGTCACCTATATCAGGTGCTGTAAATTCAATGTGATCTCCATGAAATGAACTAAGTGTAACAGGAGTTCCAATAAACTGAATCCAAAGATAATTAATTGGTTGATCATTTAATGTATGTCCAGTAACATCAAGACTTACAGTTTGACCTTCAGTAACTATTTGGATAGGTCCTGCTTCAATGGATATGGCCTTGTTGTTAATTTGACTAGAATACAATATTACATTTACAGTGTCACTTGCAACTCCTCCAAATCCATCATCAACAGTAATTCTAAATGTCAATGGTTCATTTTGTGAAAAATCAAAATAAACAGGCTGAAGTGTAAGATGTTTTTTTGTAATAGAAGATGAACCTACTTGTTGTCCTGAAACTTGTTCCCATTTGTAAGTTAGTGCATCCCCATCTTTATCTGTAATTTGAGGAATAATGCTGATTGCATTAATAGATTTAATTGCAAAGATATCAGGTCCAGCATCTACAACAGGTATATTATTTACAGAATTTACAATAATTTCTACAACATCAGAATTACTTTCACCTTGAGGATCAGTAACCAATAATTCAAAAGTGAGAACCTTGATTTCACCATTTTTGACATCAGGAGCCATAAATGTTGGCTCAAGATCAGTTGAGGAGGATAATTTTACAGGATCACCATAAATCTGAGTCCACTGGAAAGTAAGTTCTCCTGCATCAGAATCATATCCTTCGCCAATCAAAGTCACCAGTTTATTTTCAACAACATCAACTGATTCAATTTCTGCAAAAGATGATTCAGATATTTGGATATTAGTAGTATAGATAATGATGCCATTATGAAAAGTAATGATTGGGATTTCACGGTTATCACTTCTCGCAATTTCTCGACTATTAAGCATTCTATTCTTTGAACATAGACCATATCAAATATTTAGCCTCGATCCTCATTATGATCAACATATGAACTAGGCATGTAAGAAACACCCAAGAGTGAATTAACAAAAAATAATAAAGAAAGTGTTTATCTGAAGTGAATTAAATAGAAATTCTATTAATTATTTAGAAACAATGATCCCCAACCACGTTCAATTAACACATTTACTGAATCTATTTTTACGCAGGATGGTTTCTTTGTAATAAGTTTGTAAATCAGAACAGAGTCATTTTTACAATCAACGTGTGATTTTGGAATTCCTTTTTCTACTTGTTTTGCAGGTGGAAAATAATCCACAGGAATTTCAGCCTTTACTTTAGCAATTTTAAAAAGATTTAACTCATCTGCTCTTTCTAGAATTTTTTGGATTCTATCTTTATCTTTGTAATTCCATAGTGGATCTTTGTATAATGTAATACAGTCATCAGCCAATTGTCTAGGTTTTAGAATTTTGAATGTTTCCATACTAGTAATTTTATAATTATCATACCATGTTTCACATTGAATTAAATTTTTGACACGTAATTCGTATAGTCGTTTATTTTTAATTTCAGTGTCACCTACAATTTGACTTGCTGCAAGATTTCCACAAAGTCTTTTGCCTACAATTTTTTCTGCTTCTGTGATAGAGGGGTTATCTTGAATTAATTTTTTACAATCTTTTGCATCGTTAATGATAGTATCATAAGTGTCAGATTTAGATGTGCTTTGAGCATGTGCAGGAATGAGCAATCCCATTACTGCTACAAATAGTATGACATATTGAAGATGCACTACATTCTGGATCAGATAATAGAAGATAAAGCATTCTCATCAATGATCCAAACTTTTTACTTTCAAACCTAGAAGGATTTCAATCTAAACACATCAACATGTCTATAACTTCAAACCTTGACATCTGATGCATTATTAGATTTAGACTTTGCAAAAATTGCAATGATAATTATTGCAACAATGAGAATCAATGCCATAATTATTCCATATTCAGGTACGGTCTCTTCTTCCATGTTTTCATTTAACACATCACTTGAAACTGTAAAGTGTATCTGAGTTTTATCTTCTAAATCCTCATGACTTGCTTCAACAGTATATTTCCCCTCAGCAAAGCTAGGAGGAGTAGGAGTTATCATGTATTTGAATTTGCCCTCTGCATCAATTGTAACATTTGGTTGATAAACAATTTTCCCTGATGGATCATATACTACAAGTTTAATTGGATGAAATAATTGAATATCCCCCACATCTATAGTTCCCATAATTAGTAATCTATCAGTTGGACCTATTGTTGAATCATAAGATGAAAGAGAAATTTCTGCAAATGTCAAAGTGCCAAAGCCCAACATGAAAACCATAGAGGTAGTTAAAACAACAAAACCATATTTTAAAGTCAATTAAACATATCCTGACACGAAATACTTTTGAACATTACAGTTGACATTACGATGCATTTTTTGTTATTTGTATTAATACTTTAATTGAGTGATTTGAGAAATTCCCATCACATAGTTTCAAATCGTAGAAGATTTAGATTTTTGTTAAAGACACTCGAGCTGACTTTTGAGATTAGTTCAAGACTCTTACAATTTTTAGGGGAATTTGTTTCTAAATTTGGATAATCATAATAAGATTATGAAGTGTTAGAAAATAAAAAAAGAAAGCGTGCTTATCTTAAGCTACGCAGAGTTCGATTACTGTGTGTATCGCTATCGTTCCTGAATTTGTGATTGAGCCGCCACATAGGTTCATTATCTGACCCCAGTTTGTGATCGTGTTACTATTAGAAAACAATCCTTGATTTAGGATTGTATCGAAGTTCATAACTGGACCACTGTTGGTAAATGTGCCAGATGTCATGATTGTGCCGCTGTTAACCAAGTTCAATGAGTTGGTAAATGTGCCGCTGCTAATCAATACGCCATCAGTACCTATTTTGATAGCACCAGATGATGTGATTACACCAGTGCTAGTCAAGTGACCGTTATTTTGGATTACACCTGTTGGACCGTTAGTGATTGTTCCAGATGATGTTAGTTCACCAAAATTATTGAATGGACCACTATTTGTAACAGTACCACCGATGCTATCAATAACACCGTTATTGGTAAATGCACCAGATGTTGTTATAACACCGCCACTTGCGATGTTAATTTGTCCGTTATTTTGGATTACACCGCTGCTAGTTACTGTTCCAATGTCAAAGTTGACATTTGATGCAATTACTAGTGTGTCAGTTGGGCCAATTACAAGAGTTGCAACTACACATGTGGAAGTAACAGAGTTCCATGTTCCACCTACTGCTGGAGCTTCACAGGATATTTTATCATTGACTGTGGAAACTAATGCTGCTGCATCTTGAGCATAAAAAGCAACCATAGAAATCAATACTGCTAATACAGGAAGTATTAGGATTTGTTTAGTTCGTGTCATGTGTGTTCTAATGAGTATATTGTATTAAGCCGCGCTGACGTGAATGTGTGTTTAATGAACAAATGTAATAGTATAGTAGACGAATCTGTCAGTATTGTAAACCAGGCATCAAATAATTTTTGAAATCACTTTTGCAAAGTCCATGCCATTTTCAGTTAAAGAAACATGGATTTTATTGTCAATTACAGTAGATTTGACAAGGCCTTTTTTCTCCATCCAGACAAGATGTTTTGCAAGTCTTGCATAGTTTAGTTTTGTATCAAGTGCTAGCTGAGTTTTTCCGCCTGATGCATTTTCAGTCATGAATTTTACTATACGCATCAGAGTTTTCATGCTTGGATCAAAGGTAGGTGCAATAGATTTAGTTTTGATAATTTCTACCACTTTGGGATTGACGGCTTTGACCAATTACAAAACTTGATTAAAAAACAAAATTAATGTTGTTATCTATATTTCAATAAACAGGCATAAAGTCTATAGTTTTAAAGATATTTTGCTTTTGGCACTAATTACAACTATGCTCATAATTGAAACAACCAAAATCATCATCGCAATTGTTCCAAATTCAGGAACTACAATGAGTTCAAGATCTCCTCCATGAGGTACTGTTAGAGGAGCATCTGTTCCAATTCCTTGTAGTGTGATCTTAATCTTTACGTTATCGTTACTAGGCAATTCTTCTGTAAGATGATCACGAATACCTCTTTGATGGTTAATCATGATCTTGTCCAAAATAACTTGATCATTTTGAGTAACTAGAATATCATAGTTTACATCGATTAACTCTTGCCCATTTTCATCAGTAAATCTCAAATTAATTGTCATATGTTCTCTCTTTACAGGTTCTGAAGATGTAACAAATATCCAAGTAGAACCGTCATCTGAAAGAGTTTGTGTTTTTATCATTGAACCCAAATGATTTGGGCCAAGGCTAAGAGGTGATGGAATTGTTATTTCTGAAGCATAAACATTTGAACTGAAACTAGATAGAATAAACAATGAAGCAATTACAATAGAAAACCCATAAATGAAATTCATTTTCTTTTCATATATTTTAGATTTTATTGACAATGCATTATCTTATGTTATCAAGTATTAAGCGACGCTGACATGAATGTAGGTTTGAAGTACATAATTGGAAATAACATGGACAAAATTGTCAATGATAATAAAAGAATATTTTGTATTTTTATAAATGGGTTAAAATCCCATGTCTGAAAATTAAATTTTTCCTTGTATTCTTTCAAGAATAGTAAACAATGGCAATGCATCCCATTGATGAATATTAACATCTAATGAATCGGAACAAACTTTTGAATAATCTTCAAAGTATTTTTTTGCTTTTTCTTCTGTTGCCTCAAAGATAATCATACTAGTTTTATTGTCATCAAATCTTCCCGACCACATAAAATCACCTTTTCCACTCCATTGTCCATTTAATTCCTCAACCATAGGTTTGACAATATCTAATTCGTTTACAGAATCATTATTTTTTCTAGTACTGATAATCACCCACAATTTTCGTTCGTTAATTACATCTGGAATAAGTGGCACAGTTCACCATAATCATATCCCTATTAAAATTATTTTTTTCCAATTCAATTTACCAACATTTCTAGAAGAATAGTTTAGACCGTCAAAGGGTCTTTGTGTTTTAGTTTAAGACTCTTGGTTTGAATCCTTAGAGGCCTGAACCTTTCTTGGAGATAATTTATGATTCAATTTAGTCCGTCAAAGGAATTAGTGTTTTAGTTCAATTTTCTCGTAATCTAGAATAATTTTCAAAAATTTTAGAATAAAATAAAATGTGACTGATTATACTTGTAAAATACCATTTGTGATCAAATACTGAATTCCTTGAATGAATGCAGTATCATCTATTTGACCATCTGCCCACCAACCAGCATTATTCTTAATCCAAGATGGGATTTCATTTCCAGATGTCTCACCAGATTCTGTTTGAGGAATATCCATTATTTCCTCAGTTATCAAATACTGAATTCCTTGAATGAATGCAGTATCATCTATTTGACCATCTGCCCACCAACCAGCATTATTCTTAATCCAAGATGGGATTTCAGGTTCTGGAGAAAAAGGATTGAGTGCATCCGTGCCAATTATATCAATAAAAGAATCACCACTAAAAAATGGAATTACAAGAGTTCTAGATTCTGATGTAGAATCTATTTCTGCATAATCTGTTTCAAAACCATCAACTAAAATAAAAAATTCATCATCTAATGTGTCAAATTTTGCATCCAATAGTGATCTTGGAATTGTAATCTCAACAGTTCCATCAGAAGAAGTATCCATTGTAAGAATTAATTCAACAAAATCAGGATCCAAGAAAATTGTATCAAGAATTCCATTTTCAATATTATAATCTATATCAAATGAATCAACAGAAACGGTTCCAACATCCCCATATGAGAATGGAACCGATGTGAAAAGAATGAAAATAAATAGAAAACTCAAAAGATATGATGAATTTTTATAGTTCATCTTTAGTTCCCAGTGATATCTAGATCTTCTGCTAATTCTACAGAAAATTCATTTTCTGTTGTGTCATCTGTTGTGTCATCTGTTGTTGAAACAGTTTTTGTTAATGTACCAGTTCCATTAAGAAACCACATACCAGAAATTTTACTTTGAGGATTCAAAATTGAAACTTGAGTTGAATCAGTAATTTCACCTATAGGAGAATCTGCATTTAATGAAATTTTGAGCGTAGAATAAACTTTCTCAACCACAGCATCTTCTAAAAATGCTAAAACCACCAGAGAATCCTTTGAGCCGGAATCACCTGATGAAGTTGTTCGAGCTTTTCCAAATCCACAGTTGAAAGGTATACCATCCACTAGAATATCACATTTCTCTAATTCCAATTTTAGATTAGATTTGCTTTTGTCAAAAGTATTGAAAATTATAAAACCCTCAAGAGTAGATGATTGAGTTTTATTATGAATTCCAGAAAGGGTTACTGAATCAAATCTTAATTCGTATGTTTCAAATAAATTTAAAGTGGAAATTTTATCACCTAAGTAATCACCATTATTGATTTTATCAAGAATTTTTTGAGTTCTAGAATCTAATTTTTCTTGTTTTTCTAATAATTTTTTACGAATTTGATCAGATTTTTTAGCAATTTTATCTTCTACTTTTGCAGTTTTATCAGAAAATTTTTCAACATCCCCTGTAAAACTAGATTCAATTTTATTTTGATATTTTAATTTGATTTCTTTTAATTTTTCTTCATATTTGTTTATTTTTTTAGATAATTTCTCTTCAAGTTTTTTTCTATCAGAATCTAATTTTGCTTTCTTGTCGTCTAATTTTTGTTTTCTCTCATCATCTTTTTTGATTTCTTTTTCTTGTTTATCTTCTAATTTTTGCTTTCGCTCATCAGCTTTTTTGATTTCTTTTTCTTGTTTATCCAACTGTTTTTGATTTGCCTTTGAGTTTTCTTGATTAATAGGAATATCTTCTTCTGCAAATGAATTTTCAATTGAAAATAATCCAAAAGAACTACCAATCAAAATTGAGGCTAAAATTCCAAAGAAAATAAAATTTTTGTTCATTTAACAGCTCGACTAAACTATAGTTAAAAAGAATTGCTCAGCATTCATCTTATACGAATTAATTTTTTGATGTGTTCACAAGATTAATGAAATATTTGTGTAATGCCGTATCTTCAGTTAATTCAGGATGAAAAGCAGTACCAATCACATTTCCTTTTTTGACTGCAACTATTCGTTCATTAAATTTTGATAAAACTTCTACATCAGATCCTACTTCAGATACAGATGGTGCTCTGATGAATACTCCATTAAACTTTGGAATGTTGATGGAATCCATGGAGATATTAGATTCAAAAGATTCTTTTTGTCTTCCAAATGAATTTCTCTCCAATTTAATATCTAAAATATCTAAAAGTGGTTGATCAGTTTTACCAACTATTCGATCTTTTGCAGTATTTGATAACATAATCATTCCTGCACAAATTCCTAGAACAGGCATGCCGCTTTGAATTTTTTCTTTCATCACCTTTAGAGAGCCATTCACCAGAGATAAGTGACCAATTGTAGTACTTTCTCCACCAGGAATAATCAAACCATCCAATTGAGAAATGTCTTCAGGGGTTCTAACATCAACAACATTTCCATCTAGTCCTAATTCATCAATTGCAGATCTAGCTGACAAAATATTTTCTTGAACATCTCCTTGAATGGATAATACACCTACAGTAAGACTCATGCTGAGCCACCACGATCTTGCATACGTAATTCTAAAGTGTTAACATCTAATCCTATCATAGATTGTCTTTCATCAATCATTTTCTGTGCTTCTTTAACTTTATCTGATTCATTCCAAAAAGTAGTAGCTAAAACTATTGCTCTTGCTCTTTCTTTTGCATCATCTGAATTAAAGATTCCAGAACCAACAAAGATACCATCACAGCCTAAAGACATCAAATATGCAGCATCAGCAGGTGTTGCGATTCCACCTGCAGCAAAATTAACAACAGGTAACCTTCCAAGTTTTGCAGTTTGTTCAACAATATCATAAGAGACTTTGAATTCTCTTGACATTCTAACTAATTCTTGATTATCTCCAGAATCATAAATGGATTTAATGGTTCTCAACTCATCATTTACTTTTTTAATATGCTTGATAGCTTCTGCAACATTTCCAGTTCCAGGTTCTCCTTTTGTTCTAATCATAGATGCACCCTCTTCAATTCGTCTTAGAGCTTCTGCCAAAGATCTTGCACCATTAACAACTGGAGTAGTAAAGTCCCATTTCCAAATATGTCGAAGTTCATCTGCAGGTGTTAAAACTTCAGATTCATCAATCATATCTACATCAGTTTCTTGTAAAACTAACGCCTCATTGACATGACCAATTCTACATTTAGCCATCACAGGGATTGTAACAGAATCCATAATTTCTTCAATTATTCTAATACTTGCAGTTCGTGCAACACCACCAGCTTTTCTAACTTCAGATGGTAGTTTATCTAATACCATAACAGAGACAGCCCCAGCTTCTTCAGCAATTTGAGCTTGTTCTACATTTGTAACATCCATTACAACTCCATTTTTGAGCATGTGAGCGAACCCACGTTTAACAGTGGAAGAACCGCGTAGAGTATCAATTGAATTTATTTTGTCTGAAACTATTCCTTTAGCATCAAGTCGTTCACCAGATAAGGGAAGCATGTGTTAATTTTTCCTAAAGACTATTTGTATCTATTCACTAAATTCAGACATAATCAAATCTAATTCAGATTCAACCATAGTAATAATTGGTGGAATAAAATCTTCAGTTACATTTTGTTGTGGCCAATGAATTTGATTAACACGACCGTTTAGTGTAACTTTAACATTTGATTTTTGGTATTCAGTTGCATCTTCCATTATCTTAAAAGATTCAGAAGGAATTGAAATAAAACCAGTTTCTTTAATGAGTGCTTTAATTTTGTTAAGTTTGTTTTCGTCTAGTTTTGAGCTAACATCAGGTCTTAGATACCCTTGTTCAGTTACCGAATATTTTATGTCACCATTATTTTTGATATAAAGAATTTCAGTTTTTTGTGCACCAACACGCTCTGTTACACCATAAGAGATTTTTTTTAACTGATGTTTAGTATATTCAATTTCAACATTATCTGTATAATTAGCAGCTGATGTAGGAATTTCATTTTTGAGTAATAACGGAGTAGAAAGCAAAAGAGCAACAATAACTGGAATTGCACCCAATACAATGTAAATTGGTTTTACCATTTCACTGCAAATACCGCCAATTTGCAAATAAATCTTAGTAATGGTTAAAATTCAAGCAAAATATTTCGGTTCTTGTGGGTTCGTAGCCTAGCCTGGTAGGGCGATGGTCTCCAAAACCATCGATCGTCGGTTCAAATCCGATCGGGCCCACTTTGAAAAATTCTATTGATTGTTTCTCAATACATTTAGTGCAGATCCGGACTTGAACCATTCAATTTGTGATTTATTGTATGAATGGTTTAGAAGAATTTCATCTTTCTCTCCAGTAAGATGAGAAATGACACATCGTACTTGTTTATCCGGAGCTAATTCATTTAGTTCAAGTAAACTAATTTTATCGTCTTCTAGAATTTTTTCGTAATCTTCTGGATTACTAAATGTCAATGCCAAGATGCCTTGTTTTTTTAGATTTGTTTCATGGATTCTTGCTAAACTTTTTGTGATAACTGCTGCACATCCCAAGAAGCGAGGAGTCATTGCGGCATGTTCTCTACTACTTCCTTCACCATAATTATTATCAGCAACAATCACCCATCTCATCTGTTTTTCTTTGTATTGTCTAGCAATTTGTGAAAATGATTCTTGATTATTATTTAGAACATTTTTACCCTGTCCAACTTGATCATTGAAAGCATTAACTGCACCCAAAAGCATGTTATCACTAAGATTATCCAAATGTCCTCGTAAAGAAAGCCAAGCTCCTGCAGGGGAAATATGATCAGTAGTGCATTTACCTTTAGCCTTTACCATAATTGGAATGTTTTCAAAATCTTTACCATCCCATTTTGAAAATGGCTCTAAACGCTGTAATCTTTTACTATTAGGATCAATGATGACTTCAATATCATTAGAATTACTAGGAGGTGCAATGAAAATTCCTTCAGGCCTCATAAAACCTTCTTCAGGAACTTCTGGTGCAGGTTTAGGTGGTTCTAGTTTGAACTTTGTTCCATCAGATGCAATAAGATCATCCTTTAAGGGATTAAATGAAAGTCTACCACCTAATGCTAAAGCAATAATCATTTCAGGACTACCAATAAAATTCAGAGTATTTCTCTTACCATCATTTCGTCCTGGGAAATTTCTGTTAAATGTTGTAACAATAGTATTTTGTTGATCTTTTTCAAGTTCGGGTCTATTCCATTGACCAATACATGGACCACATGCATTTGCTAAAACAGTTGCACCTATGTCCAATAGAGAATTCATTTGTCCATCTCTTTCTATAGTACCGCGAATTTGTTCAGAACCAGGAGTTACCAATAGAGGGATTTTTGCTTTGACGCCTTTAGCTTTAGCTTGCTCAGCTAAACTTGCAGCTCGAGACATATCCTCGTAAGAAGAATTTGTACAACTACCAATTAATGCAACAGAGATTGAATCAGTATAATCATTAGATTTTACATCATCAGATAATTCAGAAATGGTTCTTGCCAAATCAGGAGTATGAGGACCAACAATGTGAGGTTCTAATGTTGAAAGATTGATTTCAATAACTCTATCAAAGAATTTTTCGGGATTTGATTCTATTTCAGGATCTGCAATAAGAGATTCTTTGTTTTGATTTGCTAGTTGAGCAATATCTTCTCTGTTCGTATATTTGAGATATGTTTCCATTCTTTCATCATAGGGGAATACAGAACAAGTAGCACCAATTTCAGCTCCCATATTAGTAATAGTGGCTTTGCCTGTACAACTGATAGATTTTGTTCCAGGTCCAAAATATTCTACGATTGCGTTTGTACCTCCAGAGACGGTCAACTCCTCTGCAACTTTTAAAATAATATCTTTTGGAGCAGTCCATCCAGTAAGTTCTCCAGTTAATTTTACACCAATTTTTTTAGGATAGAGTAATTCCCAAGGCAAGCCAGCCATGGTCTCTGCTGCATCTAATCCGCCAACACCGATTGCAATCATTCCAAGACCTCCTGCATTTGGAGTATGAGAATCAGTACCAATCATCAATCCACCAGGGAATGCATAATTTTCAAGAACTACTTGATGAATAATTCCCGCACCAGGTTTCCAAAAACCACATCCATATTTTGCAGATGCAGATTGTAAAAATTTAAAAACTTCACTATTTTCATCAAGGGAAACTTTCATGTCAATATCACCTTGAACTTCGGCTCTAATGAGATGGTCACAATGCACAGTTGTTGGTAATGTGGTTTGTTTTAATCCAGCTTGCATAAATTGAAGCATTACCATTTGGCCTGTAACATCTTGTAATGCAACTCTATCAGGTTTTAAAAAGACATAGTCTTTTCCACCTGTGAAAACAGTATCATCAATTTCATTTAGATGTCCAGATAAAATTTTTTCAGAAAGTGTTAATGATCTTCCAACTAGATTTCTATATTTTACAATATTATTTTTTAATTTCAAATAAACATTAGAAACAAGTTCTTCAGTAGTGTCAGTTTCCACAAAACATGATAAATTAATCCCAAATTTAATATTTACAATTGAAAAGTTCAAAAAATTCTTTCAATAGGCATACAAATTCTCAACAATTATAAGCCAAATACTGCTTTTTAATACAGTGCGGAGTAGTAGTAAATTTTCTAAATTGAGGTATAATTATGGTCAATAAAGGATTCCCAAAATTCGGTATGTCACAAGCAGGGGCATTTGTTGCAGCTCTCAAAAATTACAATTTACCTGATTTTATTTTAGTTTTGATTGCAAAAGAATGCAAATCAGAATTGCTTGAAAGAGGAAGAATAGATGATAGATTACAAAGTATGAATGATGATGCTTTAGAATTATTACACAAAGTTTTTGTTGGATGTGAAGAAGATTCTGCAGGAAAATATGCTCAATACAGATTCTTTGCATATGTTTCAAGTATGTATCATAAATGTGAGGTCATAGTTAACGATACCATTCCAGGTGCTTCAGGTAAAAATCACAAAGTTCCTATTGCAGTAAAAAACAATGGAATGTACATTGCAGTTGCATTTAACAAAGCAAAAGGAAATCCAGTAAACAAAAAAGAAACATCCAGATTTTATGAGATGGTAGATGATATCAAAAAAGGAGATCACGGTACCATGTTAACTGATGGAATTTATGGTTCTTCAATAGGCTTTAGAGCAGATGCTCTTGTAGAACTTGAAACATTAAGTAAATCAAGAAATAATGATCCAGAAAACAAATTAGATTTTAAAACTGCAAATTTTGAAAATAACATTTACTCAGTAACAAAATGTTAATTGTAAATATTTTTATTTTAAATTAAATTGAGAAGTATCCATTGCTAAAAACATCGGCTTACCATCAGTTTTTTTAAAATCTTCACCATACTGTTCAAATTCTAACTGTTCAAAAAGATGTTTGGTCCACACATCATGTACATCCTGAATGAATTTTTTATGTCCAGTAATTCTTAGCATTTCATGAAGTAGTTCATGTGAGACAATAGTGCAATTTTTTTCTGCAAGGAATAAAGTATCATCAGATTCTTTTGGAGATTGCCAAAATGCCATTCCAAAATTTTCGGCATGATATCCATCACAAGTACAATCAGTCCACCAAGGTTTGAAATGAGTTAGATAGAAATGGTAAATGTCATCTCCTCGTTGATGATGATCTCGTACTAACGTATGTGTATCAAGTCGTTGAAGAATGCTTCTAGGAGATGTGATCATTTCATCACATTGAATTTCAAAATCTTGATCAAATTTTTCTTTTAACCAATGCTGAAAAAATTTGCTCATTTTTTTAACATATTCAAATTCAAATTGTCGTTTTTCACGATCTTCCTCAGGCACCACAAAAATGAAATGCAGAATCATAATAAGAAAAAAAGGTGTTTATGTTTGACCTTCAATACCCATCAAGGTAAGAGTTGAACGAATCTTTTCAATTTTCCTGATTTTCCAGGTTATTGTTTCTCTAAGTTTTTCGACAGTGTCAGATTCGATCTTGGCCAAAATATCATATGCACCAAAAGTTCCATGAACTTCTTTTACACCTTCTAAGCCCTTTAGTTGCTTGATAATAGCTTCTTCAGAACCTAGTTCACAGTTTATTAAAACATAAGCTGTTGCCATACAGAAATTAGATAAATCGACTATATCAATAAAGCGATTTTTGTTAGGTTTGAGACATCTTTACAATTGCATCCCAGATAGGTTTGGGTACTGGCATAACAGATAATCTTGAAATTCTAATTAACTCCCAATCTTTGAATTTTTTCTCTTTTTTCATTTCATCAAGGGTTACTGGACGTTTCAATGTTTTTTTATATTTCACATCAACTACAATGAATCGCTCTACATCTTCTTTAGGATTTGAATAGGGTTTTGAAGTAACTTGCATAATTCCAACGGCTTGTCTTTCATCTCCTGTATGATAAAAAAATACTAAATCACCTGATTTCATTTCCCGCATGTGCTTTAATGCCAAATTATTATGAACGCCATCCCATACGGTTGTTTTTTCTTTTTTGAGTTGTTCAAAATTATATCCTCTTGGTCCACTAGGCTCTTGTTTTGCCAACCAGTAATTCACCATTTCATTTTATCATATTTTATCGGTGTTTAATGGTTTTTGAAAAAAGATATGTTCCCCGGTTCTGACTCGCACAAACTCATTGGTCATAGCCATACGCCTCCTCGCGTTCTGAAACCGGGGTTGCCCATAATGTAGCACGCCTGGGTGAATTAGAAATCACTGGTATCATTACGATCGACTCATCCTAATCCGTCTGCATGCTTGCTCTTGGGCGATTAATTATAGAATTACTCCTACTAAAAACCATTGAAGGAATAATGTCAAAAAGTATTTTGAATAAATTAATTTTAATTTTTAAGAATAGAGTCAGTCAATGAAATCTCAAATCCCACTACAGGTACGCGTATTTTATAATTTTCAATAATCTTTGAATCAATTTTTCCAACAATTCCAATTGGAATGTTATTTAGAAGAACAGATGCACAATGACCTTCTTCAAATGTAGGATTAGTTGCAGTCTTTGTTTCTATTTTAATTCCAAATCCAATGTTTAATGCAGATTGTATTATTGATTTTATTTCGGTGAAATTTGCATCTTTATGAGCACTAATTCCAGAAAAATTGATTTTTTCAGATATAGGGTTTTCAGTTGCAAACACTGTTCCAGTTTCAAACATTTTTTGAGGATAAGACTCGTGAATATTCCTTGAAAGATTTTCTAATAATCCTGGAAGTACTGAGTCCCGTAAAATAGTATGTTCTCGACTTTTTGAATCAAGTACTGAGAGAAGTTTGGTTGAATCCCTGTTGGTCATTTCATATAGCACACGCTTACTAGTCAAACTAGAATTCAATGCTTCAAGATATCCAAGTCCAATCATAGTTTGATCTAGTGATTTAAGTTTCAATGAAACTGAATTTGTTTGTCCAATAGTTTGAGAAGGAGATATTGTAGGTTCAAGATTTTGAATTCCATATCCTAAAGCAACTTCTTCTACCAAATCCATAGGACCAAAAATATCAAATCTATATGCAGGTATTGTGCAAATAATATTTGTTCCTTTAGATGATGCATCCAATCTAGATTTTTTCAAGGATGAAATAATTTTTGAAGATGTAAGATTCAAACCTAAAATTTGATTAATCAATGAAGAATTGACAGTTATTTTTCTATATTCTAATTTTGGTGAAGAATTTTTAGCGCCAGCGATTTTTACTGATTCTAAGGTAAACCCAGCACTTTGTAAAACAGTGGCTACCACTGATAACATATCTTCAGCATCGTCTTTATTGAGACCAGTTACCTCTACAAAGAGATTTTTTGTTTTAGTAGTGACAGTTGTAACTGAAGCGTTGATGATTGGAGGAAATGATACCATATTTTGTTTTGCATCTAAAATGATAGGAACTTGTGGAGACTGTCCAAGTAAAGAACCATAATCTTTTCCAACATCAACAGTATCAAGTATTTCTGAAATACTCAATTCTTTTTCAGAATTTAGTGGAATGAATTTGTGACTTCGATTAGTTGTAGTGTAAACTAATGGAAATGAGATTTTATCTAAATCATGTATTCCTATAGAAGACTTTTTTCTTTTTCTTCCAATTCCAAAATGAAGATCTTCTTGCATCGTCATTAATTGTTTAATTGTTTTATCGTCAATTTTTCCATTTTTTGCAATAATTCCAGTTACAAATGGTCTAATTCTTGAGACAGTAGATTTAACAGAAATTGGATACTTGTTTGATTTTTTTACATTTAGTTTAATTGGACCAGTCTTAATCCCAAGCAATCCTTGCAAACCAAGTGCAATTCCAAAATCAGTTGAATAATCAGGTCTATTTGGACTATATTCAACCCTTACAAGATCTTTATCTTCGGATTCAATATCCAATCCAAGAAAAGGTAAAGAATCAGAAATTTGTTTTTTTGATACTTTTCCAATTAATTTTTGGAGACGCGAATAAGATAATTCAACTACTGGCATTTTTTAGCACTCCTTAACCATCCAAGATTATTGTTGTAAAACTCTCTTACATCATCTAGATCATATTTTAGCATTGCAATTCTTTCAATCCCACCTCCCCAAGCTAAAACAGGTTGTGTAATTCCAAGTGGTTTAGTTACTTCAGGTCTAAAAATACCCATTCCAAATAACTCAATCCATTTCCCCAATTTTTCATTGTAAACCATAGTCTGAAGTGATGGTTCAGTATATGGGAAAAATGTTGGCCAAAATTTTATCTTAGTTATTCCAATTCGTTTGTAAAACTCTCGTTGAATTCCCATTAAATTTTTCAAGGATGCATCTTTTCCGACAACAACTCCTTCTATTTGATTAAATTCTACAAGGTGTTTGTAACTAACTTTTTCATTTCTAAATACACGTCCTAAAGAGAAAATTCGTGCCTCATCAGGCTTATTTTCAGCTAAATGTTTGATAGTTACACAAGTAGTGTGAGTTCTAAGAACCATTTTTCTTGCTTCGTTAATGTCCCATTGATATCTCCAATTCTTTTTGTGGGATTCAGAAACTTTTTTAATTTGTTCAGACGTTCCAATTTTTTTAGCATTTATTCTATCAAGATAAAATGTGTCTTGTAATTCTCTAGCCGGATGATCTTGTGGAGTAAAAAGAGCATCAAAATTCCAAAAGCTTGATTGGGTCATGTTCCCTAAAATTTCAGAAAAACCAAGTGTAACAAATATTTCACGAATTTCATCAATTGTGTCTTTTAGTGGATGAGTTCTTGCAACAAAAACTTCTGGAACATTAGCTTCAACATCAATTGCATCTGAAGAATCAGATAATTCTATTTTCATCGCTGTGTCAGTTAGAGAAATTTCTTTTGTCTTTTTAGGAGTATCAATAATAAAATCAGGACGTTTCAATAATGATGCTAAATCATTTTCATCAACAAGACTTTTAGGAATTTGTTTGGTTCCAATTTGTTTGAGAGTTTTTTCTCCTGGAAGTTCATCTGCAGAAACAAAAATCGATGAAATTTGATCAGTTGTTATTTCAATCCAGTTATTTTTTTTACATAATCCCATAGCTGGTCCAAAAATTGTTCCTAATTCTTTTTGTAAATCAGATAATTTTCTAGGGCCATCTTTTAGTAAATCTAACAAACGTCGTTCAGGTAAATTCATCTTCAAAGATTCGATTCCATTTTTACCTAAACTTAGAATACTAACAGAGGATTCATCAACAATAGCTAAATCTTTTAGTTTCAACCATTCAATCCCTCGTCTTATCTGATCTAGTGAAAGTCCTGTAGAATTTTGAAGCATTTCAGGAGATTGTTTTCGATTAGCTCTTAATGAGGTGATAATTTTTTTTTCAATATCATGAAAAACTTGCGACAACAGCAAAGAATCCGAAAAAGACTTTTTAAACCTTAACCTAAGTCAAGATGAATGTCAGCTGATGACTTTATTGTAACACCTTGGCATGTTGAGGGTGAAATTGACTATGATAAACTAATCAAGCAGTTTGGAACTGAAAAAATTTCTTCAGAATTACTCGAGAGAATTAAGAGAATTACAGGCGAGGATCATTTTATGCTCAGAAGAGGTATTTTCTTCTCACATAGAGAACTGAATAGAATTCTTGATGAATATGAGAAAGGAAACAAATTCTTTCTATATACTGGAAGGGGTCCCTCAGGACATACTCACATAGGACATTTGGTACCATGGATGTTTGCAAAATGGTTACAAGAAAAATTTGATGTGAATATGTATTTTCAACTTACCGATGATGAGAAATTTTATTCTAAACCTAATCTTACTTTAGAAGATACAAAAAAATTTGCTTATGAAAATGCATTAGATTTTATCGCATTAGGTTTCAACCCAGAAAAAACAAAGATTATCATCAATACAAGGAATATTCAAACATTATATCCAATTGCAGCTCAGGTAGCAAAAAAAATTAATTTTTCAAATACAAAAGCAACATTTGGTTTTACAAATGAAACAAATCTTGGAATGATATTTTATACATCATTACAATCAGCTCCATGTTTTATTGAAGATAAACCAGTTCTAATTCCATTAGGTGTAGATCAAGATCCTCATTTTAGATTAACAAGAGACATTGCTCCAAAAATTGGAAAACAAAAACCAGCGTTGGTTCACAATATCATGATTCCCAGTTTAGAAGGACCAGGTGGAAAAATGTCAGCGTCAGATGAAAAAGGTACAATCTACACAACTGATTCACCATCAGAAGTAAAAAAGAAAATTAACAAACATGCATTTTCAGGAGGACAACCAGATATTGAACAACATAGAAAACTTGGTGGAAATCCAGATATCGATGTTTCTTATCAATACCTAAGAATATTTTTTGAACCAAATGATGAAAAATTAAAAACAATTTATGAAGATTATAAATCAGGTAAACTACTTTCAGGTGAACTAAAAGCTATTCTGATTGAGAAAATTAATGCATTTCTTGCAATCCATCAAGAAAATAGAGAAAAAGCTAAAAACCGAATAGAACAATTTCTTTTTGAGAATAAATGAAGATCAGTATTACTTGTGATGATGAATATGAGGCACAAAAACTAGCCAGTCTTATTTTCATAAAGGATGGAAAAGAAACTTTTATCACAGGGATTCTAAACATTGTGAAAAATGAACTTGTGATTTCATTAAAAGACAAATCTGCTCATAGTATACTACTCAAAGATGAAGAAACAGTAGAGAATTTTGCAGATTTTATTCAATCAGTATTGGACAAAGAACACATGTTAATTTCAACGAAAATTATTGAACATGTTGTAGAATTAGTCAAAGAGTGATTCTAGAGACCAAATACAGCATATGCAGTTACAATTCCAACAACAACAATTAGAGAGATCCCTAATGCCTTGAAATCACTATTCATAGATTAATTTGAAAATAATTATAATTAAAGTGTTAATAAATTCTCAAAAATGATTTTATAAATTATCTAGGAAAATATTTGCTCTTTTTTGATTTTGGTCTTGAACTGTCTTCAGAACGTTTTTTCGTAGGTTCTCTGATTTGATTACAATTTAAACAAAATACCTTTAATTCTTCTCTAGCAACATCAGGTGCGGAGATATATTTGCCCCATGAGGCAACATCGCCACCACGGCCAGAGTTATCAGAAGTAACATTTTCAGAAATTGGACTAATTCCTAAAGCTCTTTCATCACTAAAACCACAACTAGAACAGACTTTTCCACCTAAAATTTCATATAGTTTTTCTTTTATTGTTTCAAAAAATTTGTCTGAACCACCGGAAAAGAAACTCTCTTGTTTTCTCAAAAATTTATCACTTCGGGGTTTTCTAGATCTGTTATCATCTCTACTAGATTCTCGTCTAGATGAAGTTCGTGAACCTCTATCATCTCTGGAATATCTTGAGCCTCTATCATCTCGTGAAGAACGTGAACCTCTATCATCTCTGGAATATCTATCATTTCCTGAATCATCTGGTTTGTGTTGTCTGAAACAATCACTACAGTAGACTGGTTTGTTACTTCTTGGAACAAATGGAACTGTACATTGATTTCCACAATCAGCACAAGTTACCTCGGTATCTTCTCTATCATTATCTCTTGAACCTCTATCATCTCTGGAATATCTTGAGCCTCTATCATCTCGTGAAGAACGTGAACCTCTATCATCTCTGGAATATCTATCATTTCCTGAATCATCTGGTTTGTGTTGTCTGAAACAATCACTACAGTAGACTGGTTTGTTACTTCTTGGAACAAATGGAACTGTACATTGATTTCCACAATCAGCACAAGTTACCTCGGTATCTTCTCTATCATTATCTCTTGAACCTCTTGTATCTCCAGAATTTCTAAAAGAACGAGATGTATTATTTTCTCGTCTGGAATTTCTTCCATCTGTTTTTCCATCTGAATACTTTGATTTGTATAAGTCCATTAATAGAGAAATTAAGATCAATTGGTTATAGATACTTAGAGCTTTGATTTGTGCCTAGAATAAAAAAATCTCATTAAACTAAAGATTTGTCCATTTCAGTCGACATTATTTCTTGTACTTTAAGGAAATAGAGTTTTGTGGAATATGGCATATCATCTAAATTATTATCAACTACAATCATAAAATATCTTACAGCACGTTTTGAGATATCTAAATTAAATTTCATTGGAAGAACAGGATCTTGATGTACTTTGATTTTATCCTGTAGCCATGGAGGAGCCATATCAATAGTTTCTTTGATAATCTTATCATACCAATATGAAAGATTTTGAGGATGTAATCCCTGTTTGAGATTTGCTACATCAGTATCAATTTTTTTCATCATGTGGTTAATGATTGCCATAAGGCTCAATCCAAAAATTTTGTTTTATTCCAATTACTCAAAGTTCGATAAGCTACTTGTCAATTGATAGCAAGTTTCCATCGATATCGATTTCAGAATTCTTAATTCTAGTCGTAGATATTCTAGTACCATCTTTTGCTAAAAACATTGGAACCGTAACAACTTGAACGAGTGGAAGATTCTTTTTTGCTCTCAATTCATTAAGAATGGTTCCCTGAATACTAGTTTCGTCACTAACAACTAATGCTTCAACTCCTTTTTCTAGAACTGCCGGACCAAAATCATTTTCTAATTTACTAATTTCAAAAGAAGCATCAGGAAATTCTTTTGTTAAAACGGATGTTAAATTTTCAAAACGTTGATCATATTTGTTTATAGGAATTTTTCCTTTTTTTGCAGCAAATTCATCACTTGTAATTCCTATGATAACTTTATCAGAAATCTCAAATGCATTGGATAGTAAAGTGAGATGACCTTTATGGATGATATCAAAAGTTCCACCCATTGCTACAAGAGAGAATTGAGACATGCAATATGATAATTTTCTTTAAAAATAAATCTACTAGTTTTTTTATTGGTTTTTACTCTAAATTATTTAGAAATTTTAGGTTATTTTGATAATTTCATGAATCCTTCTTTGATTAAGAATTGAATTCCTTCAACAAATGAATTGTCATCTATTTGTCCATCTGCCCACCATCCAGCATTGTTCTTAATCCAACTAGGGATTTTATTATTTTGAGAAACTGAACCTTGTTCAGTAATTGGGATTTGCATGAATCCTTCTTTGATTAAGAATTGAATTCCTTCAACAAATGAATTGTCATCTATTTGTCCATCTGCCCACCATCCAGCATTGTTCTTAATCCAACTAGGGATTTTATTATTTTGAGAAACGACATCGTTAGAAATTACTTCAAATGCAATAATTGCAATTGTTGCCTTTGAATTCCCATATTGGGCTTTTACCGTAAATTTACCATCACTAAATTTTTCATTAAGATTAACTTCATGCAAGAAAGTACCATCTGCATTTACAGGAGTTTTTTGAGATACAATTAGATTATTGCCAGTACCAAAAATTGTAATTCGTAAATTTCTGTCTTCATCATATTTGTTTACGCTACCAGAAAATACTACAGATTCTCCAAGTGAATATGATGTATTATCAGAAATAATATCTACAGTGTAATTGTTAGCGCTGCTTTGTTCAGGAGGTCCACCATAACCCAAAACTGACTGTCCGGATGAAGATATTAAAATTAAAGAGATTATTGAAATAGTGAAAATTTTCTTATTCATAATTATGATTGTACATTCCTTTCTGCATTTAAACGGTGAGAAATGATGAGTAGATTTAGTTTACAATTATTAGAACAAATGGACCCTGCTCAGCAATTGGGATATTATTTCGATCCCAAACAAATGTTTCAATGAAATACAAACCAGGTTTTTCTGGAATCCAATCTATGACTTGTGATTCTTGACCAGTTCCAATAAATCGCCCATCATACGATCCAATATATTCCACATATGGTGATTTCCCAGATTCCTTTACTTGCACATAGTATGTGTAAGCAGTTTCATTAGATTCTTCATCTGCAGCAAATTCAATTTGGGTTTTACTTTTTATGTTTACTTGAGAACCTACACTTAGTTCAGATAAGCTATTTCCACTAATATCTTCTACTGATACATTTGATATTGTGATTAGTTTATCAGGAATTTGGGATTCAGGAATTTTGATATCTACCCAGTCAGAAACAAAAACACTAGATTCTGCAAATAAGAAAAACCCTACTGCTCTTGAGTTAATTTCTTCATTCAACTCGAAAGACACATCAGTGTTTAGAGGTATATTTCCTAGTTCTATTGTGGATACGCTAAGAATTCTAGGAGGTTCAAATCCATCATAAAATGCAAGATAGACATTGGTATTATTACTTGGAGCTCCTCCATTTTGTAAAACTCCTGAGAATCTAAAGGATGTATCTAAAAATACATCAGTAGAATATGCTGTGAGTCCTGAGAATTTTTGTGGTGACGGATCAAATCCTACAAGGGAGATAGATGCATCCGTGATTTCAGGATTAGCAGTTTTTGAGCTTATTGAAAATGTGGATTTACCATTTTTTGCAATTACTTCAAGGGTAGTATTTCCCGTAACAATCTCTAAAGGAGCAGGGTCAAATTCATCAAAAAATTTAACTTGAATTTTAACATTTTCTATAGCTGTTTGGGAACTATTGTTTTCAGCAATTCCAACCACAACAGTATATCCATCTGAATCTCGATAGACATGGATATTTTCTTCGTTAAGAAGTACAGTTAGAGTGGAAGGAGTATCAGTAACTTCTGCTGAAAATGCTTGTGAAAAAGGAACTAACAGTAATATCAAAAATGAACATAAAATGACTTTGATCATATTCTTCCATGAGATTAGGGATTAATTTCAGGTAGCATAACAAATAGTGAACAAGAAAGGTAACAACGTTAAACCCAGTTCACACTAAGATTAGAAGAATAAAAAGAAATTAAAATAGATGTAATTATTTTATTTTCTCTTTGCGGTAATTGCTAACCAGTAAACTAAACCTGGAGCTAAACCAACAATGAGTGGAATCCATACAGGCCATCCATCGACTACACTTGTCATAAGAAAAAACCCAAACTTATCCTATTTAAATCCATCCTGAAGTCTGAATTTCATCATAGATCGGGAAGTTAGAAAGTGGACCGGACGGAATTTGAATCCGTGACCCCCCGCGTGCAAGGCGGGTATACTACCAGGCTATACTACCGGCCCACAAAAAGAATGAATAAAGTGTGGATTTTAATTGTTGTCTTCTTGGCAAGAATTTTATTTGAAAACATGATATTTTCAGCATGGTACTTTTAGAATCACAAATCAAACTAAAAACAGGAGATATCGCACCAGATTTTGAATTGTTAGGTATTGACGATAAAATGCATTCATTAAATGATTATGGAAAATACAAAGGGATTCTAATAATTTTCATGTGTAATCATTGTCCATATGTAAAAGCAAAGGAAGATGCACTCAATGAACTATTTGAAAAGTGCGGTAAAGATATTGCAATAATTGGAATCAACAGCAATGATTCCACAGATTACCCTGAAGATAGTTTTGAGGCTATGAAAGAGACAGCAAAAGAGAAGGGGTTTGAATTTGATTATCTAGTAGATGAAACACAAGAAATTGCCAAAAAATATGGTGCCATGTGTACACCAGATCCTTTCTTGTTTAATGCACAAAAACAACTAGTTTTTCATGGAAAGATAGACAACGCCATGAAACCAGATGATCAGGCAACTGAAAAAACTATGATTATCAATATGGAAAAATTGATAGCTGGAGAAAAAATTGAAAAAGATTTTGACCCATCAATTGGCTGTTCAATCAAGTGGAAATAAAATTAAACTTAAATGAGTCTAGCCTAGAGATTTCTTCGTGGGCTCGTAGCTCAGCTTGGCTGGAGCGTTCGACTGATAATCGAAAGGTCATGTGTTCGAATCACATCGGGCCCATTTTTTATCATTTTAAATTTTGAGAAATTGTTTGAGACCATTGTAAAATATCACCTATTTTTTCAGATGTCAAATCGGATTGGATTTTAGTTTTTTTAGATACTTTTCCACAAAGTGCTAATTTCATTTGTTTTCCAGATTTTTCTTTTATTGGATTTATAGAATCTGCAAAAAAGTTTAGACCTTCATAAGTTTGAGAGAAAACTGTTATTATCAAAATGCCAGGTTTCTGTTTCCAAATTTTTCCTATTAATTTTTGAAGATCAAGATCAAATAATATATTGATTGAAGAAGACATATCTCCCAAATGAGAAACCTTCCATCCATCAGAATGATAAACCGCAGAAGCTGCTTCAGAATATAATACACTTTGAGCATCAGCAGCAATTACAATTATGTTCTTTTTTGGATCAGAGACAACCTGAATTTGGTTAAAAATTTGAAGGGATTTTGAAATAGTATTCATCAAGAGATTTTGTTCAGAAGTCCCAATTTTTCCATCATCAAATAATTTCTTGATATGATCAATGGATGGGAAAATGACTTCCAATACCAATCTATTCACTGTACCCCCAGAGTGAATACAATTACGAATCAAAGAATAGACTTGATCCTCCGTACCTTTTACCAAATAATCAAGATACTCCGGAATCACTTTGAAATAATCATCAGGAAATTTGAAAGATTTCTGACCAGGTTCTAAAAACCATAAAGTGACATTTCCAATATTTTTTTGTCGAAGCAATCCTTCTGCAGCAAAAACCTTGAGATATTTTGACATTGTAATTCTACTGATACCAATTTTTTCAGAAATTTCAACTCCAGACATTCCAGAAACTGAATCACCCAAAATTGAAATTAGTTTTTCTCTAATCTCCTCAGTTGAATAGCCTCTTCCCATAGTGCTCTTGGACTATAGTATTCTATAAAGACTAATTTTCATTTAGAATAACAGGTATTATTTTAGAATAAAACATTATATACTTGGGTACTGTATAGTACGGTAAGGAAAAGTAAATTGCCAAAAGCCGGATTCAAATCAATCACTGTTTCAGAAACTGTTTATGATAAATTCCATGAAGTTTATCAAAAGAGTAAAGACGACCTAACAATGAAAGGGGTCAACAGTTTTGCAGGTTATGTAACTTACATGTTAGAGGAGATGATGCAAAAGGACAAGACCTTTGCAAGGTATGCTCCAAAGATTGAAAAAATTTCAGTTGATGATGATCGTGTTGTTCTAAAAGATAATATCAAAAATAGAATTGCAGAAGTTGCAATTCAAAAAGGCGAATTATTTTGTCAGCTCTGTGATGAGAAAGATTGTGTCCATGTTGGATTTGTATTCTCATTGCCAGATGTTTATGAAGTTCTAAATTCTAGAGGAATCAAAAATCCAAGATAAGTGGAGGAGGTGGGATTTGAACCCACGAACTCCTGAGAGACAGGATCACCCATTATTTGATCTTAAGTCCTGCATGTCCAAAAGCACATAGTGCTTACTTTGGCCAGGCTTGATTACTCCTCCAAAAGGATAAAAATCTGAGTGAAATTTAACAGTTTAGAGTGAATTGGCCCAGAATGAAGAATTATAAGGATTTTCTACAGGGTGAATTTGTGCTTCGGTAGCTCAGTCTGGTAGAGCGTTACATTGGTAATGTAAAGGTCACGGGTTCAGATCCCGTTCGAAGCTTTCTATTTTCTAAATCATAGATTTTACCAATTTACGAAATTTCTATTTAAGCTATTTCATGACTAGGAAAAAGTTAGTTCCAGATCAAATTATTTTATGTATAGTACTGTTAATGATTTTTGCAATTACAACTATTGAAACAAGAATACAGTCAAATTTCAACTGTAACCCCAAAGCCATTTGTAAAATGGGCTGGTGGAAAACGTCAACTAATTCCTATACTAAATGAAAATTTACCCAAATCCTTTGGCACATATTATGAACCATTTTTAGGTGGAGGTGCATTATTGTTCCATATTCTTGCTGAAAGAAATGCTCAAAAATGCAGTATCTCAGATTTGAACTCTGATTTAGTTTTGACATATACTGCAATTCGAAATAGAATTGATGAGTTAATTTCATCTCTAAAAAATCATGAAAGGAATTATCAAAAGGATTCTAAAACATACTATTATTCAGTTAGAGAATCAAATCCAAGAAGTGAAATTGAAAAGACATCAAGATTGCTTTTTTTAAATAGAACCTGTTTTAATGGATTATACAGAGTTAACAGTAAGGGGAAATTTAATGTCCCCCTAGGCAGTTACACAAATCCCAATATAGTAAATGAAGAAAACTTACGTTCAGTTAGTGATATTTTACAATCAAGTAAAGTTGCCATAAAATGTAGAGATTTTGAATCAGTACTTCAAGATGCAAAAAAAGGAGATCTAGTATACTTTGATCCACCATACCAACCAGTTAGTGAAACTGCCAATTTTACAAGTTATACCAACAAGAGTTTCACATATGAGGATCTAAACAGACTTGCTGAACTTTGTATGAAATTAGATTCCAAAGGATGTAAAGTTCTATTGTCAAATTCAGACTCTAAAGAAGTTGCAGAAATTTTCTCAAACAAATCTTGGAAAATTAATAGAATCCGAGCAAACCGTTCTATCAATTCAAACTCCAAAAAACGAACTGGACACTTTGAATTATTGATTAAAAATTATTAAAAAAATATAATTTAATTTTTTTAAATTTTTAAAATCAAAAATTTTTGTAGAGAATCATCTAAGGGGTAAATAATAAAATGAAAAGGTTGGAGTGTTAGTCCCACTTTGACCAAGCGGCCATCCATCTGTATGTCCAAGTGTTCAATTTACAACCTAAAGCTGCAAATGTACATGCCAATACTGCACCTGCACCTGCACCGAGAGCAACTGGGCTGTTATAGAATTTGCCGACTTGCGGTTCGATTGGTGTCATATATGGTGGCAATGTTGGTCTTGGATATTTGAATGCCGTTTCTAGTGGGTCTGCTACTGTTATCAGGTTTACCATGTTGAATAATGGTAATGACATTCCTACCAGTACGCCGCCAAACAGTATCAAGGAGTGCTTGTTCTTCTTTGTTGCCCAGTAAACCAAATCCAACAGCATTGCTGAAGGTAGCCAAACTGGAGTTACAATGAAGTCATATGGATATCCGAGTGCAAACCATGCACCTTTTGCAATCCATGTGTATACTGTCATAATTAGAGCGTAGTACGTTGCTGTGCCTGGAACGCCTGTAAATGTAAGATAGTATGTAGCACCTACAATAAGCATCAACGTTTGCGATATTGAAAATACCGTGTACGAAGTCCAAGCCCAGTCAGTGTAGAAGATGTAGTCTCCTGCATTAATTGTTAACAGTGTTGAGTTAACTGCAACAACTACTATGAATAAGTAGTGTGTACATCGTCTTAACCAGACCATAAGAAGGTGAAGAAATGGTCTGTATATAAAATTTTAGAGTGTGATGAAGATCGTTAACCAAAACTAAAAAGGAAAATGAAAAAGAAGTGTCTGAAGGGGTTACCTTCTAGTTACCAACGAATAGTGTTATGAATATAGTACCTGCTGTAACTGCGGCAATACTGCCTGCTACGATACCATTACTATTCTTATTGGAACCTTCTTCCATGACTTTAACACAGAAGATGTAACCTATTGCCTCAATGATTGTCAATACGATGAATGCAAAGTGACCACTTGGTGTTGGATATGCCCAAGGATAATAGAAGTATCCTGCTGCAGTTCCACCAAAAGTTGCTAACCATGCTGCCCAGAATGAAATAGTTATCATACCAGTCATGTTTTCAACGCGTCTACCAATCATTCGTTCTACATCGGCACTTGATGATCCACCAGCGCCGCCAGAACCGAATCCTTTAGGAAGAGTCATTCTGGAATTATTCTAATTCAGATTCTTTTAAGTCTTTCTTAATTGAATAGGACTTGTACGATCTACGTCGTTTTTTAAAAAAATAAAATAAAAAATGTGCTAATGCACTTTTTCTAAGGAATTGCTCGGCTGTACAATTTGCCTTCTAAGGCCATCTTGTACATCTCTGCAACGTATGGGTTCTCTCCAGGAGTTTCTGCACCAAGTTCTACGAGTCGAGCATATACTCTAACTACGTATGCTAGTGCACCCATGAAAGCCACTACGACTCCCATGTTAAACATCCAATGGTTTGGAACTGCAAATATTTCTTCTACAAACCAGAAATGCCACATCTCATTGACACCAATTGTAAACATGGTTGCAAGGTAACCAAGAATGGTCATCTTCAATCCAGTGTTCATTGAATTATTTGGGCCTCTAAGAACTGGGATTTTTCTATCATAGATTGCTGCTGCTCCCCATCCAAGTGGTAATGTGATGAAGTGGGAGTATAGCCACCAGTGAGCTGGTGTGAAAGCACTATCTCTGATAGAGGTTTGATGCAAAGAACCATCAACGAAGTTATCAACTTCGACTGATGCTGCAGTAGAACCCATAGCAATAACGATGAGCCAGATTTTCTTTAGTCTCTGGATCTCAACTTCTTTTGGGATTAATGCGGGCATCTGTGCCATGTACACTATCATGTGAATTCGGAATATAAAGTAAGAGTTTTAGAAGACAGTGATTTTTTCCAATTTATTATAATTATTTAGAAACAATATAGAATTATTACACATTCATACTTTAAAAATTCTATTATTTAGTACATTTTTTTATCACTTTCATTGTTATACATCAATGATATACAATGAATTCAATATCGATCCTCGTTGTTAAGGTAAAACATATAACGACGTGTTTTGTTTCCTGACTTTAGGGATAACTATGGTCGAAAAAAGAATTTTCGTATTTGGACTAGCTGTAGTACTTGCACTAGGAACTTTAGGTTTCAACTGGGTTGAATCCGTACTTCCAACTGCAGATGCACACGGTGTCCAAGCACAACTCCAGAGTCGTTTCATCAGAATTGAGGATGAAACCTTCAACAGACAATCCCTACAAACTGGCGAAACCTTGACACTTCAAGGAACTTTAGTTAGTTTAGTAGAAAGAGACCTAAGAGGATGGCTATCCATTTTCACAGAGTCAACCAACGCAGGTAACAGATGGGAGATGTTGGCAAGAGATCCACCAGGAAACGTCTTTGACATTCCAGGTAACTCAGTCATCGATTACTCACTATCTGCCAAAGCACTTGAAGCAGGTGTATACCACGTACACACCCAACTCAATGTAGCAAAAGTTGGTCCAGGACTAGGTCCAGGTCAAACAGTAGTAGTTGAAGGAGATCCAATTATCAAACCAATCCCATATACTAACATCGCATATCAATCAATCATTATCGGTGTTGGATATGTCATTACGTTTGCAACACGACCCTGGCAAGTAATCTAAACAACCCACTTTTCCTTTTCATTTATTAGATTCTTCTTTACGGTTTCCGTAAAACAATAAACCAAGTTTTATCTTCTAGAAAATAATAATAAAAATATGCTAAGTTTTAAGATAACAAAATTAGATATTTTTCAAAGTTATTTTTTTGGAGAGATAGAATTCCGTTCTGACAAATACAAAATGAACATTCAAAATCAAAGAAGAGGAAAAGTTCTAAAATTACCATTTGAGATAAAACCAAAAAATGAAAAAATTGTGGTAAGAATATCAGGAGAAGGAGGTTTGTTTATGGAAGATTATCTTCCTTACAAAGGAGAATCAGAATGGTTAGAAATTGACTCTGATGAGATAACATACTTTCTTGCAGATCATCAAGACCAATGTGACACCATTGAAATTATGTATGAATAAGAGAAAGGACTTTAAGGAATCTGGTCAAAGTCATCACGATGAAATATCCTGGAATGGGGGATCCATACAAGAAAAAGAAAACTATCAGATTTCTTTTGATATCTGCAATCATAGCAGTATCAATAGGATTAGGAAGTACTGTAATTCAAAGTCAATTGAACCAAGACAATCCTCTCAAAGTCTGTATAGATGATAGAGAAACCCCATACAAAATGAAAGTCACTTTGGAGTTAATTATAGATGGTCTTCCAACACCAATTCCTGCCAATATTAACGCCGGATTTAATGAAGGAGAATGTAAAAGGACTATGTACACTCTAACAGACGATGGAACCATCTATGTTGAATGGGAAGAGGATTATTCATGGGAAATTGGTCACTTTTTGTGGATGTGGGAATTCCCTCTAAGAGACATGGATCAAGACAAATCAACATTCTATGTTAATGATAAAGAATCATCACAATTCATCAATACCCCATTACAAGACGGATATCACTACAAAGGAGTATTCACTACAAAGGATTATGATTCATCCAAAGACAAAGACTTCCTACCAGAATTAGAAAATTAGTATTTGTAAACTTTGTAAAAAATAAAATTGAAAGAATATAATAATTTGAAATTATATCATATGCAATAACTTAAGCTGAATCTACATAATTTTTAGATTTTAAAATACCATAGTTTCCACTGAAAGATATTAAAAATAATGAAAAGATGAAAGTTGGTAATATTACCAGTATTTACCGTTGTCTGGAATGAGACCGATACCTTCTCTTTCGAAGTGTCTGTCTAATTCGTCAACCCATCTCTCACGGTTGTCTTTGTAAGCCCAGCCGTGTACACGTAACCAGAATGAAATAATTCCAAGAAGGAATACTGTGAACATAATGGTTCCGAAGATGTAAATCATTACATCGTAAAACAATGGATCATAGTTTGGTCCTAGTTGTCCTGTAATTGAAGACAGGATGCTTAGGAAAGTACCTACGATAGGAATCATAATAATTTGGCTCTATTTGTGCGATATATACATTTCTTTTATTTTCAGAAAGTACGAGATCAGTATTCATCAAGAAAGAAAATGAACAAACTCAGTTTACACTAAGAAAAGATAATAAAATAAGAGAAATGTGAGGTTTGTTTATCCTCTGCCCATTGCTGCGTATTTGCCTGATCTTCCTCTTAAGAAGAAGGCTCCTGCAATACCACCGAATACTGCACCTGCAATAACTGCTGCACCAACTACACCACCTGCATCAAGATATGGAGTTCCTGAGCCAGATGCTGGGTTAGCTTCTGCTGCTGCGATTCTTCTTGTTTGAATCTCAAGTGCTTCTTCTAATGTGTATGATCCGGTTTGTCCTTCACTACCGACATTACCCATGTACTGTGCAAATGCTACTGCACTTTCTGCATAGAGTCCTATAGTGAATACAGCGATTAAGGATGCTGCTAAGAGTATTTTTGTATTCATACGATTTACCTGCTCGTTTTGGCGGACGAGAGATATTTAACTTTTATTCTGAACATCAAATTTCGATATAATGTACGAGATCAGTATAAGTAACGTTTAATTCTGTTCTATATTGAGCCAAATCATGGGACGAATGCATACACACAGACATGGGAAATCACACTCCATCAGACCTGCTGTACTTCGTGCACCTTCTTGGATTACACTGAGTCCTGAAGAAATTGAAGAATTAGTAATTAAATATTCTAAAGATGGTTTGACTCCAAGTCAAATTGGAATTAAATTAAGAGATCAACATGCCATTCCTCTAATCAAATCAATTACCAAAAAAAGTATGGGTCAGATTTTAGAGGAAAATGATTTGAAAGCAGAGATGCCTGAAGATTTAGGAAATATTGTTACAAAAGCAGTAGGTCTTCAAAAACACCTCAAAGCAAACAAAGGAGATAACAGAAACGTAAGATCTTTGGAATTAATTGAAGCCAAAGTTCACAGACTATCAGTCTACTACAAAAGAATTGGAAGAATTGATAAAACATGGAAGTATAAATCCGTGGTTGCTCAACTAGAGTAATGACAAAATCACTAGATGAATCACTGTCATTTTTCAAAGATAAAATTTTAGATTGTATAAAATCAAAAAAATCAATTTCTGTTACAACACATATTGATTGTGATGGATTAACATCAGGAAGTATAATCACTAAAGCCCTAATCAGAGCAGGAGCCAATTGTACAGTTAGAACATCAAAGGAATTTAGTAAAAATGTTCTAGAGTCATTCAAAACAGATTCTAGAGATTTTCATATAGTTACTGATCTTGGAGGAGGTTTTGCAAATGAATTAGACAAAACATTAGGAGATAATTGGATTGTTTTAGATCATCACCAAATTCCAGATGAGGAATTAGATAATCAAAATGTCATAAATTCTTGGAAATATGGAATTGATGGAGGATCTGATATTTGTGCTGGAGGAATGGCATATCTAGCCTCGGAAGCACTAGATGAAAGAAATTCAGATTTGTCTGCAATTGCTATTGTTTCTGCTTTGGGAGACAGACAAGACCAAGGAGAAAGAAAATCATTTACAGGTAAAAATTTTGAAATTGCAAATACCGCCAAAGAACTGGGTTTAGTAGATATAGATTTAGACTTGTTGCTAGTTGGAAGAGAAACAAGACCTCTTGCAGATTCTTTGGCATTTACATCTCAACCATTCATTGAAGGATTAACCTGGAACAGAGAAGCATGTTTTTCACTACTAAAATCATCAGGAGTTAATCTCAAGGAAGAAGGTAGATGGAGAGTGCCAGCAGATCTTAATGAGGAAGAAAAAAGACAAGTCATAGAATCAATTACAAAATTTGCATCTGGAAAAAATACGACTGAAATAATGTCAGAATTAATCGGATATACCTATACATTTCCAAGAGAAGACAACAGAAGTTTCCTAAGAGATGGACGAGAATTTTCAACAATGTTAAACTCTTGTGGCAGAATTAATCGCTCAGGAGTTGGAATGGCAGTATGTATGGGAGATAGGAATAAAATCCTACGAGAAGCTGAAACCATCCTAACAGATTATAGAAAAATGATCAGAGAATATATGAATATTTTATCAAATGAAAGATGGAGAATTTCAGAAAGTGAGACATGTGTAATGGTCAATGGCGAAGACATAGTTCCAGAAACAATGACGGGAACTATTTCATCATTAATTGCAGGATCACCTAAAAACTCTGGAAAAATTGTAATATTGAGAACCAAAGGAGAAGAGAATACAATAAAGTTCTCATCAAGGAAATCTTTTGGATGTACATCAGACATCAATCTTAGTGAAATTATGAGAAATGGAGCTGAAAGATTTGACGGTATTGGAGGAGGTCATAATGCTGCTGCAGGAGCCAAAATAACTAAAGACAAATTGGATGAATTTCTTAACTATTTAGAAGTAAATGTCGTTAACGTGCCAAGTTCAAGTAATTCTCAATAATATATCAAAAGAAAAAGCTGAAGCTGTGAAAAAAGCCTTAGAACCAGACAATGTAGATTTTCCAGAAGGATTGAGTCTTTATGTTGAAAATATTGATAACAAACTAGTTTTTAATTTTGAAAGTAAGAAGAACATGAAACAGCTTACAAGTACAGTCGATGAAGTTATGGAACATATCCAAGTTGCTCTAAAGGTGATCGAATAATGTTAGATCCTAAACTAATCAAAGAGAAACCACAAGTAATTCGAGAGATGCTTAAAGCAAGAGCTGTTGATTTTGATTTAGATACACTAATAGAATCTGATCAAAAAAGACGTGAATTTATTATCAAAACAGATGAGTTAAGAAAAAAGAAAAATGAGATAGGTATTCAAATTGCTCAAAAGAAAAAAGCAGGAGAAAATACAACTCAAATTTTAAATGAAATGGTTCAAGTTTCAGCTGATCTTACAAAATTAGAAACAGGTCAGGAAACAATTGAAAATACATATTCTAAATTAGCATTAACCATTCCAAATCTCATTCATGAATCAGTTCCTATTGGAGCAGATGAGAATGCAAATAAAGAAATCAAAAAGTGGGGAGAAATTCCAAGTTTTGATTTTAAAATAAATGACCATATCGATATCTCTGAGAATTTAGATTTGGTAGACCTAGAAAGAGCTGCCAAAGTAGCAGGAGCTAGATTTTATTATTTGAAAAATGATCTTGTTAGATTAAATCAATCATTAATCCACTATGGATTAGATTTTCTGGCAAAAAAAGAGTATTCACTTGTTCAACCCCCATACATGATTAATCGAGAATCTATGGAAGGAGCTGTAATTGCTGATGATTTTGAAGAAGTAATCTACAAAGTTGAAGATGAGGATCTATATCTTATAGGAACATCCGAACACGCTATGGCCGCTATGAGAGCAAAAGAAATTCTGGAAGGAAAAGAATTACCATTAAGATATGCAGGAGTTAGCCCATGTTTTAGAAAAGAAGCAGGAGCTCATGGAAGAGATCAGAAAGGAATTTTCAGAGTTCACCAATTTGATAAAATAGAACAATTCGTATTTTCACGACCTGAAGATTCTTGGAAAGAACATGAAAAAATGTTAGCAGTGGCTGAAGAATTTTATCAAAACTTGGAAATTCCTCATAGAGTAATGTTACTATCATCAGGAGATATGGGAAAGGTTTCTGCAAAGACATATGATATTGAGGCTTGGATGGCAGGACAAAACGCATACAGAGAAATTGTTTCATGTTCAAACTGTTTAGATTATCAAGCAAGGAGATTGAAGATTAGATTTAGAGATAAGACAAATGAAGATACACAGTACGTGCATACTCTAAACAGTACTTTGATAGCTACAACCAGAGTTTTAGTATCAATAATGGAGAATTTCCAAACCAAAGATGGCCACATTAGAATCCCTAGTGTTTTACAGAGTTACATGGGAAATCAGAAAGAGATCTAGTGATATACCCTTATATTTTGGGTTCAAAGGTCGTTAATAATTGGCACGTAGAAAAGGTCGAGTAAAGGACAAGTGGCGAGAAAAACGCTGGGTTACAGTATATGCACCAGATTCATTTAACAATGTCCCAATCGCATATGTTCCAATTACAGATGACGAAAATGCAGTAGGTAGAGTTATCGAAGTGACACTATATGATATTCTAAAAGGAGATCCTTCACAACATCAATACAAAATCTATTTCCAAATTCACAAGATTGATGGAGACAAAGCTACAACAATTTTCAAGAGATATGAATATTCAAAAGAATTTTTGCGTAGTTTAGTAAGAAGAGGATCATCAAAAATTAATTACAGTATTGATATTAAAACAAAAGATGGCTATGTCTTTAGAATCAAATTATTGGCTCTAACACATAGAACATTAAACACATCCAGACAACATGCTCTAAGATTAATTGCTCAAGAAGTAATTAACAAAACAATTCCAGAAATGACAATTGATCAATTTGTTCAAGCAACATGTTACAGTAAAATTAATTCAGACATTATGGCAGCATTCAAGAGAGTAATCAGAGTAAGACATGTAGGTCTTGAGAAAGTAAAACTCATCAGAACTGCAGACAAAGAAACAAAATTACTAGAAGCATAACCAACAAAGTTATTCTTTTACAATATCATGGTAGATAAGATTGAAATTACAATCGATGTAATTGTTCATGCAACAGAAGATATTTCAAAAATTTTTCAATCTTTTGAAGATGTTTTGAATCTCAAAGAAGAGTGTTTTACAATTGAAGAAACAGAAGGACATTATGAAAATCCAATCATCATGTTAAAGGCAAAAATTGTAAAAAAACAGGCTCAAAATTTGATGAGTAAAATGCTTGAACGATTAACAGATGAACAAATCAATGACTTAACTGAAGAAATTGAAGAAAGAACAGAAGATTCTAGGTTCCACATGAGACTAGATAAACAAGAATTGATCAAAGGCAATCTAATGATTAGTGAAAAAGAGACAATAAAATTAAAAATCCACACACCAATTTACAACAGAAAAGACACTGTCAAAATATTTACAGGAATTTTTCACAATGCCAACTAGATTAAATAGGAATAAAACAACCATACAATTTGGGAATGAGGAAATATTAGCCGCTCCAGTCTGAGCGAAAGCTTTGAAGACGCCGCGACGAACCGACCCCTTTTATCGATCAATAATTTTGAGTTATTGATTTTACATACTATTTGATGGTATTATTTTAAATACCGATAGACAAACCCCAATATCGTTGGCAGATTATGATGTTATAATCGCAGGTGGAGGTCTTGCAGGTACAATTACAGCACAAGCTGTTTCTCACTATTCAAAACAAAATTTGAAAATCTTAATTGTTGATAGGAATACAGAATTTGTACCAGGTCGAAAATCACTAGCTGGATGGGTATGTGGAGATGCATGCTCCAAAGAAGCAGTTGATTTTATGACAGAGAGAATCAAAGTTGAATGGACCAAACCAGAAATTGAACATGATGTAAAAGGAGTAATGGCATTCTCCCCAGATAAAGAAACTTCAATTCCTTTTGACGGTGATGGGTTTATGCTAAATCGTCAAAAATTACCAGAAATTCAAAATGAAAGATGTAAAAAAATGGGAATTGAATTTGAATATGAAATTAATGTTACAGGTTTAATTTACGAAGGACAACAAGCAGTTGGAATTCAAGGAGTGGATAACAAAACAAAACAGCCATTCAAAAAAACATCAAAGATTGTAATTGATGCAACAGGAGTCACATCTATGCTTAGAAATGGTCTTCAGAACTCTACCAAAGTAGAAAAAAGAATCGATAGACGTGATTTAGAATCAACTGGAAGATATATCATGCATTTTGAAAAAGGTCAAAACGATCTTACTGAATTTGATCCAGATTATTGTATTATTCATTTAGATCAAGACATTGCTCCTGGTGGATATGGATGGGTTTTTCCAAAAGGAGATACTAAAGTTAACATTGGTTTAGGAGTTGAAAAATCCCTACTAGATAAAAGAAACAAACGATTAGGGAAAAAAGATAATGTTGAATCATTAATGAAAGAATACCTTTACAGAAATACTGCAATTAAAAATGCAAAGTTATCAGAAGAACCTCAAGATATTAACAATAATTCAGGAGTGTTCCAAGTTTCAGTTAGAAGACAAAACGATTGTATGGTTTCAGGAGGATACGTGATGGTAGGAGATTCAGCATGGATGCCAAAACCAATTGATGCGGGTGGTATTGGGCCCGCTTTAATTGCAGGTACAATTTTAGGAAACAATGTGGCCCAAGCATTAGAAGCAAATGATGTTTCTGAAGCAGGTTTATGGCAATACAATTTAGATTACATCAAAGAATACGGATACAAAACTGCAGGTCTTGAACTCTTTAGACGATTAATTCAACAAATGTCTAATGAACAAATTAGTTATGGAATGAAACACTTTTTGGGAAAACTTGATGCTGAATCAATTAGTAAAGGAGAACATCCAGACTTTTCAGGATTAGGTAAGATTGGAATGATAATTAGAGGTGCAATGAATAAAACAGTTGCAGATGGACTCAGATATACTTCTAAAGAAAATCAATGGTTAGTTGAACATTATAATAATTATCCAAAAGATCCATCAGGATTTGATGAATGGAATAAAACGCTACATCAAAGACTACAAGAAGCATTTACAAAAATAGAATCATTTGATTCTTAGATCTAATATTAAATATTGTAGAATTCATTGAAAACATACTTTGGTAGAAACTCAATATCTAGACTGGAATAATTCAATTCAAATTCTAAACAAAGCATTTGAGGCAGGTCTTTTTGTGCTCATAATTGGTCCAAAAGGAACGGGAAAGACATCACTGGTAAGGGATTTTGCCAAAAATAAAAACATCAATTTAGATTCCATCAATTTTAGTTTAAGAACTAGAGAAAGTCATTTGGTGGGTACTAAAACACTAACAGATGGAACAGTTAGTTTTGACGAAGGTCTGTTAATCAAATCAATGAAAAGTGGAGATATACTATACCTAGATGAAATCAATTCAGCAGAAGCAGATGTTTTACTTAGGTTAGATGAAGCATTAGATGACAGACGTCAAATTGTCTTAAAAGAATCTACAGGTGAAGTAATCAAGGCAAAAGAAAATTGGTTTGTAGTTGCAACAATTAATCCATTAACACATAGTGGAACAAAAGAATTGCCACCACAATTACTTAGTAGATTTCCAGTAAGAATTAGATTAGAATATCCACCTGAGAATATAGAATTAGAAATTATAAAAAAATACGTTTCAGGAAATCACGAATCAGAGATAATTCAAGCAGTTAAACTAGCAAATACATTAAGACAGGCGGCTGCAGTTGAAGAATTATTTTATTCACCAAGCTTAAGAGAAACAATTGCTTTTGCTAAATTATTAGATAAAGGTATGGCAGCAAAAGAAGTAGCTAAGATTGTTTTTGGAAATGTCTATACACAATGGGGCGATATAGAATATCAAAAAGTAAGTGACATCATAACTTCAATGTTTGGAAACTAAATGCAAGCAATTCAATTACAAAATGATTCTTTAGTTGAAATAGCAACTTTTCTTGTTAGAAGATGGTCTGAAAATGAAAACATAATTGTAGAAATTTCAGATAAAACAGAAACAAAAACACGTCTAAAAGAAAACAAAGTAATCTTAACTCCAATGGAAAAACGAATTGGGAATGATTTTCAAAAATATCGTCAATTTAGAACATCATTATGGTATGAGGCCATGAGAATAAAATATTGCAAAAAAATTCTCAGTGATGATCATGCATTTGGATTTATTCTCAATTCAATGGAGGCTCAAAGAATTGAAAAATTGGGAAGAAAGATTTGGAGGGGTATGGATGAAGAAATCATTTTCAATTATACGTATATGCTTGTAGCAAGACCACAATTACACACAGTATATGGGAAAGCGAGGATTATAGAGGCATTTTATCAATATTTCATGTTTGGGGCATTGAAAGGTGAAATTCAACCAAGTGACTTTGAAAAAATAAAAAAAGCAGTAATTTTTGCCAAATCAATTGTTGATCAAGCAATTGAAAAAAAACATGATACCGATTGGATTGAAAAAAATATCACTGAAATAATAAAAATATTAGATATTGATTCTCTTCTAACCATTCCAATTTCTTTGCCTTTTATGAAAGCTGGAATGGCATTATCAGAAGAAGAATTGCTAAAAGTACTCAAAATAATTTCTAAAAATAAAGAAGGTGAATTGGGCACAATTGATCCAAAATCCGTAATTAGAGGAGATGATGTTTATGATGAATACAAAGTACTATTAGATGAAAATAAAAAAACAGAAAATAAAGGATTAGCAACTGAAATAATAGGAATTCAAACTCCATCAATAAGAAATGTAGACGAAACAACAATCTATGATATGAGTTTGATTAATGGATTAAAAACAAAATTCAAAGAATGGAAAATGGGTTGGAAAGAACAACATCTCAGTTCAGGAGATGAATTTGATGAGGAGAATTACATTGAAGGTAATGAGCCATTTTTTACAGATGTTAAAAAATCAATTAAAACAAAAATTGTTATTCTATTAGATCATTCATCCAGTATTGCATCAGATGCAATTGAATATAAAAAAGCAACTCTAGCATTATGTGAAGTATTATCTTTTCTTAAAGTGAAATTTGCAGTTTATGCTTTTAGCACTGAAAATAGATCAATGGTTTGTTGGTCAATTAAACCAGAAAATGTAAAATGGAATAGTATCACTGCAAAAAGATTAACACAAATTGTTGCTAACGGTTCAACGCCATTAGCTGAAGTTTATGATAAAATGTTTCCAATTTTACAATCAAAGAGGCCAGATATTTTTTTGACATTAACTGATGGGGAACCTTCAGATCCTGATGCAGTAAGAAATATGACTAAATCTTTCAAAAATTTAGGAATTAGCATGGTGGCTTTAGGATTGGGCACAAATACAGTTAGAGCCACCACCATAGCAAATAATCTTAGGCATTTAGGATATGAAAAAACCATGGCAGTTAGTAGACTAAAAGATATTCCAAACAAAGTTATCGGTATTTTAGATGTATGAAGTAAAATCAAAAATGAATCAATTTCAAATAATATCAGATATTTTATATGAGCAAAAAATTGACTGCACCTAGAGAAAATATGTCAGAAACTGATTATGATAAACCTCTACTGGAAAAATTTGAGCAAGAGATTTGGAGTAAAATTCCGCACTTAGAAGGAGAAAAAGTTGTGAACGCAACGCCGTTAATTGACCTTACAACTGATTTTAAGGAATGTGCAAAAAATCTCTACAAACTAGACATTTCAGATTTAGACTTGAAAGTGTATGGAAAATTTGATGCAAACTTAGTATCAGGTTCAATCAAAATTAGACCCGCAATTCACATTATGCATGATGCAATTAAAACTGGGAAGTTGAAAAGTAATCAAACAATTATTGAAGCAACATCAGGTAATTTTGGAATTGCTCTTGGACAAATGTCAAAACTTGGATTGACTGTTGTATCACTTGTTTCAAGGAAATTACAAGAAGGAGTCTTTAAGGAATTAAGAGATGAAAATATTCGGATAATGGATTTGGATATGGATATTTGTCCCGCTCCTGGAATGAAAGATAGTGATGCTGATGCATTAAAAGCAAAAGCAACGGCAGCAAATATTCGTTCTCAATTAGCCGAATTGGGTTTTGATCCTATAATTTACGATAAATCAATTTCTGAAGTTGAAACACTATTAGCTGCACAAGATATTATCAATCTTGCAAAATTACTTTCTAAAATGTATGGATGTTTTTGTCCAGAACAATATGATAACGAATTAAACATTCAAGCTCATAGAACAATTACAGCAGTAGAAATTGATCAGCAATTACATGAAAATGGAGATTCATTAGAAGATTATAGAATTGTGTGTTCTTTTGGAACAGGTGGTACATCTGGAGGATTAAGTAAATACATGGATGAAAAATATGGTAAAAAGGCAATTCACGTAGTATTCCCAATTCCAGGTCAAGATGTAGCAGGAATTAGAACAAAAGCAAAGGCAGACGGATTAAAATTGTATAATCCAGAGGCATATGCTGCTCAACACGAAGTTGATTTTGGACAGGCAAAACACTTACTCAAATTCTTTGTTGAGAAAGGTCACAATATTGGTGAAAGTACTGCGTTGGCCCTATATTCGGTTTTAGAAATGCTCAGTAATGGAGATAAAGGTAAATTTGTAGTTGTAGTTGCAGACGGTATTGAAAAGTATAGGAAAAATCTAGAAGCAATGTCAAATAATCAGCGTATGCAAGTCTCATTAGATGAAGCATCAGCAAGTGTACAAGAATATGATAAAATAATATGGGTACATACATCATATACTCCAAAAGAAGAAGGGATTGAAATGATTGCTAAATCTTTAGGAATAGATAAAGAGAAAATTATAATACCCAAAGCCAGTACAATTAATCAATTGTTATCTACACAACAAATTCCTGAAGAATTAAGTAAAGATCTAGACGGTTCTAAAGGTAAATCATTGTTAATTTGTATGGCTGGAAATACATCATTAATGACTGCTCAAGTACTTGCAAGTAAGGGCATAGTAACTGAAAGTTTGAATGGAGGTATAACAAATTTGCCAGAAGGGCAAGGTAAAAACCCAGGTCAATATATCAAAGCAGCTACCGAATAATAGATTTGAAATGTCTTTCAGTTTCACAACCATTTGCTGATTTAATTATTTCAGGAAAAAAAACTATTGAATTAAGAAATTGGAATACAGAATTTCGTGGAGAATTGTTAATTCATTCTCCACTAAAAATTAGGACAGAAGATTCTAAAAGATTAAAAATTAATAAAAAATTCATCACAGGTGCAATCATTGGCAAAGCACAGTTATACGATGTTAAAAGATATGATTCATTAAAAGAAATCAAATTAGATCAGAAATATCATTTTGCATCAAAAAAATTTCAAACTAAAATATTTGGTTTTATGTTAAAAAATGCTAAACCATTACGAATTCCAATTCCATGGAAAGGTCAATTAGGAATCTTTGATGTAAATATTCCAAAAACAAAAATCAAAAATAAAGAAATTGTATCAGACATCATAGATGAAGAATATCGTTATCAATGGATTGGACATCATTAGAAAATTAAAAATCAATAAAAAATTTGACTAGTATATATAAAGGCCATATATAAAGTCCCTCGTTATGCCTCAAACCAAACCTATTGTTAGTGTTGAAAATGTTGTGGCATCAGCATCAGTAGACCAAAAGATTGATCTTATTGAAATTACTAAAAAATTCCCAGATACTGAATATCATCCAGAACAATTTCCAGGACTTGTGTTTAGATTAACAAAACCCAAAACTGCAACTCTAATTTTTCGAACTGGAAAAATGGTATGTACTGGAGCAAAATCAGAAGAGATGGCAATTAAAGCTGTTAACACAGTTGTTCAACAACTAAGAAAAGGTAAAGTTAAAATAAAAAAAGATGCAGTTATTACAGTTCAAAATATAGTCGCATCAATAAATCTGGGTGGAAAAATTCATTTAGAAAAAGCTGCTCGAACATTACCTAGAAGCATGTATGAGCCCGAACAATTTCCAGGACTTATTCATAGAATGGTAGATCCAAAAACAGTATTATTGTTATTTGCATCAGGAAAACTAGTGTGTACTGGGGCAAAAAATGAATCAGATGTTTATCGTTCAGTTCACAATGTACATGCATTATTAGAAGAAAAGTCTCTAATGATTTATGATGAATAATTTTTAATTTGTTAAGTTGACTAAAGACATTTTTGAGGATGAAAAAATTAAATTAACTCCTGAAAGAGGTTTTGATTTAGTTGGGATTGATTATTTTGCAGAGCCTGGTAATCAATTGTATTTAGTAGAACATTTTGAAATGTATCAGGATGCTCTTAATGCAAAAAAAGATCGAAAAATTCAGGATGAATATTTTGTTCTTTACAAAGGAACAGGGAATGAATATTTCTGTAGATAGATTAGAAAAATCATAAAACTTTACTAAAGTTTACACAATCTCTTATCATTTAGTTAAAAAATTTAGAAATAGTGTCTGATGAAGCAAGGGATTTAATTGATACGTTATATGAAAAAGAAAATCCAATCCAAACTCAACAAATATCCAAACAAATGAATCGTAAAAGTCCAAAAGCAAAATACCAGATTTTTGATGAGTCAGAGTTTACGCGAGGAAGAGAAGTTCTAGGGGATCTTATTGTTCATGGAATGATAGCCTCAGGAGGCACAGATATTGATTGGTTAATTGAACATAGAGGAGGATTCATCATTTTGGAATTTAAGGGATTTCATAATGATAAAATCAACATAGCAAAAGGACAGATGATAGCTTATGAAAAGTTACATGAAAAATTAAACATGGCAACAAAATGTTATCTATACGTTGTCGGATGTGATGATATTGATTTTTCTAATCCAGATTCAACAATATGGATTTTTGAAATGAATCAATGGAAATCAGGTGCAATACCCAAAAACACTACAGACATCTATGACAACGATGTAGGTAAACAAAACAAATTCATTGTTTATCGTGAATATATGAATGAAATAAGTGTAGAAAAGTTACGAGATTTAGTAGACTCACATTGGAAAGAATTTGAATAAATTATGCAGTAAATGAAAATGTGTTTGATTTTATTTCTTTACCATCATCTACTGTAATTGTATAAGTGCCAGATTTTTCCCATCCTGAACCTCCTGCAATAGCTAAAGTTGAAAATCTTCCATCACTTTTTAATGATATTTGTTCTGCCCACACAATTTCATTATTTTGATTCTTTATTGAAAGATTCACAGTTCCTTTAGAAGTAGACACTCCACTAATTGAAATTAAATCCTTTTTGTTGTAGGATTTTAAATCAGTTTGAATTGGTTGTGAAATTGATGTATTATCAGATGAAGTGTTAATTGAAGTTCCAGTTGGAAGACCATTAAGAGAAACTGCTGCTGCAATAATTATTACTAAAGCTAGTCCACCAATACCAAACATAATTTTTTTATTTTTTGATTTTGAATATGATATTCTTGGGACTTGAGTTTGGAATGATTGAGTTTGTTGAATAGATTGAATTTTAGGCATAATCACATCAGGAACTGATGGTTTTTCTGTAACTGAAGGAGTTGGAGTAAATTCAGGTTTTCTTCCTAGATGTTTTTCAGCTAATTGTCGGACATAATTTCTTTCATAATTACTGATAACTTCATTATTTTCACACGCTCTACAAATTTGCTTGAGAATTCTGTCATCCCCAAAATCCTTATCCAAAAGAGCTTTTACATCATCCAACAATGGATCTGTCATGTGTATTTTCTCTCAAATTGATTATTTATGAATATATGTCAGAAAGCTATTTTGCATAGATTTTTTGGGCTTGTATTATGACTGTTCTAATGTAATCCTTAGCAGTTGAATCAGTAACCCCCATTTGCTTTGCTCTTTGATAAAGATCAATTTCTTTAGGATTTAACAGATAACACTTCAAGAGATAATTGAGCCTATGAGACCTTTTTTCATCACTTTTCATAATTTTATTTTTCTCAGATACTAAAAAGGTCAGAGGATTATGACATAACCAACTAGAGCCATAGTATCATAAAATTTGAATAAAAACATATGATCTTTTTTAAACAATACGAAAAAAAGAATGGAAATGAAACGAATTGAGGCAACTGTTCAATCAACCAAGGTTGGGGCAGTAACTGAAGCAATAAATGATATTGTTGGAGGATACACCGTTCTAGAAGGTAAAGGTAGAGGTTCTGGAGCCAGACAAGAAATGAGATCTGGTAGAGGGACTGGTACTGTTACTGCAGAATACAACCATGTTGCATATGTTACTACAATAGTAGATGACTCAGACGTAGAGAAAGTTTCCACAGCAATTGCTGATGCAGCTTTTACAGGCAAAGGCGGAGATGGAATTATTGCCGTATCCAATGTCGATAGCGTTCTGAATATCGCATCTAAAAAGAGTGGTTCTGAAGCCCTCTAATCATTTTCTTTTATTGAAATTATAAAATATTAGAATTAATGTAAATTAAACTGCTGAGAGGAATGGTGAATAAACCTCTCAGGGTGGTATCCCTTTGGGGGACATGTTTTTTGAAGGGATGGTATAGCATTACAATTTTAGTATAAAAGCGAAGGATTTTGAAGATTATTGTTGACCTTCAATTCCCATTAACGTTAGTGTTGATCTAATTTTTGGGATTTTCCTAATTTTCCATGTGATAGTCTCTCTCAGTGCTTCGACTTGGCTTGATTCTACTTTAGCCAAAATATCATATGCACCAAAGGTACCATGTACTTCAACAACACCTTCAATAGACTTTAGTTCTGAAATAACAGATTCTTCAGAACCTAGCTCACAGTTTATGAGGACATAAGCTGTTGCCATTAAAATTCAATTCCTATTTTCATACACAAAATACACTCTTGAAATATATAAGAATAGTCCATTTTACTTAAAAATTCAATTAAAATTGAATCATATGATAAACAAATGTAAAGAGATTTTATTTAATTTAAAATATTTTTAAGATAAAGAATATGCATCTTTCATAATTTTTTCTAATTCTTCAATATTTTTTGAAAGAGTGATTTTGGAGCGTAATTTTGAACCGCCTTTCATCCCTTTAGTAAATCTCATGGCCTGACCCTTGATGTTTGCAAATTTTATCTTGTATTGATTTGTAATGTGTAAATAATCAAAAAAAGAATCTAATCTATCTTTGAATGAATATTCATTGTAAGAGTTAGTTTTTAGATAATCATTTATTTGTTCAAACAAAAACGGATTACCCATTGCACCTCTACCAATCATTACATAATCACAGTTCGTATGATCAATCATAGTTTTAGCATCCTCAGGAGTAGTAATATCACCATTTCCAACAATTGGAATACTAGAAATTTCTTTTAATTCTTTGATTAAATCCCAATCAGCAATTCCAGAATATCCTTGACTGACAGTTCTAGGATGCAATGTAATCATTTCAATGCCTTCATCTTCAGCAATTTCTGCTATATCTCTAAAGAGAAATTTACTTGCATCTGTAACTCCAGAACGAATTTTTAAAGTTACAGGTTTTTTAACAGCATTCACAAGAGTGCTAAAAATTTGTTGGGTTAGATTGACTTCTTGTAACAATGCACCACCTGCCATTTGTTGCGTAATATGGGGAGCTGGACAACCCATGTTATAATCAATGATGTCAAAATATGGCTCTACAATCTTTGCAGCTTTCTCTAACGCAGGAAGATTAGAACCAAAAAGTTGAATTGAAAGCGGGCGCTCATCATCAGAATATTCAATGAATTCTTGAATTGTTTGCATTCTTTCTTTGAGTTGACTTTCTTTAGCAATAATACTATGAATATTTGTAAATTCTGTTACAACTAATCCAGCACCCATTTTTTTACATTGTAAACGAAGTGCAGGATCACTTACACCTGCCATAGGTGCTAAAAATGCCCTACTAGAAAATTTTGGAAGCATATTCTAACTTTACAAACTGAATATATTTATCATTCAAAAAGATACCAAAAAATTCTATTAATTATCTGGGCAACCGTCTAAATCACGGTCACCATCATAATCTTCAGGATCAAGAGGACATAGATCTTCATCATTGATGATACCATCTAAATCATCGTCGTGGACAAATCTTTGTTGTTCTGGAGCAGTGTCAGGACAACCGTCATGATCATTGTATTTATTCCAGGTTTCTGGACTTGTTGGACAAGAATCAATTGCATCCCAATATCCATCACCGTCTGAATCAGGTCTTGTAGGAGTGGTAGAATCTGCTGCCAATACATCAGGACAACCGTCCCAGTCTAGATATCCATTAAAATTCTCTTGTTCATCAGGACATGCATCTTTTCTATCATCTATTCCATCTCCATCAGCATCTGCAAATATGTAAGAGGGTATTGTACTAATGATAGAGTCTGGACAACCGTCTTCATCTTGATAGAAATTATAAGTTTCAGGTTCTAGTGGACATGCATCAGAGACATCAACAATTCCGTCCTGATCAGAATCTATTGTAAATACTAATTTGTCAGGGCAACCGTCTTTGTCTTGGAAACCATTGAATGTTTCTGGTTGAGCAGGACAAGAATCTAGAATATCAGGAATGCCGTCACCGTCAGAATCTACTGTACGTTTGTTATCATGAATTTGATCTGGGCAACCGTCTTCATCGAGATACCTGTTGTAAGTTTCTTTAGAATTAGGACATTGATCTACATTATCAGGAATACCATCAAAATCAGCATCACCATAGGAATCATATGCTATAGTGTCTGGACAACCGTCTTCATCTTGGAAACCATTGTATTTTTCTGCAAATGTAGGGCATAAATCAAATTCATCTGGAATTCCATCGTAATCAGCATCTGGTAAAGCAGATTTTGAAAATCCAGGAATGTCTGGACAACCATCAGTATCTAAGAAATCATTATAATTTTCTGGCTCGTTTAGACATTGATCCCATCTGTCATCAATTCCATCACCGTCAAGATCCGGAAATATGTAAGATGAGACGATAGAGTCAGATGAATCTGGGCAACCGTCACCGTCTTTGAAGAAATTATAAGTTTCTGGTTCTAGTGGACATGCATCTAAAACATTTGGAATGCCATCTTGATCAGAATCTATTGTAAATACTAATTTGTCAGGGCAACCATCACTGTCTTTGAAACCATTGTAAGTTTCTGGTTGATTTGGACATTGATCTAAATTGTCAACAATACCATCACCGTCAGTATCATATGTTTTCGAACCATCAGTAATTAAATCTGGGCAACCGTCTTCATCTTGGAATTTATTGTAAGTTTCTTTTGTATAAGGACATAGATCAAATTGATTTAAAATTCCATCACCGTCAGAGTCACCAGAAATTGAAAGTTTAATTTCATCAGGACAACCGTCTTCATCTTGGAATTTATTAAAATTTTCACGTTCAAATGGACATTCATCTACAGAATCAAGAATGCTATCATAATCAGAATCAATCAATCCATTAGAATCTGCACCAAGAGTATCTGAGCATCCATCCCAATCCAAATATCCATTATAATTTTCTGGCTCGTTTAGACATTGATCCCATCTGTCATCAATTCCATCACCGTCAGTATCTGGAAAAACATAAACAGAATTAGCAGTATCAACGCTATCTGGACAACCGTCTAGGTCTTGATAGAAATTATAAGTTTCAGGTTCTAGTGGACATGCATCAACCCCATCAGAGATTCCATCTCTATCACTATCCCTTAAATTGGAAGCATTATCTGGACAACCGTCTTTATCATCAAATCCATTGAATGTTTCAGGTTGATTTGGACATGAATCCATGAAATCAGGGTAACCGTCACCGTCAGAATCAGTGATTCCTTTTTTACCTTGAGGGGATGAATCAGGGCAACCGTCTTCATCTTGGAATTTATTGTAAGTTTCTCTTACAGTTGGGCAATCATCAATATGATCTTGAATTCCATCATAATCAGTATCATACCAAGGAACAAAGTCTGCAGGACAACCGTCTATGTTGTTACCATATTGAGGATCGTAGTCTTCTAGAAGATGTGGACAAAAATCTAGATTGTTGGGAACGCCGTCACCGTCTGAATCTATTGGAGTAGCAGCAAATGCACTAGATGGCAGCATTCCAATTGTGGATGTAAGTAAAAGTAAAAATCCTAAAAGATATTGTTTTTTCATTCTATCTGACTCCGCTATTATCATGTATTTATTAAGTCTCACGTTAAATAGATTCTTCTAAAATCGGAAATTAGTAAAGAGACTATGGATCAGGACAGCCGTCTAAATCACGGTCGCCGTCATAGTCTTCTGGATCAAATGGACACAAATCTTCATCATTAATGATACCATCTAGATCATCATCATGGACAAATCTTTGTTGTTCTGGAGCAGTATCAGGGCATCCATCCCAATCTAGATATTTGTTCCATGTTTCTGGGCTTGTTGGACAAGAATCAATTACATCGGGATAACCGTCACCGTCAGAATCAGCATATGTAGGAGTTGTTGATTCTGCACCTAAGACATCAGGACAACCGTCAGAATCTAGATAATCATTATAATTTTCTGGTTCATTGATACATGAATCCCATCTGTCTTCAATTCCATCACCGTCAGAATCTGGGAATTGGTATTGTGCTTTAACAGAATCTACAGAATCAGGACAACCGTCAGAATCTAGATATTTGTTATAAGTTTCAGGTTCTAGCGGACATGCATCAAATACATCAGGAATGCCGTCACCGTCTGTGTCTAGGTTTGATGCAAGTTTATCAGGACAACCGTCTTTGTCTTGGAAACCATTGAATGTTTCGGGTTGATTTGGACATGAATCAACGATATCAGGAATGCCGTCACCGTCTGTGTCAGCAGTCATTTTATTATCAGCAATGTAATCAGGACAACCGTCTTTGTCTTGGAATTTATTGTAAGTTTCTTTTGCATGAGGACATTGGTCTACATCATCATAGATACCGTCACCGTCTGAATCACCAATGGTTTTATAATCAACACTATCAGGGCAACCGTCTTCATCTTGGAAATCATTGTATCTTTCAGCTAATGTTGGACATTGATCTAAATGATCAGGGATTCCATCATAATCAGCATCAAGCATATCACCTGCAGTTGTTCCTGGTACATCAGGACATCCATCAAAGTCTAGATAATTATTATAATTTTCTGGTTCAGTAATACATGAATCCCATCTATCTTCAATTCCATCACCATCAGTATCTGGGAATTGGTATTGTGCTTTAACAGAATCTACAGAATCAGGGCAACCGTCATAGTCTTGGAATTTATTATAATTCTCAGGTTCTAGTGGACATGCATCTAAAACATTTGGGATACCATCTTGATCAGAATCAAGAGCGGAATTATATTTATCAGGGCAACCGTCAGCATCTTGGAAACCATTGTAAGTTTCGGGTTGATTTGGACATTGATCTAAATTATCAATAATTCTATCACCGTCAGTATCAAATGCAAATTTGTTATCTGCAACATAATCAGGGCAACCGTCAGAATCGAGATATTTGTTATAAGTTTCAGGACTAAATGGACAAGAGTCTAGAATATCAGGAATACCGTCACCGTCAATATCACCTGTAAATGTTAATTTTAATTCATCAGGACAACCGTCAGAATCTTGGAATTTATTATAATTTTCACGTTCAAATGGACATTCATCTACATCATCAGGGATTCCATCATAATCAGCATCTGGTGCTTTCAAAGATGTAACACCTGGTACATCAGGACATCCATCAAAGTCTAAATAATTATTATAATTTTCTGGTTCATTGATACATGAATCCCATCTATCTTCAATTCCATCACCGTCAGTATCTGGGAATTGGTATTGTGCTTTAACAGAATCTACAAAATCAGGGCAACCGTCTTCATCTAGATATCTATTGTAATTTTCAGGTTCTAGTGGACATGCATCAAGTCCATCAGAGATTCCATCACGGTCTGAATCCTTTTGAGTCAAAGCATTATCTGGACAGCCGTCTTTATCGTCAATTCCATTGAAAGTTTCTGGTTGATTTGGACAGGAATCCATGAAATCAGGATAACCATCACCGTCAGTATCTGCAATTCCTTTTGGATTAACAGGTGATATATCAGGACAACCATCATCATCTTGGAATTTATTGTAAGTTTCTTTTACAGTAGGGCAATTATCAATATGATCTTCTACACCGTCATAATCAGCATCATACCAAGGAACAAAGTCTGCAGGACACCCGTCTATGTTGTTACCATATTGAGGATCATAATCTTCTAGAAGGTGAGGACATTGATCTAAATTATTTGGTACACCGTCACCGTCAGTATCTATTGGATCAGCAGCAAATGCACTAGATGGCATCATGCCAATAGTTGAGGTAAGTAAAAGCAAGAATCCTAAAAGATATTGTTTTTTCATCTAGATACTCCTATGGGTCTGGACATCCATCAGTATCTCTATCATTGTCATAATCTTCAGGTTCTAGAGGACACATATCATTCTCGTTGATAATTCCATCTAAATCAGCATCATGTTTGTATCGAGATTGTTCTGGTGCAATGTCAGGGCAACCGTCTTCATCTTGGTATTTGTTCCAAGTTTCTTTATCAGTTGGACACAAGTCAATAGAGTTAAGGATTCCATCTCCATCGGTATCAATCTTTGTATCCCAAATTGGAATAGTATCAGGACAACCGTCATAGTCAACATATCTGTTCCAAACTTCATCTTGTTGTGGACACATATCCATTACATCTGGAACACCATCACCGTCTGAATCTGGCTGAGTATCATCTACATCTGGACAACCGTCTTCATCTTGGAAACCATTATAGTTTTCAGCAACCAAAGGACATTTGTCTTTAATATCATTAATTCCATCGTTATCAGAATCTACTACAAATGATTTAGTCACATTATCAGGGCAACCATCATCATCTTGGAATTTATTCCAAGTTTCTTTTGCAGTTGGACATGCATCAATTCCATCTGGAATACCATCCATGTCTCTATCATTCTTTATAATATAATCATCAGGGCATCCGTCTCTATCAAGAATTCCATTGTAAGTTTCTGGTTGATTTGGACAATGATCATCGTAATCATTTATTCCATCATTATCAGAATCAGGAGTTCCTTTGTTATCCCCTACATAATCAGGACAACCGTCTTCATCTTGGAATTTATTGTAAGTTTCTGGAACCAAAGGACATTGATCAGATTTATCAGGAATTCCATCATAGTCAGAATCTAATGAAGTGATGTAATCAGGATAGTCTGGACAACCGTCTTCATCTTGGAAACCATTGTATCTTTCTCTAACAAGTGGGCATTGATCTACAGAATCTGGAATTCCATCACGATCAGAGTCTAATTCTATTGGATCGTCTGGACAGCCGTCATGGTCTTGATAACGATTCCAAGTTTCTGGTTCTGAAGGGCATTGATCTAATGTGTCTCTAATACCATCACCGTCAGAATCCAATACAGAAATATCAGGACAACCGTCTTGGTCTTGATAACCATTAAAGGTTTCTGGTTCTAGTGGACATTTATCATTAATATCAGTAATTCCATCGCCATCATAATCTGATCCTAATAATCCACCCTTACCATCTGGACAACCGTCTTCATCTTGGATATTATTGTAAGTTTCTTTTGCAGTTGGACATGCATCTAAATTATCTGGAATTCCATCACCGTCTCTATCAGATGAAGAGTCATTATCAGGACAACCGTCTCTATCAAAAATACCATTGTAAGTTTCTGGTTGATTTGGACATAAATCAGAGTAATCATTAATTCCATCACCGTCAGAATCTGGAATTCCTTTATCAGATGTTACAAAGTCAGGACAACCGTCTTCATCTTTGAACTGGTTGTAAGTTTCTTTTACATTTGGACATTGATCAATACTATTTGGAATTCCATCACCGTCAGAATCATTATCACTTGTATAAGGAGGCATGTCTGGACAACCGTCTTCATCTTGATAACCATTGTATCGTTCTGGTTCTAATGGACAAGCATCATTAGCATCCATAATTCTATCACCATCAGCATCATTTAATGTACCATCAAATGATGGAATACTATCTGGACAACCGTCATAATCTGCAAATCTATTGAAAGTTTCAGGATGATCAGGACAAATATCAAATTTATCTGCAATTCCATCACCGTCTCTATCAGTAAATGAAGTATCTAGTGCGACATCAGGACAACCGTCTGTATCTCTATAACCATTATACACTTCTGGTTCTAGTGGACATAAATCAATTTTATCTTGAATACCATCATTGTCAGTATCAATGAAAGAAGAATCTTTCAGAGTATCAGGGCAACCGTCTTCATCTTGGAATCGATTATAATTTTCAGGGCTTAGTGGACATTGATCAAGATAATCTGGAACTCCATCTCTATCTCTGTCACCAGAACCATAACTATCAGGGCAACCGTCTCTATCTAAAATTCCATTGAAAGTTTCTGGTTGATTTGGACACAAGTCAACCAAGTCGATAAAGCCATCACCATCTGAATCTGCTGCACCACCAGATCCTGTACCAGGAAGTGTATCAGGGCAACCGTCTTCATCTTGGAATTTATTGTACTTTTCTTTAAGGTTTGGACATTGATCAAGGTGATCCTCTATTCCATCATAATCTTCATCATACCATGGAACAAAATTTGATGGGCAACCGTCTATTGTACCTTCATAATCTTCTCGTAAATTAGGACATAAATCAACGGAATTAGCAACTCCATCATTATCAAAGTCATCAACTGCAGCAAAAGCCGGGTTAATCGGCATACTAGTCAATGTGGTTACAAGTAACAGTAAGAAAGATATCGAGTGTATTTTGTTCAAAGCCTAAAAATACCTCGAGGATCCAGTTATTAAACCTCACTCTAGAATCGACTAAAAATATCAATAGATTTGAGAAAAGTTTCCATGTTGGACAAAAATCTCGATCAATTTAAGTAAACCAGAACACGATCTGAACTAATGAGTTGCTCTGGAGAAACTGTCGAAGAGGACGATGAGCAATTACTTCAGATCAGACCTGTAATTACCGCACAATTAAAAAAAGCAAAGTACGGTGTAGCAGATCATTCAACTGTAGGACTTTGTCATTGGACAAAAAAATCATTCAAGCATGAAGGTAGTTGTTACAAACACAAGTTTTATGGAATTTCAACTCATAGATGTATGGAATTTTCCCCTGCTGGCATGTATTGTGAAAATAGATGTGTGTATTGTTGGAGACCAATGGAATTTTATGATTCTATGCAAATGAAACCAGAACAAGTTGCAGAACCAGAACAGATTTTAACAAAATTGATGGCTGAACGAAAAAAATTGATCAATGGGTTTTACGGTGATTCAAGAAATGACAAAGAAAGATTAGATGAATCTTTATTGCCTGCACATTATGCCATTTCACTTTCTGGAGAACCCACAATGTATCCTAAACTTCCAGAATTAATTAAATATCTAAAAACATTTGAAGCAACAAAATCAATTTTTCTTGTAACTAATGGACAAGAGCCAGATATGATTCAAAAATTACAAGACGAAGATGCATTACCAACACAATTGTATCTGTCAACCAATGCTGCAGACTATGAATCGTTTATAAAAATAAACAAGCCAAGATACGATGATTCATGGGAAAGATGGAATAGGACACTGGACATGTTAAAAGATTTGAAAACAAGGACAGTGTTAAGAATTACATTGATCAGGGATCATAATGATCAAAAAGAATCAATTCCAGCATTTGCAGAAATGTTTAGAAAAGCAAGTCCGCACTTTATCGAAATAAAATCATACATGCATATTGGACGCTCAACAAACAGATTAGAATATACAAACATGTTAGAAATGGAAGAAGTGAAAAGGTTTAGTGAAGAAATTGCAAAGCAAAGTAAAATATTTTCAATAATGGATGAAAGTATTGTTTCAAGAATATCAATATTACAAAATAACGAACGATTTATTGATCGTTTTATTCCTACTTATGCAAATACCATTTAGAGAATTTTTTTAGCGCCTTGTATCTGTGTGATAATTCATTTTTATTATTTAATTCTGCAAATGTTTTCTTGGAATTATTTGGAATAAATATTGGATCAAATCCCCAACCTTTACCTTTTTGAATTTTAGATATTTTTCCATCTAGCTCACCTACAAACGATTGTAAAATTGTTTTATCACAATAAGTAATAATTGAAACAAATTTTGCTTTTCGGTTATTTTTTAATAAATTTAAAATTCCTTTATTCCCAATTGTTTTGAAAACATATGAAGAGTACGGACCTGGAAATCCATCAATTGAGTCTATGAATAAACCATCATCTTCAATAATAACAGGTTTTTTAAATTTAGAAAATGCATCTCTAGCTTTTGCCATTGCAATAGTATCAAGAGAGATTGATTGAATTTCTTCTAAATTTGATTTTAAATATCCAATATCAATTCCCAGAGAATCTAAAATAATCTTAGCTTCTTGATATTTGTGATTATTAGAAGATACAAAAAATAGATCAAACGACTTGCGCATATCTTCCACGACTTTCTATTTCTGAGACCAATTTAGTTATTTTAGAATAATAGGCATGACCAACTACAGATTTGTAACCATTGAGAAAATTTTTCCATGAAAGTAACATAATTTTGGCATGAGCACTGTTAAGAATTTCTTTAATTAATCTCAAATCAACAGCATGATCTTCGGGCTTAATTGAAGTTTGAGATAATCCGAAATCAATTACATATACAGTATTTTTACTCAAAATAAAATTTGAAGTTGTTAAATCACCATGCATTACTCCGTTCTTATGTAAAGTACCCACCAATTTCCCAATGTCTTTTGATAATTCTATAATTTTTGATTCAGGCAAGTCATGTACTGGCGTCCCTGAAATCTCTTGCATAGTAATTGATGTTTTATCTAAATTTACAAAGTATACGAGAGGTGTAGGTATTCCAAATGATTTTACAAGTGAGAGCATTTGAGATTCTTTGATAGTTCTTTGTTTACGAATTTTTGAATCAAGAGAAGAATTCCTATATGTTTTGATTTTTCTAATTTTTAATATCGCCTTTGAATTTTGCCATTTAGTTTGATACAAATCTGCTTCAGCACCTTTTTTGACTAATTTCATTAACATTATATCCAGAGGAATTCAATAAAAATTAATCATGGATGAAGGAGAAAAACGAATCAAGCAAGAAGATTGTAGTGAAGATAATCTAGGTGCAGGAATACTAACATTAACAAACAAAAGATTAGCATTTGATAAAACTAATGCAAGAATAATGGACTTTTCTAAACATTTTGGAGATACAGTATTAGATATTTCGTTAGATAAAGTAACAAAAACATGGAAAGAAGGATTATTGATGAAAAAAGTATGTTTTACAGCAAAAACAGATGATGGTGAACAAACTTACAAGTTCGGAGTCTTCAATACTAAAAGTTGGGTTAAAATTATTGAACAGACCATTGGTGAAAACAAAAATTAGTAATCAATTTTAACAGAATCTAATCTCCAAGATTGTGTAACAAACGTATCTTTTAATTCTACACCAGGTTTTATTTGAGACTCTAATAAACCAGTCCAGCAAATTTGACTTCCACAATCTCCAGCATATTTTAATGGAACAACAAAAAATTTACAACCATGTCTTTTACAAACATCTTTTAGCATTTCAGATAATCGTTTGTTAGCAGCAACTCCTCCAACAATCATTAATTCTTTTTTTCTTGTAAAGGATAGAGCACGTTCTACTGCCTCACTTATCATAGCAAATGCAGTTTCTTGAAGTGAATAACACGCATCTACCTTACTTTTTGTTGCAACTGATTTTGTTGCAGACAATAATCCAGAAAACGATACATCATTACCTTTTACAGAGTAGGGTAATGTAACATAGTTTGAAGATGTAGACGCTAACTCTTCAATATTTTTTCCACATGGAGATGCAAATCCAATTGAACGTCCAAATTGATCTAATAATTGGCCTAAAGTAATATCCAATGTTTCTCCAAATACTCTCCACTGTTTATTTAGAAATGCCAAAAGCATAGTATGCCCTCCAGATACTAAAAGTACTAGAGGGTTAGTTGAGCCAGTTAGTAATTTTCCCAATTCAATATGTCCAATTGCATGATTTACAGGATATATTGGAATTTTGTAGTATGAAGAAAGAGATCTAGCAACTATAGCACCCACACGTAAACATGGGCCTAAACCTGGTCCTGCAGCATATGAAACAATATCCAAATCTTTGACTGTGATATTTGCTTCTTGAAGACAATCAGATAGTACTTGGGAACTATTCTCAATATGATGACGTGATGCCTCTCTAGGATGAATCCCTTCCCCCTCTTCAGGTCGATAGATTTTTCTAATATCTGAAAGAATTTTTCCTTTTTTCCCACGTTTTTCAATTATTGCACAAGAAAATGTATGAGCAGTACTTTCTATTCCCAATCCCAACATATCAACCACGACTTAATGTAGAAACAATTTTGATTACATCGCCATTTTTGAGTTTTTGATCTCCACTAATCCTTTGTTTTGTTTTACAATCTATTGCATGTAAAAATCCCTTTGCGATATCTGCATGAATCAATCCTGCTAAATCTTTAGCAGTTGAATCTTGTGGAACTAATTTTGTATCAGGTAAAATTACTCCGTCTTTGTTAGTAAGTTTAGTTTCATCTTCTACAGGATACACAACGATATATTTTAGAGAATCAAAAACAGCAGTATTTAGAATTTTTTGAATTCCCGTAGAATTAATTTTTGAAAAAACCGATTTTACTAAATCAAGTGCTTTTTGTTGTGGTAAAGGAATTTCTTTTCCTTCAACAGGAGTAAATCCTTCGTCTCCAGAAGAATAATTTACAATTCCAGCTTTTGATGCTTTTCGTAAAAGCAGTTCAGTTTCAGCACTACATGGAATTACATTATCAGTAATTTTCGTAATTATGTCCAAGTCTTGACAAAGATCTGCCTTGTTTGCTGCAATAATCATAGGCTTTGTACTCTTTCTTAATTCTTTGACAAAAGTTTCAATGTCATCATCTACCCATTCTTTTGGATTTTTAGCCATGAACCCCAATTTTTGAAGAATTTCTTGAACTTGAAAATCTTTAATTCCCAATCCAGAAAATCTTTTTGCAATACCATCAGTTAGTTTTGCACGTTTTTGATCTATTTCTCTTGTAATTTTATCCCATTCTCTTTTTAAAATATCTGCAAACCATTGATCAAATTCATCTTGAACAAAGGCAACATCTTCTAATGGATCATGCGTTCCAACTGGAACTGGTTGTCCTTGAATATCGGTTGTTCCAGCAATATCTACAACATGAATTAAAACTTCAGCTTGTCGTGCATCATCAAGGAATTGATTTCCCAATCCTTTACCTTCATGAGCTCCTGGGACTAACCCTGCAACATCAATTAGTCTAACAGGAATAAAGCGTGTACCATTTACACATAATTCATTTTCATGTTTAATTTCAAAATGTTTGCAAGCACAATCTGCTTTAACATATGCTACTCCTACATTAGGTTCAATTGTTGTAAAAGGGAAATTTCCTGTTGCAACAGGTGTTTCAGTTGCAGCTGAGAAGAATGTGGATTTACCAACATTTGCTTTTCCTAGTAAACCAATTTGCAATACTGTCAAAAATCTAATTCTACTTATTAGTATTGCAGAAATCGTTTAATCTGGTTAATCATGATTTCATATCATGTCAATAGCAATTACAGGTAATCCAGGTGTAGGAAAGCACACAATCACACAACTAATTGCAGATAAAATGAAACTATCAATAATCGATATTAATAAAATTGCAAAAGATTCTGGACTATTTGAAAAAAATGGAAATACAAATGATGTAGATGTTGAAACGCTTGAAAAAATTCTTGAATCAAAAACTTTGGAAAATAGTATTATCGTCGGGCATTTGGCACCATATGTTTTAAGAAAAAACCAAGTAAAAATAATGATAGTATTACGAAGGAGTCCCTATGATTTGATTTCAGTTTACGAAGATAGAAAATATGATGATGATAAAATCAGAGACAATGCAGGTAGCGAAATTTTAGGAATTATAACAAATGATGCAATGGGTAAATTTCAAGAAAAAACATTTCAGATTAATGTCAGTGGGAAAACAGTTGCAGAAGTGTTTGAAAAAACTATGAGTGTAATTATGAATAAAAATGGAAATGAAGTAGTAGATTGGCTAGAAATAGTGAGAAAAAATAATGATTTAGGAAAATTTTTTGTTGATTGATTAAATAACGCCTTTGAATTTGTGTAATTACTTGTTTGAAATCTCTAAAACTGATTTAGCCGGAAGGATTGGGACCTTGTATACCAATCATGGTGAAATTGAGACTCCAGCTTTTGTACCAGTTATTCATCCAATCAAACAGACAATCCCATCTAAAAAAATTAAAGAGATTGGTTTTGATTTAGTAATTACCAATGCCTACATTACAAAAAATAGCTATGGTGATGAAGCAGTTGAGAAAGGAATTCACAAAATAATTAATTTCGATGGCGGAGTAATGACAGATTCTGGAGGTTATCAAGTTCTTGAATACGGAGATGTTGATGTGTTGCCACCAGATATGGCAAACTTTGAAAGAGGTATCTTAACTGATTTTGCAATTCCACTTGATAAACCAACAGGATATGGAATGCCAATTAAAAAAGCAGAGGCCTACGTAAAACATACTCTAGATGTTTGTAAACAAACTCTAAAGGATAGTGAAGACAATGGTCAAATTTGGATAGGTCCAATTCAAGGAGGAGAACATTTTGATCTTGTTGGAAAATCTACAAAAAGTTTAGTCAACATGGGATTTCAGATGCTTGCACTAGGAAGCCCAGTTGAATTTATGGAGTCCTACGAATATAGATTATTAGCACAGATGATAGTGGCTGCAAAAAAACAGATGCCACATTCAATTCCTTTACATCTATTTGGTGCAGGACATCCTCTCACCATACCATTTGCAATAGCTTTGGGATGTGATACTTTTGATTCAGCATCATACATGCTTTATGCAAAACAACTTAGATACATCACAGATGACGGTACACGATATTTATCAGATATTTCCACATTTCCATGTAATTGTGAAATATGTTCAAAATATACTCCAGCTGAATTTCGTCAATTAGAAGCCACTGAAAAGATCAATCAATTAGCAGTTCATAATTTGTATGCAATTAAACTAGAAGTTGACAAAGTAAAACAAGCAATCTATGAGGGAAGGTTATGGGAGTATGTGATTAAAAAGGCAAGAGCACATCCAAAGTTATTTGAAATGATTGAGGTTATGACTGAAAACTATCAGTTTTTAGGTTTAGGGACTCCCAAATTTAAAGAAAAGGCAATTTTCTTATTCAGTAAAGAGGATCAATATAGACCAGAAGTTCAATCATTCCATAAAATAGTTAGAAAATTCAAATCAAAGAAAAAGAAATTGATCATAACCAAAGAATCAAGTTCAAAACCAGGATATCTTTCACATGAATATGCTGGACTAAAAAAGAAAACTAAAGATTTTGAATCATTTCAAGTTTGCCAATACAATCCTCTTTTAGGATTAATACCAATTGAGATTTCAGATATTTTTCCAGCAGCACATCATGAAACTTCTAGAATAGATTTTGAACCAAATGAATTCCCTGTATTTGAAAAAACATGGAATGAGTTTTTTGCAAACAATAAATTTTCTGAAATTTATTTTGATAAAGAAGATAAATTTCTAAAATATTTTGTAAAGAGTTTACCAAAAGAGATCAAGAAAAAATCTCAAGAGTAATTAAAAATAAGAAAAAAGAATGTGCTAAAAGATGCTGCTTATAGAGCGGCGTCTTCTGCCCAACCTTTAATGAAGATACCGTTTTTGTGAAGAGGTACTGGTTGTCCAGCGGTGTAATTCATTGGTCTCATCCAAAAGATTGATTTTGTTGGACATACACCTATGCATGCACCATCAGAAATACATCTTTCTGGGTAGAAAACAAATGCTTTACCTCTCTTCCAGCCTTCAACAGGTTTGACTCTAAGGACATCAGGACCAAGAGTTGTACAGATTTCTACACATAGTGCACATCCGATACATCTTTGTTCATCAATGTCTGGAAGTATTGCTATTGGCATTACAATGATTAGATTGCTTGATACCTATTTAAACCATGATCAAAATTCATAACCCTGTTATGAAAATGATCGACTCAAAATGTATGCGCAGAATCTAGATTAAGGAATTTAAAAAACAAAAAGACAACGTGTTGTGCACGTTTATTTTCTCATTGCATCTATTTGACCAGAGGTTACCCAGTCAAGTAGTTCTGCTGAAGAAGGATTAAGGTCTGCTTTCTTATTCATAAGATTGTTTACCCAAATCCAGTTGAGTTGATTTAAGAGTGGTTTGTTTGCTTCATCACCAGCACGTGTCTTTGAGACAACGGCTTGGTCTTGCTGTGCTAACCAATCTGCGAAACTTCTTCCCATGAGGATCGGATCTTAGCTTACACTAATTAAAGCTTTTGTAGATTCCACGACAGGCGTTATGATCGGATCGCTGCTAAGAAGGTTTTAAGGTAGATAAAAAGTCATTTTAATTCTTGGATGTTAAAGTTTTAGGTGCTGCAAACGAAGTAGGCCGATCAGGATTTTTAGTCAACTGTAATGGTACAAAACTACTACTTGATTATGGAGTAATGTTTGGAAGAAGAGGTTCACCTCCACAATATCCGCTTCATGTAAAACCAAAGGATTTGGATGCTATCATTATCACGCATGCACATTTAGATCATTCAGGGAACGTTCCATCTCTATTTGTTAGTGGAAATACTGACGTATACGCTACACCTCCAACATTTGACCTTTCAAAATTATTGATTAATGATATGTTAAAAATTGAAAAAAATGCACATCCGTTTGATTTACCTGAATTAAACAATATGATGAAAAATGCAAAGGAAATTGGATTTAAACAAAAAGTAACTAAAGGAAATGCAACTTTTGAGTTCAGAGAATCAGGGCATGTGATTGGTGGAAGTACTGTATTAGTAGAATCTGAGAAAAAACGTCTTTTCTACACAGGCGATATCAAAACAAACGGTTCTCGAATGCTTAGAGAGATGGACATGGATATTGGAGAAATTGATATGCTGATCACTGAGAGTACTTATGCAAAAACACAACAAAAATCAAGAAAAGAGTCAGAAACTGAATTAATAGAATTTGCAAATGAAGTAATGGATAGAAAAGGAATTTTGTTTATTCCATCATTTTCTGTAGAGCGTTCTCAAGAAATAGCATGTATTTTGAGAAGTTCTAACTTTAAACATAAAATAATCATGGATGGAATGGCACTAAAAGTTAATGAAATAATGTTCAAACATCCAGAATATCTAAGAGATCCCAAAATATTTTCTGAAGCTATCAAAAGTGCAACTGCAATAAGAGAACATGCAGAAAGAAAACGTGCAATGGGAGAACCTTGCGTTGTAATATCTCCAGCCGGTATGTTAGTTGGAGGAAATGCTGTGTATTATTTACAACAACTATCTTTTGATAGTAAAAATGGGATAGCCCTTGTATCGTATCAAGGAGAAGGTACACCAGGTAAAAAACTACTAGACACAGGAATGGTTTCAACCAGAGGTAAAGATCTACATGTTAAAGCAGAAGTTAAACAATTTCAATTTTCAGGACATGCAGACAGAAAAGAGTTGTTTGAAATGATGAAGAAAATAAAAGGAAATCCAAAGGTGTGGACAGTGCACGGGGATTCAGAATCATGTGAAATGTTTGCTCAAGAAATTCATGAAAAATTTGGTTTTGAAACACATGCACCTGCAGTTAATGACGAAATAACTGTGTGAGATGCAAAATAACTGTACAATAAATGTCGAAAATTCAATTAATAGTGGCCAAGTATTTCTTTGGAAAAAAAACAAGGATATGTGGTATGGGGTTAATGGACAAGATATTTTAAAAATTTCAAAAACAGGAAAAATTAAATCATATCAGAATACAAAACCAGATTTTTTCAGAAAAAGAGATGATATTGAAAAAATAATTAAATCAATTTCTAGAGATAGTGTTACCAATAAAGCTGTAAAACAATATTTAGGATTGAGAATTCTAGAGCAAGATCCATTTCAATGTTTAATTTCTTTTATTGTATCATCAAACTCTAATATCCAAAAAATTAAGAATAGTTTGGAAAAAATATCAAGAAAGTTTGGAGAAAAAGCTGAATTTGATGATCAAGAGTTTTTTTTATTTCCAAAACCAGAAATAATTGCCAAAGCATCAATAAATGAAATTAAAAGTTGTGGGGTAGGTTACCGTGCCAAATTTATCAAAGAAGCTGCAAATATGATGGCTTTAAAAAAAATAAATTTTGAATACTTGAAGAAATGTAATTACCTAGAGGCAAAGAAAGAGATTTGCAAAATTCCTGGTGTGGGAAACAAAGTTGCAGATTGTATTTTATTATTTTCATTAGACAAATTAGAATCCTTTCCATTAGATAGATGGATGATCAGGATATTAGAAAAATATTATTCTGATAAATTTCAATTAGAAACAAAATCAATTACTGAAAAACAATATGAAATTCTTCATGAAAAAATTGTAAATCATTTTGGGCCATATGCAGGATATGCACAACAGTTTCTTTTCAAAATGGAAAGAGAAAATTACCAAAAGAAGTGGCTGTAAACCCTTAAAATGGTAATTAATTTCTAGGTTTTTGGGCCTATGGCGCAGCATGGATAGCGTGTTGGACTTCTAATCCAAAAGTCAAGGGATCGAAGCCCTTTGGGCCCACTTAACAAAATTATTATGCCAATTTAAAAAGAAAATTTTGTGAAAGATTTAGAATTCAAGTTAAATTCAACAGATATTCATCAAGATTCTGAAATTAAAGGAACCATATTAGTTTCATATCCAGGACGATATGATGGAGTAGTAGTTAATACCACAATTTTAGATTCAAACGAACATATTATTTACAAATCATATAATGAAAAAAAAATATCACAAAATGTTTCAAGGTTATTCATAAACAAAGATGTAATGCCTGAAAATAAAGCAGAATTTACTGCAATAATTAATTTTGAACCAAGTCAGGAATATGAAGTAAAATTTAGAGTATCAATTATTGAGCAACATAAAGAAATTGAAAGTCAGATAATTTTTGCAAAATATTCTAACTAGAATCTACTTAATTCCACAGAAATAGTTCCTTCCATCCATGGATGTGGTGTACAGTGGTATGGTACATCTTGTGGTTCAGTAAATAAGAATTCATAAGTTTCTCCAGGTTTCATTACTCCAGGAGAACCAAATTCTCCACTGAAGCTATCTGTTTGTCTATGATCAGGAGTTACAGTGTGAGCAGTATCATCATTATTCTGCCAAATCACTTTGTTGTTTATAGTCAACGCCACTACAGCCTTGTTTGGAACATAGTTTGGATTTCCTTCTACAACTGCACCAGGGACAATTTCAATAATAAAATCATCTTCCGGATGTAAAATATGATCAGATACAGATGGCTTTGCCAATGATTCTGGAAGATAAAATGAGGTGTAAAATACAACAGATGCAGACATGCCAATGATTAATGCAATCATCCCAATTCCATATGCATGACTTGATGTGGGACCACTCATAATTTTTTCACTCCATCAACATCGTTAGAGCCAATATTTGAATTATTATTTGCACCAACACCCATATCTGCTTGAGTTTTTGGTACTGGTACTTCAGGAGCTAATTCTTTTGCATTAGGTTTTGCATCAGATATTTTTTCACCTTCTGGAAGTTTACTCTGCTCTACAGATACTTCAGGTTCTGCAAGTTTTGGTTTCTCCTCAACTACAGGTATAGGTGCAGGTGGGGGTGCATTCTTTTGTTGACTCATTGCATATCTGTACACATGGAAGAATGCTGCAAATACTAGCAGTATAATTCCTATAAAGAACAATGAAACATTCTTCATTCCCGTCAATGCTGCATTGTATGCTGCAATATTTAGGAACACTTGGAACGCCAATAGTGCAATTAGTAACCAGTTAATCCATTTTTCAGATAAATTGATGGTAGCTACTTTTTGTGGACCATTACTTTTAGCAAGTTTTGATTTTCTTTCAGCTTCATTTGCTAATTTAATCATCATGTATGTGAATCCAAACCCTAGAGGTACCAACAATATCATTGTGGAATAGAAGAAGATTGGATCAATTACCAAACGCTCAACTAACGGTAATTTTGTATCGGGTGAGATATAGAATCCCCAATAGGTCGTAACCATAATTTGAGCAAGGCTTGTAATTCCAAATGCAGTGATGATTGGTCTATCTCTCCAAGAGAATTTCTTGTATCTATCGATAAATGGAATCAATACAAACGATATGATGAATAATAATGGCCACAGTAAACCTGTAACAAATTTGTCATATTGCGTCCTCATGAATGCATAGATTCCTGTAAGATACCATTCAGGAACTGTAACACCGGGCGGTACCGTGGGTTCAAACTTGAATCCCATATCAATTGGGAATACACCACCAGTGATCAAAATAGCACCACCAATTGCCATCACCATAGGAACATCAAATACCAAGAATCTTGGGAAGTGCACTGCCATTAATCCAAGCATAACAATAGGTAGCAAGAATACATGTTGTGCATAGAATCTTAATACAAAGTCCGAGAAACCACTTCCCAGCGCCGCATCACGAATTGTAGGCCCCACTACAGGGATAGATGTTGTTAACGACGCCGCAATACTAATCGCAAGCTCTGCTCTTTCACTAAAAATTACATCATATCCAGTAAATGCTTCAAGAATAGTAACAGTTCCAAGAATAACACCTGTCATCCATAAAACTTCATTTCTGATTTTGTATCTTCCACTAAAGTATTGGTAATACATGTGAAGAACAGCAAGAAGCACCATAGCATTAGAGCCATGGTAGTGAATGTTTCTAATGTGAAAACCAAATGGAACATCATCATTAATGAATTGAACACTGTCCCAAGCTCTATCTAAAATCGGTTGATAGTAAAACATCAGTAAAGCTCCTGACACACCAAGAATAATGAAAACGATGAATGTGAGCATTCCTAAAAATCCAAATGGACTTACAAATCTTGCAGGGAATGAAAATTTAATTGCAGTAAAGATAGTTCTGTCTACACCATCCCAAAGCCAATAAAGGAATGCTACAACCCCAGTTCTTCTCTCAAGCGAAACGGCCATATCCAATTACTCCATTTTCATTTGCGTTAAACTTTGGTGGCATGATGAATACAAAGCCATCTGAATCAATATCTAAAGTTAATTTAGGTAACGTGTTTGATGGTGCTGCTTGCACTGATGCAGGACCAACAAATGCCGTTCCAGTCATTGGATCATACATACTACCGTGACAAGGACATTCACCTCTCTTTCTTCCTTCATCAGGCCAATATTTCCATAAACACCAAAGATGCAAACAGATCATACTAAAAGCTCGTAATGAACTAGTATCTTTTTTATCACCACCTAGTTCTTTTGGTAATCTAATGAATTGCCATTTACGAAATGCTTCTGCATCTAGTGCTGCATCACCAGTTGCCGGATATGTAATTACTTCGGCATGATTAATTGGATAAGTATTGATATTTGCTTGAGTGCCATCAGGTAGAATTACTGGGACCCTTTCAAGAGAGGCCTGATTTGGATTTGGCATGAAATTACCAAATGGGACAAATGGAGCAAAAGCCAATCCTGTGCCTGCTGCTCCTATTAATTTTAGAAAGTCTCTTCGGGATAATCCGCCAGACTTTTTTGTCCCCAGTTCTGACATTCAGCTCTCGTACTCGACAAATTGCTTATAAACCTTATTCAGTTAATTTGGATGTTTTTGTCTAATGATAAAAATGAAAACTAACCCGATCGCAATTCCAATGACTATTCCTACTGCAATTCCAGTACCAAATGGAAGATCAGAATTCATATTATTTGGATCTTTGATTTCTATTTTAGATATAATTTCAGATGTATCATCGATTTTTGCAGGTATTGGTTTTACTTTTACATTGACAGATTCTTGAGAATCAAACATTTCAGCAGAAATATGTGTGAATTTAGCTGCTAGTGTGATTGGTTCGGTAGTTGATGAACCTCCAAATAATGTAGAGTGTGTCAATAGTGTGTAAGTACCAGTTTGGTTAATTGGAACATAGAGAACAGTTGAAGTGTCATCTTTATTTTTCACAGGATAGAAACCTCCACCTTGACTAAAAATTGAACTTCCTAACCAATCAAGTGAAGCCCATCCCAGAAAATGACCAAAGACCCCAGATGGAACATTAGTTTGTATTATTTCTCCTAAAGGATTCATTACAAACACAGATAGGTTTGTGTCATTACTAGTCCAAGAAAGTTCAATTGCTGCAGCGTTGATAGATGGATTTTGAATATCAAAATAGTACTGTCTCCAATCTCCTGCCATGTATCTATTAGCCATATCAAATGCACCTTTTGTGTAACCATTTCCATAAAGAACATCATCACTTTGTGTTCCTTTAATCAAAACAGTAGAATCATTTTCAATTATAGGTTGTTTAATTACAAAAGATATTGGAACATTTGCAATATGTTGTTCACCTTCAAAAGTTAAAAATCCTTGATACACACCTGTTTGAAAATCAGTTGGTGTTACCAAAGTAACATCAACAGTTGATGAACTTTGAGGAGAAACTGAAATTGTTTCAGATTCAGACCAAAGGATAGGCCATTTTTCTTTTTCATAATGGCTAGCAGAAATTGTATAATCCATGGAAGTGGAATTTAATTTAGTATCACCAAGCCAGTAAGAATAACGTGTAGGAACAGGGTAAACTCCAACTAATGGAACACCATCAAATTTTTCATTTGGTTGTGAAACTCTAAGTTCTTGAACAGTTCCCCAAGAACCAGCTCTATTCACCAGAGATAATTCATTACTAGTAATTTTTGTATCGTTATTGTTATCAACCCAATCATAAAGATAAAGAGAAGAGATTTTGAGATCATCGGCATAAATATCTGAAGTATTATTCATAAAATCACTAAATTGAAAATTTAGATTTAATATCATTAGTGATGATTCATCAGGAATTGGATCATCATTGTTAAAAAATCTTCCAAGTTCATCTTGATTTGCAAGTTCAGATAATTTAACATAATTTGGAATGAATGTATCAGTTTTATTCATCAAAGTATCCTGTTGTCTTACAATTGTTGTTCCATTAAATTGAGATTTAGAAATTAATGATAGAGTTTGAGGCTTTACATTTATTGAAAGAGTGTCATTGGTCGGATTGTCAATTGTAAAAGTTGTTGTAGTTCTATCTCCAGATAATAATTGGCCTGCATACCAACTTGTCATTGGAAATGATTTTGAAGGTAGTTGGAACTTTTCAAATCCTATTTTAGTAGAATTAACTTTTTGAATTGCAGGTTCTAGAATGTTTTTGATATTATCATATGAACCATCATTGTAAACAATAAAAGTTCCATTTTCACCATTAACATAATTTAGTGCAGATTCAATATTTACCAAACCAGAACCTTGAGTAAATGGATCATTTTGCAAATCATTTGCAGTGGACATGAGAATATTTTTGATCAAAAAGGAATCATAGTCTTTAGATTGTTTTTTTAATTCTTCAATTAGTATTGCTGCACTTCCAGATACAAGTGGTGCAGCCATGCTAGTGCCACCAAATAATGAAAAAGATTCATTTTTAGAATCTTTATTTATTTTTAGTACATTAGATGGTACAAAACCATGGGCACCTATACTCATTACATCAGGCTTTGGATCTCCTATCGTACCTGGTCCTCTGCTAGAAAAATCAACTACATTATTTGAATGAATTGTTGTGTTTCCAAATCTAGGTTGATCCTTGAAAGGGCCATAGCCAACAAAGACATTGTTTGTAGTAGCACCAACAGATATTCCAAATGGAGAAGCATTTGGCAACCCGATTGTACCATAACCATGACCTGAATTTCCTGCACTAGAAATTATAGTAATGCCAGGATAATCATCATCTAAAGAAGTAGGTGTTGCAAGTACACTCAAAATTAGAGATAGTATATCCATTCCAGGTGATGCTTTAAAGGATGGGAAATTAGATACGCCCCAACTATTAGAAATGATATCAGCTCTTGGATTCCCAGTATATTCCCAAGCATGTTCATTGTTTTCAAATCCTGCAGACCATAACCAAGCATATACAGTATCTCCAAACCATAATGCCTTTACTGGTAGAATTTTTGCATCAGGAGCTACACCAGTAATAGAATATTTTTTTGAGTTGTTGTAAATGTCATAGGTTTCTTGACCACGTGAGGTTACTGATGCAGCACTAGAAGTTCCATGTCCCATAAAATCAGTCATTAAACCAAAAAATTCACCATTAGAATCCAAAGGAGGTAAAAGAGTTCCATTGATTGCCTTCAAAGTATCATCAATGTCAGTTGAATTATTTCTAATTACACCATAAACATCAAGAACTTGTGCACCAAATGTTCCTGCACTATAATCATTTTTTCCATCTTGATTAGAATCATAAACAAGGAATTCTTTTCCACTTCCTAAAACTATTGGTTTCTCATCAGTAAAATCAAAATCATAATTTGGTTTTTGTCCAGATTTTAAATCAAATCTTGTGTAATCTTCCCAAGATGTACTCAAGTCAGGGATTATTGTATCATATACTCCAGGAATAAATGAGTCAACAACTAATACTGGAACAACTTGTATTCTAGCTAATGATCCACTTAATCCGCCTTGATAGATCACACCAAGATGATAAACTCCACTTTTTGATTTGATATAATTTCTATTATCATCACCAATTTTCATATCAGTTGTAAGTGTTCCATTAAATATTACAGATGAACCAATTTGTGGAAAAAATGAATTGTAAATCGGTATGTCAGTACCTTTTCCCCCTTGGGATACATCAAGGAATACACCATCTCGTGTAACATACGCAGATGATGTCATGTGAGAGGGGATCGGGTTACTATAATTTCGAATTATTTCATTTTTATCAATATATGCAAAAAAAGTTGCATTTGTTAAAACAATGCCTTGTCCATCAGGGTCAAGCATTACAGGATGATTGAGATCATTTCTTGCCAGTGAATGTTGGATATCAGGATTTGAAAAGTCAACACCTGTATCTACAATTGCTATTACAGTACCATTTCCTGATGAATTATATTTTGTTTTAGCTAAACTTGATCCAGTGATTTCTCCAATTCTAGAAGCGTCTTGAATTTTATTATTTTGTGAATGAAAATCTAATTTAAAATCTTCAACAACATAGTATCCTTGAGAAACCAAGTTAGATGCAGAGTTTTCTGTAAGTATAGCAACAGAAAAAAATCCAGTATCCGACTGAATTCCATATAATGAATTAGTTTTTGAAAAATCATTTTTTACCAATTTGTCTCCAAAAATTAAATATCTTTTAAAATCATTTTCAGTAAAAAAATTAGAATCAATATCCACAATATCAGAATCAAAAACTAAAGAATAATCATCAATTTCAGATTTTAAATCAACTGGAATGAAAGCATGTGAATTAGTTATCATCGGAGAAAATAATAATATTGAAAAGAGTATAGCCACTTTGGGCATTGATTTGTTTTCTATTCTTATCTTATTATAACTATCTTCTTCTAGCTAAAATTGCTATTTGAAGTGCAACAATTAGTCCCACAGATGCAATGATTGGCAACAATAATGCATTTAGTTGTGCAGAAGATTCACTGATAGATTTTGCAGAAAGTGCAAACGTACCAATATTTTCATCAATTTGGGTACTTGCATATTTTAGAGTAGTGTCAAATCCATTTATTTCAGATTTTAAAATTTCAAGTTCATCCGATGTTTGATCTAAAATGGAATTTAATTTAATTATTTGATTTGAAATCCCCCCAAGATCTTGACTCAACACAGTTGTAGCTGCTGACCCATGTGATGTTGTTCCTTGACTAAATGCAACCACATGAAACACATGAGTTCCTTCTTCTATTGGAGTATAATCAACATAGTATAATCCCTGATGCAATGTCTTAAATGAATTAGATAAAGTTACAGAAACTCCAGAAGGTAGGTGGACGTGAGTTGTGCCCAATAATTTGCTAGGCTCATCTCCAATCAGCAATCCATCACTTGTTGTCTGTACAAAAACTCGAATAGGATGACCTTTTGCAGCAGTTTCAGGAGCAAAAACTAGTGTATTTACAAATCTTTCAACAGTTACATCAAGTAAATCAGTTGTAGATGAAAATTTGATATCAATTTTTTTTGAAACACCGTTTTGTTCTGTACTAATTACTTCAACAGTATATGTTCCATATGGGAAATCAGTAGAAGGTTCAGGCCATGTTAACAATGCATAGTTGAATGTGCCATCAGAGTTTGTGGTAATTTGATCAAATTTTGTAATTGTTTCATCTGGAGCAAAAACTCTAATAATTAAATTTTCTTCAGGTAATCCTTTACCATATACTTGTAGATTATGTGCAGGGGAATAGACCTTGCTGTTTGTAAAAAGTTCAAGTTCTTCTGCAAATGAATTTGGAATATTCATTAGTATAATTAGGAAAAAAATAGAAAGAATAATTTGAAATTTCAATTTAATTTATTCTCAATCTTCTCCTAGATATTACTTGTGAAAAAATTGTGCATAACTTTCGTTAAGAGGTATTCAAAAAAAAGAAAAAAAGGAAAATTAGAACTAGTTTCTTACTTATTGTACAGTTACGGTTGTACTGACTGGTGGTGATAATGCCGTTGGATTATCTACTGATTCCCATACAAATGCAGTTGCTGTGTAAGTTCCTGCTTGTGTTGGAATCCATGATAATGCCGGGCTGAATGATTGACCAGCAGATAGTGAACCTGTAATCCATGCTAGTGAGACTGTAACACCGTTACCATCTTGAATCTGTACCAAGTATGCGAATGATTGCTCTCTATCCTGACCATTTGCTAAGTCAGCGCTGATTTGTACCTGTTGGTCAACGGAGACAGTATCTAAACTGTTACCGAATGCATCAACGGTTCTCAAGTTAGCAGCTGGTGCTCTCTCGAGAGGTGGTACTACAGTGCCGATTAGTGAAGTGGCAGTAATATCAAGTTCATCTGCAGTTGTGTACGGATCTGGTAATGTATTGTCCTCATATTCTGCGGTGACAGTGTCACCTTCTGCGACTCTGAGTCTGTGACCAGAAGATTCATCAGAAACTGTAAAGAATACAGTACCCTCGAAAATTCCAGTTGCCTCATTAGTCTCAGTTACAGTAAGGTCAATACCTCCGGCATCGGAGTCAGACCACACATCGACATCGAAGTTGTCGACTGCTTCTGGATCTAAGTTCATGTCTGGATCAATTACTCTTATTACACCTGTTCCGCTTGCTGGATAGCTTGCTTCAAGCCACTGAACTTCACCAATATTCCATCTGATAAGTGATGAACCAACTACAGTTTCATCCTCTGAAAATTCAAAGGAGACAGTAAGTCCGTCATCATCGTCAGTTTGTAGGAATCCATCAGTTGGGCCGGAGCCGTCTGCTGATGTTCTTGGATTAGTATCACTACCTGTAACGCCATCTGCATCGTGTTCAAATCCTGTTAGGATAATCTCACCTGTGAAGATGCCGGTGTCAGTACCAGTTTCGACGAGTTTGTAGTTGTCAATATCGAATCCTCTGGTTGAGACCTTTATTGGGTCTTGATCAGTGTCACCGATTGAGTCAACTAGATCACCGTCAAAGTTGTGATCTGGTGCGACAATGGTAATGTATACTTTATCAGTCCATGTGTAAACTTTTTGGTCAAGCTCTACAGTTGCGCCAAAGTTAGAAGTGAATATTGTCAAGTTGACATCTTCATCTTCGTTACCTACATAGTCAGCTCCTGATGGACCCCAATCTGTATACTCGAGGCTAATTTCTTCTCCTCTTTCTAAGTTATCACCATCTAAAGTTTGAGGAATCTCGATGACAATCTGGAAGATTCCAGTGCTGTCACCTGTCTCTCTAAAGTTTAGTGGTTCTGGGTCAAATGCGGCTCCTGAACCATCAGCGTCACCCATGGTGACGGTTGCGGCATCAGAGTCCCATTCAATTAAGTCCAAGTCATATGTCTCAGCCTGATCATTGTCCAAATCTAAGTCTGGTTCAATGAGGGTCAAGATCATATCGGATCCGATTATATACACAGATTTGTCAGATTGTAATACACCGTTTCTTAGGTCAAAAGTAGCAGAGTCAGTTACAGTATTGACATCACCTGAAGCATCGGCTGGATCAGTGTATTCTACTTGGAGAATGTCTCCTTGTAAGATACAATAATTTGTGCCTGATGCTGGGGCAGAGTCAAATCTGTTGTCATAACCATTATTACCATTGTCGGCAGTGCCGTCAATTGGAATAAAGTTATTAGTAACTGGACATGTGCTGCTTGCTGGACCATCGGTATATCTAATTAAGATATCAGATTCGAATATTCCTGCATCTGGTGCGATTTCATTCATTGGACCAAATTGTCTAACGTTGCTTGCTGTAGCATTGTTGCCACCGACATCAATGTCACCTGCAATAACAGTTGGACCGCCTGCATATCCTAAGACTACTGTTGAAGCACCTCTGATAACAGAGAGCTTAACAGGTCCGAATGATGTGCCGGCTTTATTTGTTGCAATGGAATCTTCACCACTTGCGGAAGTATCAAAGTCTGGATCATTAACTCTAACGTGGACAGTTAAGCCACCTTTTGCCAAGAACTCACCTGCTTGTAGACCTGCAGAGGACCTTGTGGTACCTGCTGTATCCATTCCAGTTTGGTGGATTGGGAATACGGATCTACTGGTTGGTGTTGTTTTGGAATTGGTGTCATATCTATCTGGAACCCCAAATGGTACCGGATAGACTGTTCTGTCAAGACTTACTGATCCTGTGTTTGCACGAACTCCTGCGGAGTCGCCAACTTCAATGATTTCACCAGATGCATCTCTAAAGTCAACATAGTTAACTTCAATATCGAGACCGGTGACAGATTCAGATGTTGTTGCATCTTCTCTGCACCATGCTCCTGGGATTTGGAAGTCACCAACAAATTTACCGGTTTCAGTACCAGTTTCAATTAATGTGAAACCAGTTGCTGCTAAACCTGCATCAATTGCGGAATCTAATCCACAAGTGTTGGCGGCAGTCCATAATTGATCATCAAATGTGACATCTAGTAATCTACCAAGTTGATCACCGTTGGTGAGTGTAACAGAGGTACCGCCAGATGTAGCGTTTCCGCTACCGACGACATCTCTATTTTGATCACCTGCGGTTGAAACTGTGGTATAGATATCAATAAGATCAGAGTCTACGTTAAGATCTAAGTCTTCTAGTGTGATTGTAACTGTGTCAGCATTCTTGTATGAATCTGCATTAAATGATACGATTCCTGAATGGGATGGGGCTTCTTCTTGATCAGAAACTTGTGTTGTAACGCCGTCTGCACCTAAGTCGTTATAGTTGACTCTTGGTGAATCTTCATCTGTCAAATCTTCAATTACAATGAAACTTGGGTCATTGGCAATTGGAGATAATCCTAGATAGGTAGATTCGTCGTTAATGTTAAGTTGGTTGATCATGACATATTCCAAGCTACCTGTAAAGGTACTTGTATTATCACCTGTTTCTTCAGCTTCAATTCTGATGATTTGGTTAGCAATTCTTTCGTCTGCTTCTAAACCATCATTACTGAAACCAAATGAGAAAAAGTCTGCGACAATTGGTTCTGTTGCATCAAGTGCTGCAATTGCAGTGTTAAATTGGAATAATAATCCAATGTTTTTACCTGATGCGCCAGTTGTATTAAACAATGCTGCTTCAACAGCAGAGTTGTTTAATGTTACCAAATCTTGTGCGCTTCCACCATCAACTATCTGAACATAGAAAGGAGCGCTAGCACTAAGTGTTAGGCTATCTCCTGACGTTGTTAAGATGGATGAAGTTGAGTTTACCACAAAGATATCTACAGAGTTGGCAGTTGGAGAGAGAGATCTAATATCATAATTGAATAAGTTCCAACCGGTGAAGGTTGTTGATCTTTTATCATTTATTGATGCTTGAAGTTCTTCCAATGTTGTCTCTAGATCAATCAAAATAGATGATACTGTACCTGTTGAGTTTACAGTGTTAGCTGCCTTTAGAAGGCCTCTTTGACTGAATTTCTCAACATCTACTGTACCTGTACTATTTCCAAGTAGATTACTACCAGTTGGGGTTGTAATTTGGCCTGAGCTACCTACGCCTGTGGCGATGGTTGCTAAGGTTACATTAGAAGCCAAAACTTGTATTGATGCTGCTATGGTGCTTCCTGATGGATTTACACCACTCTCACCCAAAGTAAATGGGTCTCCTGTACTAAGTGCAGGAATGAGAGTTATATTTGGATTGTTTACATCCAAATCTTCATCAGCTCTACTGTTTTTGTTTTGATCTCCATCAACGATAACTATTGGAATCTCTTCACCAGAGTTCCATTCGTCATCTGTTGCTTGGATATCTACTGTTGCAAAGTCAAATCCTACAAGAATAGTCTTGGCTGATTCATTGTAATCAATAGTTGCAGAGGTTCCCCTTGCTGCATTGCTAGTGATTTTTAGTACTGATACATCTGATTCATCATATGTACCAAATACCCCACTGTTTGGACCTTGTTCGACGATTGTTACTGGAACTGATCCTGATCCTAATGTTGCTGTTGCAGCTGTTACACCAAATGCTGTTGCATTATTGGCGCTTCTAGTTGAATTCAACTTTGTTAAGATAGAATCATCGTTGTCCTGTATTGTGAGTACTGGATTGGCTGCACTTTGTGCATTAGTATTAACAAGGAGTCTACAATTGTCCTCACACATGAGGTCATTTAATGTATTTTCAATGTTAATTGCTGTACCACCAGAGGCTCCATTTTCATCGAATACTTGATAATGCGGACCAGGTCCGGCATTAGCTGTTACATTGGCAACGTTAGTTGCAAATGTCCAAGAGTCTTCATCAGTTGGGTCAATGTTTAGCCATAGATCAGTAATTGTTGCGTGGACTTGTGATAATTGCGGATACTTTACTCTGTCTAAACCTACATTGGCAAATTGATCAACAGTATCAAAAGTAAGTGTTGTTGATTGAACACCACCACCTTTGTTGTACTGTACGACAACGTTACCAGTTGGGTTTAGATTGTAGAGTTGTATGAAAGGCCATACACCGTCACCACTTTTAAGGCCGATTTGACCTCGGTTGACGCTGCCTGAAGATGCTACTGGTTGTTTTGCTTCTCTAACAACATTGATTGTACCATTTTCGGTAGAACCAGCTACTGTTAGTGCTGTACAGGTATTGGTGATAACACCACCTGTTGAGCTACCAGTTTGTGTACCATTGGCTGTTACACCAGAAGTTACGTTTGCACTGATTGGAAGGGCTATTCCGGATGTTTGAGATGTCTCAAATCCTAGAGCAGCTGTACCAGAAGATGCAGCACAGAAAGCACCAAAGTCTAATCCGGATCCAATGTTTGCTATTGCAACTGTTGAATCTGCGATTTGAGCTTGGTTACGGTCTGCAAAGTAACCATACCAGTTACCGTCAACTGCTTGTACCATTCTCAGGTCTTTGCCGTTTACGGTTACGTCTGGTTCACCTTTTGCTTGGTCTGTATCGTTAATATCTGAGTCTATCACAACGACCTCAATTACTTGAGGTCCTGACATGTAGTTATCAAACTGTGAGTTTTCTGCGGAAACAAATAGGTTAGCGTTGGCTGCATGTGCAGCTGGCATAAAGCCAGGGGCTGCAATTGTCATACCGCCTGCTAACATAATTGTCATTAATGTAAGACTAGTTATTTTACGTCCTATTTCGTTATTCATGTTATTGGCTTTTTTCGTAAAAATTAGTATAAAAGACTAATGGACGAATTGTCCACAATTATTGGATTTTTTGTAATTATTTTAGTAAATATTCAAATTTAATATAATATTTGGATAGTTGGATCATATTAATTATAATTCAACACATAGAATGGTAAATGATCGTTAAATTTTTTATATTTTATGTATAATTTATGAAATTTTTGTAGGCTATTTTACGCCTTGATCTTTTTACCAAGTAAGGTTTTGTATAAGGATATGGCATCAGATTCATCTTTTGGTCCTACGACAACTGCTGAACCCCTTTTCATAAAACTAACAGATAATTCGTCAGTTCTCAAAGATAATCCCAAGTCTCCTTGATTATCAATTATGAATCCTTTTTGTTTTCCAATTGCGGTTACACCATTAACATCAAGATCAAATGTTTCAGTTGGAGTAATAGAGTAAGTTCTCTTTCCGCGATTGCGTCCACATAACTCTTCTAAAATTAATTCTTCTTTTTGTACAACTTCAAGTTTTCCTGTACCACATATTGGACATTCTTCAGCTCTGAATGTTCTAGTACTGTTAAAGTCTAAATTTTCCAAATCAATATGTAAAATTCTTTCAGAGAGATTAGGAATTTTTCCAGTAATTATTTTTACAGCTTCTGTAACTTCAATTGCACCAACAATAGAAAGTATTGGCGGATGAACACCTTCAATACTACATGTTGGCATTGAATCTTCATCTAATTCAGGAAACATACAAAAATAGCATGCAGATTTTTTTGGTAAAACGGTAAAGACTTGTCCTGACGTTCCAACTGCAGCTCCTGTTACAAATGGGATTCCAAACTTTACACATGCTTTGTTTAACGCATATCTTGCATTAACACTGTCAAGTGCATCAATTACAACATCACATCCTTCAACGACTTCTAATGCAGTATAATCATTTACAGATACAGCTAGAGCTTCAATTTTACAATCAGGATTTAATTTCTGTAATTTTTTTGCAGCCACTTCAACTTTAACTTGACCAACATCATCTTCATCAAACAGCATTTGTCTATGTAAATTAGATAATTCTATTACATCGCGATCAACAATACGTAAAGCCCCAACACCCATTGTAGCTAATCTAGATATTATTGGATGTCCTAAACCACCAGTTCCAACAACACAAACTTTGGCATTTTTTAATTTTAATTGTCCTCCATATCCAATTTCTTCGAGCATCACTTGTCTTGAAAATTTATCTAGTTCTTTGGGAGTTAATTCTTCAGAGCCACCTGCAACTGCAGGTAAGATGTAAACTTCATCACCATCTTTTAGAATAGTTTCCATGCCACTAGAAAATTTTGCATTCTTACCATTGATGTAGATGTTAATTAATGAACGTGGGGTTCCATCACCCTCCAAAACTCTACGCTTAAAATCATCGCCCATAATTTCTGAAATCTTTGCAAATGCATCAGTTAGAGAATCAGCTGAGATCTCAGTTTTCTTCTCTCCACCGCTTTGATTTAACACAGATGGAATTGTAAATGTAATATTGCTCATTAGTTAACTACCGCCGATATTTCTCCAACGTCTGCCTTCATTACAGTTGGTTTTTCTAAAACTTCCATGATTGATTCAGTGGCCTTTAGACCATTACCAGTAACATAGCATACTACTTTGTCATTTCTATCAATTTTTCCTTGTTCAACCATTTTCTGAAGAACCGAAATGGAAACTCCGCCTGCAGGCTCTGTAAATATTCCTTCAGTTTGTGCAAGAAGTAAAATTGCATCAAGGATTTCTTTGTTATTGCATTCTTCTGCAAATCCATTATACTGTTGTAATCGTTTCAAAACATATCGACCATCACCAGGATCACCTATTGCTAAACTCTTTGCAACAGTGTCAGGATGTTCAACCGGAATTACTTCTTTACTATTTTTCTTAAATGCATCAACTATCGGAGCACATCCATGTGGTTGTGCTGCAATCATATGCATGTTTGAAACATCATCAAGTAATGAGACAGTTTGTAATTCTTCAAACCCTTTACAAATGGCATTAAGCATTGCACCACTTCCTACTGGAACTATAACTTGATCAGGAACTTGCCAATCAAGTTGTTCTGCTACTTCAAATGAAAATGTTTTAGAACCTTCTACATAATGTGAACGCATGTTAATGTTTACTATACCAATTCCTTTACTGTCACCAATTTGTGCAGCTATTGTGTTTGCATCATCATATGTTCCATCAACTGCAATGTAATTTGCGCCATAAGATAGTGCTTGTGCAATTTTTGCCATCTCAATATTACTTGGGGCAAATACATGGCATGGTAAACCTGCTTTTGCTGCATGTGCTGCAGTTGCAGACGCTAAATTACCAGTTGATGCACAACCAACAGATTTTAATCCAAATTCTTTAGCTTTAGATATTGCAACTCCAGCAGGTCTGTCTTTGAATGAAAATGTAGGATTTACAGAGTCATTTTTTATGTAAAGATTGTTTAATCCCAGTTTTTTTCCAAGATTATCAGCCTTGATAAGAGGAGTCATTCCAGCACCAATACTTACAATATTTGATTTTTCTTCTATTGGTAGTAATTCAAAATATCGCCAATAGGTATGCTCACGATTAGAAAATGTATCCTTTGTAATTGTAGGAAAATTGTATTTTACATCAAGTGGTCCAAAACACTCATCACAGATATACTTGAAAGCAGTATCATACTCTTTTTTACATTCTCTGCATTGTAATGAAGTTCTAGTCAAGATCAATACATCCTTTAAGAAAATACATAAAAAATCCTAATATCAAGTTAAGTAATACTTAATTTTAGCTATTAAAAAATATAATGAATAATAATGAACATAAGGTGAAAAATAGGAAAAGCAGGATTTGAGTAAAAAAAGTAAAACGATCAAATTTTATGTAAATTGAATTATGAGGAAGGTTTTTAGATATTTTTGAAAGAGTGTTTGTGTGAATAGCAAGAGCGTAATTCCAATTGTAATAGGAATAATCATAGCAATAGGAGGAATTATTGTAATTTCAAATCAAGAATCAAATACAATGGAAGTTGAAGATACATTGAATAAAGAATTACAACCAAATGAAAAAGTCACTCCAGAGGTTGAAGAAAAATTAAATGAAATCGAGAAAATAAATCTAGAAAATGAATATTCACCAAAAGAAAGAGAATGGATAACGTCAGGTCCATTTCAAATTGATCGTAGTGAATATGTTTTAGGAGAGAAAATTTTTCTCAGAATTGGTGGATTAGCATATGATGAGAAGGGTCAAGTTGCATTTCTAAGACCATTAAACAGTACACATTATTCAGTATTTATTACAATTCCATTTGATGGTGAAGATAAACCTGCTTTCAACTATTATGTAGAACCACAACTTTCAAAGACAAAGGGATATTGTACTGCAGATGATTTTGTAGGAGATTGGAGAGTTGTGTTTAGAGGAACAGATTATCCTAATTTAGAATTTAAAATTATAGAAGATATTCTTCCAGGGGAAGAAAGTGATTTTGAACCAATCTGCTGATTTATTTCTCTAATGAATTATGAAAACAAACTTTGTCACCCAAATGGCATGCAGGGCCAGATGGTTCAACAAGATAAATTATTGCATCAGAATCACAATCAACTAAAATTTCTTTAATTTTTTGAGTGTTGCCAGACTCTTCTCCTTTCATCCAAAGTTTATTTCTTGAACGACTCCAAAACCAAGAGTTTCCAGTTTTTTTTGCAAGTTCTAAAGATTCTTTATTTGTATAAGCCAATGTAAGAACGACTTTTGTATTTGCATCTTGGACTATTACAGGCACAAGGCCCCCACTTTTCTCAAAATCTATATCATCAATAGTTTTTTCCATAATTAAAAATATAAAAAATAGCTATTATAATCTTACAGAGATATCTCTATCTTTCAAATAGGACTTCACACCATTTACGCCATGAGTTTCATAATGAAATATTGAAGCAGCTAGTGCAGCATCTACATTTGATTCCTTGAAAACGTTAATCATGTCATCAGGTTTTCCACAACCTCCTGAAGCAATAACAGGAATAATTACTGAATCAACGACATTTTTAGTCAGTAAAATATCATAACCATCTTTAGTTCCATCTTTATCAATACTTGTAAGAAGAATCTCACCTGCTCCTAATTTTTCAGCATATTTAACCCATTGAAGGACATCTATTCCAGTACCTTCTTTCCCACCATAAATGAAAACTTCAAACCAGAATTGTTTTTCATTCTCAGTAAAAATATTTTTAGAATCATCTATGTTGTAATTTCTTTTTGCATCAACTGCTATCACAACACATTGACGTCCAAATAATTCCATTAATTCTGTGATGACTTTAGGATTTTTTATTGCTCCAGTGTTAATTCCAACTTTATCTGCCCCATTTAGTAAAATATTTCTAGCATCTTCTAATGATTTTACTCCACCTCCAACAGTAAATGGAATATCAATTACTGATGCGACTTTTCGCACCAGATCTTTGAGGGTTTTTCTCTGTTCATCTGATGCAGTAATGTCTAAAAAAACTAGTTCATCTGCTCCTTCATTGCTATATTTTTTTGCTAACTCTACAGGGTCTCCAGCATCTTTAATTGATTCAAAATTTAATCCCTTTACCACTCTTCCATTTTTTACATCCAAACATGGAATAATTCGTTTAGTTAATGTCATGATAATTTTTTTGCCTCCTCAATTGAAATTTTTCCCTCATACAGTGCCTTACCAAGTATTACTCCAAAGGCATTTTTTTCTTTTACATCTTTAACATCACCAAGATTGGAGATTCCTCCACTTGCAATGATATTTGTTTTAGGTAAATTACATGCTTGTTCTAAAAATTCTAAATCCGGACCTTCCATAGTTCCATCACGACTAACATTTGTTAGTAAAAATTCAGTAAAACCCATTTCAAGGAATTCATTAATTGCAGGAATTAATTTAATTCCAGTATTCTTTTGCCAGCCATTGATTACGATTTCACCATCTTTATGATCAACTGAAATTACAATTTTTTCAGATCCTAATTCAGACAACAGTGATTTCAATAGAGGTTTATCTTTGAATGCCAAAGTCCCCAAAACAATTCGTTTTGATAATTTTGCCACTTCTAAAACAGATGATTTATCCCTTAATCCACCAGCAACCTCAACTGGAATTGAAACAAATTCAAGAATTTTTTTAATCATATCAAGATTGGAACCAATCCCAAGAGTTGCATCTAAATCAACTAAATGTAGAATATCTGCACCTGCAAATTCCCATTTTTTTGCAATTTCGATAGGATTGTCACTATACACAGTCTTTTGGTCAGGATCCCCTTTGTACAATCTAACAACTTTACCATCCATAAGATCAATTGCAGGTATAATTTTCATTTTTTACACTCTCTAAGAAAATTCTCTAACATTATTTTTCCTACAGTACTTGATTTTTCAGGATGAAATTGAGTACCATAGAAATTATCTTTCTCCACTACAGCAGGAACTTTAATTCCATAATCAGATTCAGCAGTTATAACATCATTAGAATTAGGTTTTACTCTATACGAATGAACAAAATAAACCCATGAATCATCTTCCACACTTTCAAGTATTTTTCCAGGTTTTTTTATTTCAAGATTATTCCATCCCATATGTGGCACTTTCATTCTAGATGGAAGTATAACCACCTCACCATCAATAACATTCAGACCTTTCTCTTTACCTTCTTCACTTTTTTCAAAAAACATCTCCATCCCAAGACAAATACCTAATACAGGCATATTTCCGACATATTCTTTAAATTGAATTTTAGATAAATCCCTAATACTATTCATTGCAGGATCAAAATTTCCTACACCTGGAAGTATCAAGCCAGAATATTTATTTTCATTATCAAAATTAGTTATTACATCAACTGCAGCCCCTACTTTTTCAAGTGAATTTTTTAGACTGAAAATATTTCCAGCTCCATAATCAAAAATTGCAACACTTACCATTACATTGAACCTTTTGTACTTGGAATTCCTTTTTGTTTTTTATCTAGTGATGATGCATTTCTTAGTGCAACAGCAAGTGATTTTATGGCAGCCTCAACCTTGTGATGATCATTGTCTCCATACTTTACAGTGAGGTGAATGCAACTATTGAGATTTTGTAATAAAGATTGAAAGAAATGCTCAAGATCCTCTTTTGATATATCTTCAATCTTATTACGTTTAATCAATAATGTTAATTTCCAAAATGGACGTTTGATCAAGTCAATTGAAGCCTCAGCAAGAGATTCATCCATTGGAACAGAAGCATAACTAAATCTAGTAATTCCACGTCTAGAACTTAGTGCCTTGTCTATTGTTTGTCCTATTGTAATTGCAGTATCTTCAATCAAATGGTGTTCTATACCATCATTAGATTTTGCGTCAACTTTGAGATCCATCATCCCATGTTTGCCAAAGGATACAATCAGGTGATCAAGAAAATTTATTCCAGTTTTGATAGATGTCTTGCCTGTTCCATCAAGATTTACAGTTACAGAAACGCTTGTTTCTTTTGTATTTCGTTTAATTGATGCCTTTCGTGGTGTCATTTTTCTCACAGATTATGTAATTGTATTATTCTAAATTTAATACCTTTGGTAATAGATTAATTGAATCTAATACCAATATAGCATCATTTCGCTCAAATAGTTCCAATTTTTCTTGAGGGTTTTTACTAGTTCCTACAATTCCACAAAATGTAGTTTTATGACCTAAATCACTAGTTCTTTTGGCCATAATGAAATCTTCCATAGAATCTCCAACATAAAGAGTTGAAGTGCAATTCATTCCTTTAATTGAATTTAAAAGTGATTTTGGATTGGGTTTTGCAAGTTCACGTGGTTCATCCTCAAGAAACATAGAATTATCTAAATTAAATTTTTCAAGCAGTGATTTTAAAGAATAACTTACAGATTTTTTTCCTCTTCCAGTTACCATAGCAATTTTTGAATCAAACTTTTTCTGTAATTTTTTAAATAAAATATCATTTAGAAGTACATCATCTTGTTCGATTAAACCAGGTTCAGAAAAGTTTGATGTGTTATTAAATAATTTTTCATATAATTCAGGTCCATAAAAAATCTGATCAAAAATTTGGTACAGGGGATTATCATGATGAGTTCCAGGATAAGATAATTGTTTTTTGATATCTGAAATATCAATTTGATCTTCAATATATTTTTCTACAGATACAATACCAGTAGAATCAGAATTTTTAATTACATCAAAGATAAAATTAGTTGGATCTTTTTCTAATTTTTTTGCAGCAACAAGTGAAATTATAGCAGCATAAGTTAAATCAACTTCATCATTAAATCCCCCAGTAGATTTGAATCCATCAATAATTTTAAAATCAACATCAATAGAGGAATTAATTTTTGCCAGATGTTCTAATACATATCTAGTAGTTTTGATGATAGTAAGATCATATGATTTTGTAATATCAATTAACACCCCATCACAGTCAAAGATTATTGAATCTATTTTATTTAGAATTTGAATTTTAGAATCATCTGTATAGATCCCATCAGATTTTTTTGTTAAAGTCATCCCAATAGATCACGAATAGCCAACAAGAATTTTGAGTTCATTTCTTTTGTTCCAATAGTTACTCTAAGACATCCATTATGATTTCCAATTTTACCCAATTTTCGAATTGAGATTCCCTGTTCAGCAAGTGCAGAGTAGATACGTTTGTAGGCACCATGCGCATCAAATAGTACAAAATTAGCCTTGGAATCAAACACATCAAAGGCATCAAAAGTTTGTAATGTTTCAACAATTCTTTTTCTTTCAATTTTGATAATACCAATAGTATCTTTCATTTGTTTTGATTTTTCCAAAGCATGAATTCCAGATTCAATTGTGATTGTGCTAATAGGATATGGATATTGTAAAACATTCATAAAAATTTCAGTGAATTTTTTGTTTGCAATAAAATACCCAAGTCGTAATCCTGCTAATCCAAATGATTTTGAAAGAGTCTGTACAACAATTAAATTATTTTGAATCTTTACCATACTTGATAGCGAATATTCACTAAACTCACCGTATGCCTCATCAATTATTACAAGACCCGAAAAAGATTTTACAAGTTTTTGTAATTCACTTTTTGTAAATTGAAATCCAGTAGGATTGTTTGGAGAATCTAGATAAAGAATATCTGCATTTTTTAATTGTTTTAGAAAATCTTCAATATCCAATGTCATAGTATTAGAAAACGGGATTGTGATTAGAGGTATATCATATAATTTACAACGCTCTTCAAAAAATCCAAATGTAGGATTTGATGTAAGAACCTTTGTTTCTTTTGATGCAAAATTTGAAAGAATCAAATCTAAAATTTGATCAGATCCATTACCTACACCAATCATAGATGATGGTATTTTGGTAAATTTTGATAGTGTAGCAATTAATCTTTCAATTCCACCTAGTGGGTATTCTCTAATGTCAGAATTTTTTCTGGAAGAAGAAATTATATCGTTTTGAAATTGTTTTGGAATTACATAATTTTCATTAGAATCAAGTTTTACAGAATCTTCAATCAGTTCAGGTTTTTGATAGCCACCTAGTGAACTAAATTTCTTAATTTTTTCTTCAAACCAATTTTTTTTCAATTTAATCTACCTCTTACGGCTTCAAAGTGGTTTGAAAGCCCTTCAGCTTTTGTTAAAACTTCAAGATGTTTTGAAATCTTTGACAAGGATTTTTTAGATGATGTAATCTGTGTGTTTACTTTGATAAAATCCAAAACAGAAAGCGAGCCCCTAATTTTTCCAAATCCATTAGTAGGAAGGATATGATTTGAGCCTAGAATGTAGTCACTTGCTGATGATGGGGTATTATTTCCAATCAAAACAAGCCCAGAGGAAGTAATTTTTGAAGAGATAGATTCTGAATTTTTGGCCATTATTTGCAAGTGTTCAGGGGCTAAAATATTTGCAAGTTTTATCATATCAGAATTAGTTTTACATATTCCAATAAAGCCATTATTCTTTAAACTGGACTGGACTATTTTTCCTCTTTGAATTTTTGGAATTAATTCGGATACAATTTTGTTTACAGATTTTGCTATTTTCTCAGATGTTGTGATCAAATAACAAAATGTATCATTACTGTGTTCAGCTTGAGAAATTAAATCTAATGCCACAAATTTTGGATTTGCTGAACTATCGGCTATTATTCCTAATTCAGTAGGACCTGCAAGCATATCAATTCCTGTTTTATCACTTATCATGGATTTTGCAGTTGTAACAAATGCACCACCAGGACCTACAATTTTATCCACTTTGGGAATTGATTTTGTTCCAAAAGATAATGCTGCAATGGACTGAACACCACCTGTTTTGTAAATTTCATTTGCACCACAAATATCAGCACTGACAACTGTTAATGGATCAATTTTTCCAGCAGAATTTGGAGGAGATACAACTACAATTCTTTTTACTCCCGCAATTTTAGCTGGAACTACAGACATAATTGCAGAGCTTGGATATCTTGCCAATCCACCAGGAATATAACACCCAACACTTTGAATAGGAATAAATTTTTTGGAAATTTTTATTCCGTCCTGTCTAATTATTTTATTTTTGAAAAGAGATTTAATTGAAGATTCTGTTTTTCCAAGTCTATCTTTTGCTAATCGTAATGCATCAAGTTCTGTTTTTGATATTTTAGAATATGCATTTTTTATTTCATTTTGAGTTAAATGTAATGAAGATATGTTTGCTTTGCTAAACTTTTTTTCATATTTGCGAATTGCTGCATCTCCATTTTTTCTAACATCATTTAGAATAGATTCAACTATAGTTTTGTTATTTTGAGGCTGTTTTGGAAGTATTTTAGCTGCAAACTGTTCAACATTTGTTACTTTGATTATTTTCATCAATTTTCTTCGTCACGTTTTATTTCCTCAAGTTCAAGTATTTGTCTAGGTTCATGAACTACAAGACCCTGAGCAATCTTTCGTAATTTAGGAATGAGTTTGTGAAATTCTTCTTTCTGAATTACTGTATTTACACCAAACCAACCTTGTTCGCTTAGTGGGCTGATGGTAGGTTTTTTGAGAGATGGTATCTGTGTCAATAGTTTTTTCAGATTTTTTTCTTCAACATTTAGATAAATGTGTAAGAATTTCTTGCCTTGAACTGCACCCCTCATCAAAGTTACTATATCAAAGATTTTTTCACGTTTTTTAGGATCTTTTAATGATTTTTTATTTGCAATCAAATGTGCAGTTGAAGTAAGAACCTCATCTACAATTTTGAGTTTATTTTGTTTTAGAGTAGTTCCAGTTTCTGTAACATCCATGATTGCATCTACATCCTCAGGTGGCTTGGCTTCTGTAGCTCCAAAGGATAAATGAATTTGAACACTTTTGTTATTTCCCAATCTAACCCAGGGAGTAACAATTAGAGGATCTTTTGAACCATAATATTTTTTGTAAGATTTTGATTGTTTTAGAAATTTTGATGCTGTTGTAAGATATTCAGATGATATTCTAAGTGTTTTCTTCTTTTTACCATAATCTGCAATCATTTCATCAAGATTTTTGTATTTGTATTTATCCGGAAATGCAATTACTAGTCTAATTTTTCCATATTCTAAATCTAAGATTGGTTCAACATCAGAATTTGTTTCCCCTACCCAATCCTTTCCAGTAATTCCTACATCATACAATCCTTCTGCAACCATTGTTGGAATTTCTTGAGGGCGAAGCATTTTGACAACAATGCTAGGATCATCTAGATAAACTCGATATGTTCTACTTTTTCGATTTACTTTAGTAAACGATCTTTCTAACAATTTGAAAGTAGCTTCTTCTAAACTTCCTTTTGGGATCGCAAATTTTACTTCAGACATTTTTAATTTTTTCACTTTTTAGGTATATAATCGCATGTTTAAATTTGCTCAAGTAATTCTTTAGCTCTATCAAGTGAAATTTTCTTTTCTTCAATCATTTTTTGAACAATTTCATCAATTTGATCAGGTGTAGCACCTGCAGCAGCAGCTAAATTCCTAGCATGAAGACGCATGTGTCCTTTTTGAATCCCTTCAGTTGAAAGAGCTCGAATTGCACTATAATTTTGAGCCAATCCAGTAGCAGTCATTACACATGCAAGTTCTTGTGCAGATGTTGCTCCTAGAATCTTTGTGCACACTTTGGCTACTGGATGAACATTTGCAATACCACCTACAATTCCTACAGAAAGTGGTATTTCCAAAATCCCAACTAAATTTCCCTCACCATCCTTGCTCCATTTACTCAAAGAACGGTATTTTCCAGTATGTGCAGCATAAGCATTTGATGCTGCCTCTATTGCCCTACTATCCTGACCTACTGCATTTGCAACAGCTATTGTTCCATTCATGATACCTTTGTTATGAGTAACGGCTCGATACACATCATTATCAGCAAACTCAAATGCAGAAATAATATTATCAACAACTTGCTCTCCACCTACAGCTTCTTTTTCAAATACTGCTTTTGCTTTTACCATTCGTCTAGTAGAATAATTAGATAGTATTCTCAGTAATGCTCTTCCACCAGTAATTTTTTCAATTAGAGGAGAGATAGCTTCGCACATGGTATTTGTAATATTAGCACCCATTGCGTCACCTACGTCAATAAGTAATTCAACAATTAGCATTTTTCCAGATGATGTATCAATTTCTTTACATGAAATTTCTTTAGCACCTTTTCCCATTTTAGATAAAGTGTTACTTTTTGAATTTGCAAGTTGTATTATTTCGTTTGTAGAATTTTTTATTTCCAATATTGCTGATGGGATATCAACATCTAACATTTGTATTTGGCCAATACTAAAAGATTCATCAGCAAAAACTTCAAATCCGCCTTTAATTCGTGCAACTTTAGCTCCCTTTGATGCAGCAGCTATTACTGATGGTTCTTCAATGACCATAGGGACAATGTAATCTTTACCGTTTATCTTAAAATTCGTAGCAATTCCTAAAGGAAGAGAGAAGGTTCCAATGGCGTTTTCAACCATTTTGTCGGCTTTATCAAAAGAAATTCCTCCATTATCATTTTGAAGGATTTCTAATTCTTCATTTGAGAGATTTGCAAAATTGGCAACAACATCTAATCTTTCTTGTCTAGATTTTTCAAAAAATTTTGAAATTGATGAATCAGGCATTTTATTTTAATATCCTCAATAGTTTATCATCCATACTATCTGGAAAACCTTTTCCATCTGTATTTGAAGTAATTACATACAGACTACCATCAGGGCCTTGTACTACATCACGTACACGTCCTATACCACTAAGAATTGACTTTTGTGAACTCAATCCTTCTTCAAAATCTAATTGGTATAGATTTGCTGCCCTCATGGATGCCATAATAAATGAGGATTCAAAGTCTAAGGAATCCCCAAAATAAAATAAGATACCTCCAGGTTCTATACTTGGATCATAACAAAGAAGGGCATCTTCAAAAATTTTATCACCTGAGCATTGCTCTTCAGGCCATCCATAATTTTTCCCTGCTTGAATTAGATTAATTTCGTCATTTTTTTCTGGACCAAATTCTGCAACAAAGAAATTTCCATCGTCATCCCAAGTCATTCCTTGAGGGTTTCTGTGTCCTAAAGAATAGACAAGTGAATTTGAAAAGGGATTATCATCAGGAATTGTACCATCATCATTTAATCTTAAAATTTTTCCAGATAGAGAATCAAGATCTTGTGGTAAATGAGAAGCATCAGAAATAGTACCTGTGCCTACATACAATTTTTCATCCGGACCAAATTTTAAAAAACCTCCATTTGTAAATGTAGAGCCAGGAATTTTATCTAAAATAATTTCTGCATTTTGTAATTTATTCTCTGATTCAGTAATTCTTAAAATCTTATTCCATAAATTATCATCTTCTTCATAGGTCAAAAATACATACATGTAATGATTAGTTGAAAAATCTGGATGTAATGCAATTCCTAACAATCCGCCATCAAACACATCAGCTCCACGAAATGTAGCTAAAGGAGATTCTAACAAAGTATTATTTTGAATTACTTTAATCATTCCATCTTTTTCAGTAACAAAAATCCTATCATTAGAAACAGCAATGGCTCTAGGCTTATCGAGATTTTTAGCTAAAATAGTTACAAAGTCATTTTCAGAATTAGAATTTGGAAGAGGTAATGGAATTGGATCTGTAGGTGATGTTAAAACTAATGCTGAAAATACAATAGCAACAACAATTGCAGCAACTTGAATTTTTTTATCCATGAAAACAAGAGTTCTTCAAATCCTATTAATTACTTTCAAGAATTTGATAAAGCGTATATACGGCTCAACTTTATTTATGTTCAGCGGGGTGGGGAAGCCAGGTCATCCCGGCGGGCTCATAACCCGCAGTTCAGTAGTTCAAATCTACTCCCCGCTACTTATTTTTCATATACACAAAACCATGAAAGAGATTTGTCAAATTTTGATGATTTGTTAATTGTTCCAATTCTTTGTAAAGGCCTACTTAGATGCCTATGTGCAGATATTTTTGGAAGATATAGTTGTTTTTTGATATCTCTTGAAATTTTTGTAGTAATTTTTTTAGAAGCTTTTTTTCCACAACGAATACACTGAAATCCTTGATTGATGCCTTTAGATTTCATTTTTTTGTGGCATTTATTGCATTGGGGATTTGATAGTATGGTATTCTTTTCTAATGAAATAACATTAATAAATTCAAGATTAAGTATTCGTGGGAAATGTTTTGAAGCTTTTCTAACTCCTCCGCCAACACTAATTTTATCTCCTTTTAGCAAATTTGATGCAACCATAGTCATGCCTGTTGGTTTGTAAACAGCACACCAAAATTCATGATTATTTGAAATAATTTTAAAAAATACATGCCCACCCTTTACAATTTTTGGCGTATTAGATACAATCCCAGAAATTTTTCCAGATGCGTAAGGTTTCATATTTTCAAAAGTTAATTCATTTTTCAAATGATCACCAGTTCCTTGATTTGATTTGAAGATCATATATCCATCTAATTTTTCAGTTGTTTTGAGAATTTTAGTAGCATAAACCAAAGAATCGACATTTTCACCTCTTACGCCATAAAAAACAGGATCTGGACCATGTGGAGTAATTAAAACTCGACCTTTCTTTGTATCAAAACTGTTAAACGTGTTAGGAGAAGTTTTTTCCTGCATATGTTTTACACTTGCAGTAGAAATTTTTCTCTCTTTTCCAAATTTTGATTTTTTACGGTAGCTTAAAAGTTCCAATGTGTGATCTTGGAAATCATAACCTATTGCACCTATAGCACCAACTAATCCTTGGCCATTTCCTTGGAAATGAATTTCAAGATTATTTTTTTTAGCAAATGTTTTTGCATTGTTTCGATTAATTAATTGCCATAAAGCTAATTTACTAAATTTAGTAAATTCAGATGGGATACTATCACTTTCAAAAAATACTAATCCAGGGTTAGCACCATTTTTAGTATCAGAGTATTTTGAAACAAGATTTTTAATTTGATTTTTAATTTTAGATGGATTTTTTGTCTTTATTTTAAAAGAAACTGCTCCATTTCCTCTAGTTTTCCACGGGATATTAGGATTAAATCTAATTAATCGTGGAAAATCTAAAAATTCTGTTTTTTGCTTTTGAAGTGAATCAACAATTTTGTAAGCAAGAAATGTGGTACACATTCCTTTAGGTGAATCAGTATCATCAAATCCAACATTTAAGATGGTTTCCTTTTCCATGACTTTTTTTAATTGATCAGACATTTTTAGTTGTTGTACGCTTCAGTTGATTTAAATTAATAATGAGTTATTCCAAGCTGAATTGATCATAATAGATGAAGCAAGAATTTTCAAAGAAATAGATGAAAAAAAGCCAGCATCAGTTTCATTAAATGGTCCAGATGGCATGTTGCCTCAAGTTCAAGATATGGCAATCAAAATTTCAGCAAAGTATGATATTCCAGCATATGTTTTAGCAGATACCACATGGGGAACTTGTGATTTGAATACAACAGGTTCAAAAATACTAGGAGCTGAAATTCAATTTAATATTGGACATACAATTAATACAGAATCATTAGAAGAAAATTTAGTTTTAATTGATGCTTTTGATGATGTTGGATTTGATAATGTTGCAGAGCAATGTACAGATCTCTTAAAGGGAAAATTAATTTCACTTGTTACAGACAGTCAACATTTACATCAAATGGATAGAGTTGAAAAAATTTTAACAAAAAATGGAATTAAAGTAAAAATTGGAAAAGGTAAAGGGCAATTAAATGACGGCCAAGTGTTTGGTTGTGAATTTTATCCTGCAACAGAACTAAAAAAAGAAGTTGATGCCTATGTATTTTTAGGACAAAGTAATTTTCACGCTGCAGGAATTGCATTATCTACAAATTTGCCAACATTTGTGTTAGATCCTTATTTTAACGAAGTAAGAGAAGTAACAGAATTTGCACGTTCACTAAAAAAGAAAGCATCTCTAGCAATATTCAAAGCTGCTGAAGCAAAATCATTTGGAATAATTATTGGATTAAAAGAAGGGCAATTATCAAAAGTATTTGGTTTAAAATTTAAAAAAGAATTAGAAAAAGAAGGAAAGACAGTTCAGTTATTTGCACTTACAGATATTACAAATGAACGATTAAACAATCTTAGAGGAATTGATGCATTTATTCAAGTTGCATGCCCAAGAATTTCTACAGATAATCAATTTGACAAGCCAGTTTTGTCCACCCCACAAGCTAATGCACTTCTAAAAGTTTTACGAAAAGAAAGTATTGGGGAATATTTAGAAATTCCACATTGGTTATAATTACAAAATTAATTTTTCAAATCGAGTATTAGTAGAGAGTTTTTTAAATATTTTTGATTTTTTAGCTTTAATTTTGTATTGTATTCCTTGAGAAATTGCATGCTCAAGCAAATCTAATGCCTCATCATCTTTGGACAACATAACATAACTGCAAGATTTATCAAATAAAACATCTCCATTTTTAGGATAATCATTCAAAATTTGATCACAGCATTCAATAGATTCATCATAATTTCCCATAGAAAATAAAATTCTCTCTTTATGGTATAACGCAATGTTATATTTTGAATTATTATCTAAAATATTATTACATATTGACAATGCATCTACAAATTTTCCTTGCTTACGAAATGAAGAGATTTTATTAACTAATAAAGAAAGATCATCTGGAGAACTCTCTAAAGCAGCATCATAGCATATTATTGCATTTTCAAAATCTTTTAGTTTACTGAGAGCATATCCCTTATTGTTAAGCGAGCTTACATGTTGGGGATTTTCAGTTAGAATTTTATCATAATATGTAATGGCCTCACGTAATTTGCCTGTTAAAAATAATCTATTGGCTTCATCTAAAATTGAATTTGTTTTTGGATCTTCCATATCATTAAGATCCTGGCTTGATCAAGATTTTTCCAAATAGACCTTTACCCTTGAGCATTTTTGTATGTGCATTAGCAGCTTGCTCTAATGGATATACAGAATCAATAACAGACTTGATTTTGCCTTGCGACATCCAATACAGACCTTGTTCTAATTCAGCTCTAGTTCCTTGAGTGGAACCCAAAATATTAATTCCCTTAAAGAAAATATGACGTAAATCAGTCTCAGCATCATAACCTGTTGTAGCACCAGTTGTTACAATTGTTCCACCATAATTTAGTAAAGTAAGTTCTTTGTTCCAATGAGAACCACCAATATGTTCAAAAATAACATCAACCCCAGGTACATCTCCCAAAGGTTTAGGAATTTTTTTAGCAATTGATCTTACCTCTTTATGCCAATCTTCTTTTCTATGATCAACAGCATAATCAGCACCCAGTTCCAATAATTTATCTAATTTATCAGGACTAGCAGTAGCAATTACGATACATCCAAAAAGTTTTGCAATCTGTATTCCATAATTTCCAACACCAGAACTACCTCCCATTATCAGGACGATTTGTCCAGGTTGAATTTTTGCTCTACCTACTAACATATGCCATGAAGTTAACAAAGTCATTGATGCAGCAGCTGCTTGATCATATGAAACACCTTCTGGAATTTTTACAACATTGACTTCTGGAAGATGTGTAAATTCACAATAACCGCCCCACAGAGGTCCTGTCTCAAAACCCCAAATAGTTCGTTTTTTACAATCAAATTCTCTCCCAGCAGTACATAATTTACAAACTCTACATGACATATTTCCATGTGAGACTACTCTATCTCCAACTTTGATATTTTTAACATCACTACCAATAGCAGTTACTTCACCGGCAGCATCAGTTCCAGAAATATGAGGTAATGGAATTGCCAAGGGTTTCCCTCTCATACCCCAGATATCATCATAGTTGAGAGCAGCTGTTTCTACTTTGATTATGACCTCATTAGATTTTGGTTCAGGTATAGGAATATCTTTAATTTTTAAGATTTTAGAAAAATCATCATCAACAGAATATTGATCATATACTAGGGCTTTCATGATTTTTGTCTAATTTTTGAAGATATATGATTTATCAAGATCCATTAAACCACAAACAATTATAATCATAAATACCAAATTCTCAATATGTCTGAAAATGCAATATTTCTAGGAGACAAAATAGCATCTATTGAAGAATATGAGGCAGGAAATAATGCTTTTGACGACGGAGATATGGTTAGAGCAGCAACTATTGGAGAAAAAGACATTGACAAGATATCACGAACTGTAAATGTAAAACATCCAAAATTATTATCGATTCCAAAGGTAGGAGACATCATTATTGGAACAGTGGCAGCAGTGATGTCATCAATGATTGCAGTTTCAATTGATTACATTAATGGAAAACCCACAACATCAAAAGTTGAATGTATTTGTGGGACACGAAATTTAAGAATAAGAAATGTTGCACTAGTTAATGATATAGTTACATTAAAAATTCTTAATCATCTTAATGGCACTATTCATGCATCTATTAGTGAACCAAATTTAGGTATTTTATTTACAAAATGTAGAAAATGCGGTGGGAAAGTTATTCCAATGCGTGATGCAATAAAATGTACAGATTGTGCATGGATTGATGAGAGAAAACTTTCTGCAAACTTTGGAAATAGTGACTTCGTAAATTTAAGAGATTAAGAAATGATTCATGTTTCGTTCCAAGGTGAACGAGGTGCTTATAGTGAGGCTGCAGCAAGATCATTTTTTAATGAAAAAATTCAAACTATACCTCAAACTACATTTGCAGAAGTGTTAGAAAGTACTTCAAATGATAAAACACAATATTCAGTTTTACCAGTAGAGAATTCTTTGGAAGGAAGTGTTGGTGAAAGTTATGATTTATTGTATTTAACATCTCTAAATGCAACAGGTGAAATCTATCATAGAATAGAACATTGTTTAATTGGAACCGGCAATATTAATAAAATAGATACAGTTTATTCACATCCTCAAGCTTTAGGTCAATGTAGAGAATTTATTGAAGAACACAACATGAAAAAAATTCCAGCATATGATACTGCTGGAAGTGTAAAGATGATTAAAGAATTAAACAAAGATAACTGTGCATGTATTGCAAGTAAAGATGCTGCAGAAATTTACAATATGCCCATAATTTTAGATAATATTGCAAATAATCTCAATAACTATACAAGATTTTTGATTCTATCAAAAGAAAATAGTTCTGAAACAGGAAATGATAAGACATCAATAATCTTTTCAATAAAACATGAACCAGGTTCTTTATTTAGAATTATAGAGAATTTTCATAAAAATAACGTCAATCTAACTAAGATTGAATCCAGACCAACTAAAGCAAACACCTGGGAATACAATTTCTACGTAGATTTTGAAGGACATCAAACTAATTCTAAAATTTCTGAAATGCTAGATACAATAAAACAAGATACATTATTTATGAAAATTTTAGGATCTTATCCTTCTGCAAAATTAAGCTAAAATCCTTTAGGCTTTCTTAGGGTGAACCCCATACTAAATCCAATGATAACTACACCTGATGTAATCACCATTAAATCATATGTGAACCAAATGGGATCAGAACTTCGAATTATTTCTCCAGTAATGTGTAATTCAGAATTGCCAGTATTTTGAATTAGGATTTTTGTTTCCCCATCTTCTAGATGAACCCAATCTAAGTTTAATTCATTTTTGTATGAAGTGAGTGGAATTTGTAATCCTGTTGCAGGACTTGTAAGTTTTAGATCAAATGCATCTCCTACAATCATCATATGTTGTGGAGTATGATTAGGTGCAGGAATTGTATATGGTATGGTATCGCCAATTCCTAAGGTATAATCTTCATTTATCGTAATGGTACCAATATGTGTAAGTAAAGAATACCCGCCAATTGCAATGATTGCACTTCCAACTATCAATCCAATGATAGTTCTTTTAGAAAGCATAATAGAATAGTTTTAAATCCTGCTTAAAAAATTAGCGCCAACAACCTACATCAATGAAACATCATGAGGCTGACTCTCTGCAAATCCGGCTCTTGACATTTTGATAAATTCTGCATTCTCTTGCATTTGTAAAATTGTATGTGCACCACAATAGCTCAAACCAGAACGTACACCACCAGTTAGTTGTTTTAGAATATCAGTTACAGTTCCTTTGTATGGAACCATTGCTTCAACTCCTTCTGCAACATAATCGTTCAAATCATCATCAAGGGACATTGAACCTGTTTCTTTAGATTTTCTACCAATTGATGCAGCTAGTGATGCCATGCCACGATAAACTTTGAATCGTTTTCCATTTTTAGTTAAAACTGTACCAGGGGATTCATCAGTTCCACCAAGCATACTACCAACCATCACTGTTGAAGCACCAGAGGCTAATGCCTTTGTTGCATCACCAGAAGTTCTTGTTCCACCATCAGAAATTATTGGAATTCCATGATCCTTTCCAATTTTAGCACAATCCATTACTGCAGTTAGTTGTGGAACTCCAGAGCCTGTAATTACTCTAGTAATACAAATTGAACCAGAACCTACACCTACCTTTACAGCATCTACACCGGCTTTAATCAAATCTTCTGCTCCTTGAGCAGTTGCAATATTTCCTGCAATTAATTCACAATCAGGAAATGCTTTTTTGATATTACGAACTGTACTAATTGCATTTTCACTATGTCCATGAGCAATATCAACAACAAGTACATCTGCACCTGCTTCTAAAAGAGATTCACTTCTTTCTAAAAAGTCACCCTTAACTCCAACTGCAGCACCGACTAGTGGCCTACCTTTCTTATCTTTAGATGCATTTGGAAAATCTGCATTATTTGTAATGTCTTTACTTGTAATCAAACCTTTGATAAATCCAGAGTCATCAACAATAGGTAATTTTTCAATTCTGTGTTTATGTAAAATTGCTTTAGATTCATCTAATGTAACTCCAAGTTTTGCAATTACAACATCTTTTGTCATCACATCTTGAATTGTACTAGTTTTGTTTGCAAATAGTAAATCCCTTTCAGTTACTATTCCAATTAATTTTGAACTAGAATCAACAACCAATAGACCTGAAATTTCTTTATCATGGGCATAATCTAAAGCATTTTCAACTGATTTATCTGCAGAAATTGAGTATGGATTTTCAATCATTACACTACCTGATCTTTTAACTTTGAGAACTTCGCTTGCTTGTTCTTTAATGGTCAAAAATCTATGAATAATTCCAATTCCTCCAGCCCGAGCCATGGCACTGGCCATAGAAGATTCAGTTACTGTATCCATATTTGCGCTGACAAAAGGAATGTTTATTGTAATATTTCGAGATAATTTTGTAGATAGATCTGTCTGACTTCTACTTGTAATATCTGAATATTTGGGTACAAGAAGAACGTCGTCAAATGTTAATCCTTCTTTGAATTCCAATGAAACCTTGTTAAGAAAGTAAAATATTGATTATAAGCCTTTGTGTTATTTTGATAATTTAGAAGCGATCGTTACAGCATCTTTAGTTGCCTGTACATTGTGAGTACGAATAATATCAGCACCATTCATCACAGATACTACTTCTGCAGAAATCGAGCCAAATAATCGATCATTTGGATTCTCTTTACCCAAAATTTTCCCTATGAACGATTTGTTTGAAACAGAGACAAGGATTGGATGATTTTTCTTGATGGTATTTAGATTTTGTAATACGTGTAGATCTCTTTCTAACCAATCTAATTTAATTTTTGTAAAAAATGGCCCCTTTCCAGTTTTTCTAAAAAACCCAATAGCAGGATCTAATACAATTTTTTCAGAAGAAACATGTGATTTTTTTGCTATCTTTATACTGTCTTGAAGTAATTTTTTGGTAACTGTTATGGCATTGCCAGAAACAGAATTTGGACTATATGCACATAAAATTAGAGATGGATTGTATTTAGAAATAACATCTTGCATATTTTTATCATATTTTAACCCAGAAATATCATTAATAATTTCAACTCCATATTCTAAAGCGTCTTTTGCAACTGTTGCTCTACAAGTATCCACAGATATTGGAAGATTTGTAGAATTTTGAATTATTTTAATTGCATTTTGAATTCTTTTTGATTCTATTTTTTCTGAAACTGATGTTGACAGATATGGTGCAGTAGACATCCCTCCAACATCAATAAAATCTGCTCCCTGATCTTCCATTAGTTTAGCAGTATTTTTTATCATAGTTTTACTAGTATTAACAGACTTTTTGTAAAATGATTCAGGACTAGTGTTCATAATTCCCATTATTCGCACTGGATTCTTTCCACCCACACCTATATTCCCAATTTTTGCCACATGATTTATCAAATCTAATACAATTTGAGTGATATGATGATTTTAGGTTGGAAAAAGAGATACAAGGAGATTTTAAATGAATTCAAGTATACTGAAAAAAAGGACAGAGAATCAGCCATTATTTTAAATTCAATTTTAAAAAAAACTAATGTTAACAAAAAAATCATTGGTTTAATCAAAGGAAAAACAGTTTTGGTGATTGGTTCTGGACCGTCTTTAGCATCAGCCATTCCAAAATTAAAAAATTACAAAAAAACAATCAAAATTGCTGCTGATAGCTCAATAAAGGCACTTGTGGCAAATGGCATCATACCAGACATTATTGTAACAGATTTAGATGGAGATGTAAAAACACTTGAAAAAATTGGAAAAACTAATTCTGTTTTTGTTGTACATGCACATGGAGATAATATTGAAAAATTAGATTTTGTAAAAAAATTTAAAAATTGTATTGGAACAACACAGTCTACACCTTTTGATAAAATAGAAAATTATGGAGGTTTTACAGATGGAGATAGAGGAGTTTTTCTAGCAAATCATTTTCAAGCAAAAAAAATTATTTTGATGGGGATGGATTTTGGAGATCGAATTGGAAAATATTCAGAAACCAGAAGATCAGATAGAAAAAGAAAATTGATGAAATTGAAAAGAGGTGAATCTCTTTTGAAATGGTTATCCTCGTTTACAAAGGCAGAATTGTTTACCACATCAAAGGCAATTGAAGGGTTTAAAAAAATATCATACAGAGAACTGGATATTATAATTACCTAGAATGCATTTAATACCCATTCCACATTAATTAAATTATGAAATTCTCTGAGGAGCAAGTAAAAGAAATTGTTGCCTTAAAGGAGAGTTTGATTGAGCAAATTGACAAACATCAGGAAGGGATAGAGACGTTAGAAAAAAATATTACAGTTTTAGACTTGTTCTTAAAAGGCTCGAGTTTTACAAAGGCATCTCAATTAGAAATAAAAAAAGAGAATGTATCAAAACCTGAGATTATAGAAGAAGAAAAGATAGAATCAAAACCTGAGATTATAGAAAAACCAATAGAGAATTCAATTCCAATTAAAAGAGTCAATGATGGTAAAATTATTGCCAATGCTTTTGTTACAGCAGATCAGGTCTCTATAGTTTTAGATAATGAAATTATAATTAATGCAGATACACCACCTTTCAAATCATTCTTTTTAGATAGAATAATTGGAGAAATGAAAAAGAAAGATGTCGTTGAAGCAGAAAATGGAAAAATTCAGAAAGAATCAGTGATAGATTACATTGTTAATAAAAACGGGGCAGATATTAGAGAAATTATCATTAAAAATTATAGACAAAAAGAAAGAGTAAACGAATTAATTAACACAGCAGGATGGTCATTAACTAGAATGCTTGAGAACATAAACAAGTGATTATATGGACAAAATTGTAGTTTTAGATTTTGGATCTCAGTACAGTCATTTGATTTGTAGAAGGATTAGAGAATTTTCAGTTTATGCAGAACTTGTCCCATATGATATTAGTTATGAGGAATTGCAAAAACTAAATCCTACAGGGATAATTTTTTCTGGTGGTCCATCAAGTGTTTATAGTTCAGATGCTCCAATTCCAGAAAATAAAATTTTTGATATGAATTTACCACTTCTTGGGATTTGTTATGGACACCAATTGATTGTTAATAAATTTGGAGGAAAAGTAAAAAGAGCAAACAAAGAATATGGTTCATCATTACTAACAATTGATAGCGATAAAGATCTTCTAAACGGAGTTGGAGAATCAGTAAGGGCATGGATGAGTCACGGAGATGAAGCAGAGCAAATTCCTGAAGGTTTTAAAGTTATTGGGCATACTGAAAATGCAAAAGCAGCGGCGATTGCATCTGAAGAAAAATCAATTTATGGCATTCAATTCCATCCAGAAGTAGTACATACAGAACAAGGTACAGAAATTCTAAAGAATTTTGTTTTGAAGGTTTGTGGTGCAAAACAAGATTGGACCATGGAGGGTTTTATCGATACAGCTGTTGAGAAAATTGCAAAGATAGATGGAAATGTACTTTGTGGAGTAAGTGGAGGCATAGATTCTACTGTTGTTGCATTATTAATTCACAAAGCAATAGGTGATAGACTAAAATGCGTTTTTGTAAATAATGGATTGTTACGATTAAACGAAGAAAAAGAGATAGAGGATATGTTTAGAGATAATTTCAAAGTGGATTTTACTTCAATTAATGCTGCTGAACAATTTCTTGGAAAACTCAAAGGAGTGGAAGATCCTGAAAAGAAAAGAATGATCGTTGGAGAAGAATTTATTCATGTTTTTACAGATTTTGCTAAAAACAGCGGTCCTTTCAAATGGTTAGCTCAAGGTACATTATATCCAGATGTAATTGAAAGCGGAGTATCAAAAGGGCCTGCAGCAGTAATCAAATCTCATCATAATGTTGGAGGATTACCTGATTGGCTTAATTTAGAAATTTTAGAGCCCTTAAGAGAATTGTATAAAGACGAAGTAAGGAAAATTGCTAAAATTCTTGGAGTTCCAGAAAAACTTTTCATGAGACATCCATTTCCAGGTCCAGGATTATCGGTTAGAATAATTGGAGAAGTAACTCCAACAAAACTCGAAATTTGTAAAGTTGCAAGTAAGATTGTAGAGGAAGAATTGATGACTGCAGGTTTGTATGAAAAAGTATGGCAGGCATACGCTGCAGTAGGTGATGATAGAGCAGTTGGAGTTGTAGGGGATGAGCGTAGATATGGAAATATTGTTATGATCAGAGTTGTAGATTCAGTTGATGCAATGACTGCCGATTGGACAAGATTACCACATGGGTTATTAGAAAAGATGAGTAATAGAATAACAAATGAGATTGAAGATGTTACTTGGGTTACGTATACCATTTCAAGTAAACCACCTGCAACAATTGAACCGCAATAGTGATTAAAATGGAATACGAAAAAATCTGTGATGAAATTTTAGAATGTGATAAAGATATCCGATATGTTGGGATATACGATTACGGAGAGCTTTATGATAAAATGAAACCGGGACTAAAAAGTCATTTATCAAGGGAAGAAACTGAAATGTCCTTATCTCAAGCAGTGTATCGCTGGTCTACACGTAAAAAAACTGCAGACAAAATTGGAAAACCAATTTACGCATTGGCAAAATATGAAAAAATTTATCGAGTTACAGTTCCAATCGGCGGTGCAGGATTAATTTTGATTAGTATTGAATTAAATGCTGATGTAAACATGATTGCAGAAAAAATTATAACAATTAAAAATAAACATTCTTCATAATCTGTGATTGATATGGATTTTCATGTTTTTGATTCTTATGTAAAAGCAAAAGATGGGCATACAATGCATTTTGATGTTGTTACAGATACAAGTGATTTAGAAAAGGCAATTTCCTATGCTAAAGAATGGCTAAAATCTATAGGTGAAGAATCATCAATAGTTACTGCAAATGAATGTAAATTTTGTCATACTCAATCAGTACCAGAAGATATGGAGATTGAAATAATGACTAACGGATATTCTATTTCAAAAATGGAAGGATGTCCAAATTAATCCACATCAATAATTTCTTCTGAAATTAAATATGGTATAGCAGATAATAGACAATTTTTTTAACAAATAGATTCCGATTTGGAAATATCAGTCAAGCATACATGCACCAAAAACACCTGCTGAATCTCCTAATTTATTTTTCAAAATAGGCGTATCAACCAAGTCAGAAAATACTTGATTGTAAATCGATTCTTTTCCTTCAGTATACAAAAAATCAATGTTTGATAAACCGCCCCCTAAAACAATTGCATCCGGATCTAAAATATCAATAACATTTGCAAGACCATACCCAAAATTTTCTAGAAATTCATCTTTCCATTTATTCCAATGTTTATTCTCTATACTAGTAAGAATTTCAGGAAGATGTTGATACTTTCCTGTCAGATAAGTCCAATGCTTTTCTAGTGATGGACCGCTAATGTATGTCTCCACGCACCCATTTTTTCCACAATAGCATGAATTTCCATTTCGATGTAGGGTGTGATGGCCCCACTCACCTCCAATGTTAGTTCTTCCTGGATAGAGTTTTTTATTAATCACTATTCCGCCACCGACACCAGTTCCTAGTATAACACCAAAAACTAAATCAAAATCTACAGCAATCCCCATAGTTGCTTCAGCCAATGCAAAACAATTGGCATCATTTTCCATGGAAATTTTTTTATCAAGTTTATTTTCTAAATCTTCTTTTAATGATTTTCCAATCAAACATTGTGTGTTACTATTTTTAATTAATCCAGTTTGTTTAGAAATTGCACCTGGAGTACAAATTCCTAATGAATAATCAGATTTGTTTTCAGATACTTCCATCACTAAAGATGAGATAGAGTCTAGAATTTTTTGATAATCATTTTGTGGTGTGGGAATTCTTTTTCTTTTAATTACATTAAAATTTTGATCTAACAGAGCCGCTTCAATTTTGGTGCCACCTAAATCAACACCAAGTTTGTACATGAATTATTTATAGAAATTAAAACGCTTAAGCTTAACTAAAATTTTATCCCATTCCGCCAGGGGCACCAGATATTGCAATAACATCATCAATTCTAAGTATCATACATGCAGCTTCAGTAGCAGATTTAATTATCTGTTCTTTGACTACAATTGGCTCTACAACGTTAATTGCCATCATATCTGCTATCTTCATATTTCTAGCATCAATTCCAGTCCATTTTTGACCTTGATTTTGTTTTGCTCTAAGATTAGCCATTGTATCAATTGGATCCATTCCTGCATTTTCAGCGATAGTAAGTGGAATTGTTTCTAATGCTTCTGCATATTTTTTAATTGCAAGTTGTTCTCTTCCATCAAAATTATCAGCCCAGTCTTTGAGTAGTGATGCTGCAAATGCTTCAGGTGCACCACCACCAGCTACAATTGCTGGTTTTTCAATTACATCTTTTACAACCATTAAAGAATCATGAATTGAACGGTCAACTTCATCAATTACTCTTTGAGTCCCACCACGAATTAACATTGTAACTGATTGTGGATGTTTACATCCTTCAATGAAGACCCATTTATCAGATTCAACTTTCTTTTGATGAGCTAAATTTGCAATACCAAGATCATTTTCTGAAAGATCATCAATATTACTAATTACACGTCCTCCTGTTGCTTTTGCAAGTTTAATCATATCACTTTCTTTAACACGACGAACTGCCATGATTCCATATTTTGCAAGATAGTGTTGTGAAATATCATCAATTCCTTTTTGACAAATTAATACATTAGCTCCTACATCATGTAGTTTATCAACCATAGCTTTCAACATTCGATTTTCTTCTTCTAAGAACATCTGCATTTGAGTTGGGTCAGTAATTCTAATTTCTGCACTTAATTCTGTTTTCTCAATTTCTAATGCTGAATTAAGCAATGCAATTTTTGCATGTTCAATTTTTGTAGGCATTCCACTATGAACAATTTCTTTATCTAAAACAATTCCTTTGATAATTTGTGTATCATCAATTGAACCACCAGCTTTCTTTTCTACTTTAATATTTTCAAGGTCAACAGAAAAAGTATCACCTTTCTTTGTTGCAATACTTAGAATAGCATCAACTATAATTTTAGAAAGGAATGTACTATCTTCAGAGATTAATTTTGATTGCATACTAGTAGTAGCGATTTTTAATAGTGATGCTCGATCATCAGGCTGGATTTTTTTTGCCATGTCTGAATAAATTTCAAGGGTTTTATCAGCTGCTGCTTGATATCCATCAATAATAGTTGAAGAATGAACATCTTTGTTTAAAAGATCTTCTGCTCTAGCCAATAATGCACCTCCAAAAATTACAGAAGATGTTGTACCATCACCTACTTCATTATCAACAGTTTTAGAAATTTCAACCATCATTTTGGCTGCAGGATGCTGAACATCAATTTCTTTTAGAATTGTAGCACCATCATTTGTAATTGTAACATCACCTAAGGAATCAACTAACATTTTATCAAGACCTCGTGGTCCAAGACTACTTCTAACTAATTGTGCAACTAGTTTTGCTGCTGCGATATTATTTTGTTGAGCATCTTTGCCTTTTTGCTGTAATGCACTCTCTTTGAGAACTAAAACAGGTCCATTTGGTCCTTGTTGAATTGATGCCATTTAGATTCAGCTTCAATCCACTGAATCCCCCTTTTTAACATTACTTAGTAGATCGGTGAAATGTAACTACGTTTTTTCACATCGACAATTCCACCACAAAGAATTCGAATGGATGGTAGAGCTAAAAATGGCAAGAATAATGGAATCAAATGTGGTCTAGAAAATTTAGAACCTGAATCTACAATAGTATTATTGATTTTTTCAAAATTGGATGAAACTTTTTCAAAAGAATCTGTGGAAATGATACCTCCAAACTGTAAAGGTAATGAAGCAGTAATCTTTCCAGATTTTACTACAACAAGTCCACCTTGATTTTTGATGAGATGGTTTGATGCAATTGCCATATCAGAATCATTTGAACCAATTACGATCATGTCATTTTCATGAAAACTCCATGTTGAAGCAAAAGCACCAATGTCTGCACCAAAATTTTCAAGAAATCCTATAGAATGTTTACCAGTTCCATGAATTCTATCAAAGGCTGCAACTTTCCAAATATCTGAATCTAATGAAGCAGAAACATGACCATCTTTGGTATGAAGTTCAGCAGAACCTAACTTTGTAATAATTTCAGTTTGCATATAGATAGTATTTGCAATTACATCTTTCTTTTTTGATTTTATTGCAAAGTCATTTTTAGAGAAATTTTTCAATTTTACAGTTTTTTTAATCCAAGGTGAAATCATTTGTTTTTTAATTGTAGTAACTATTTGTCCATTTGATACAACCAGTTTACCTCCGACAAAGACTTTGTTTGGTTTGAATGATTTCAAATCATCAAACACTAGAATGTCTGCTAATTTACCAGGAGCGATTCCCCCTAGATCTTTTCCCATATTATAATAATCAAAATTATTCTTTGATGCCATGGTAACTGCATCTATTGGTTTTAGACCAAGATTGATCGATTCTCTAATACAGTGATCTATATGACCAAATTCAGAAATATCTAGAGGATCAAGACCATCTGAACAAAACATTAATCGATTAAGATATGTCCCATGAGACAAAACATGTGGAATTATTTCCTTTAAATCACGTCTAATTGAACCCTCTCTAATCATTATCCACATTCCAAGACGTAGTCTTTCTAAAACTTGATCAAAATTGATTGGTTCATGACAAGATAGAATTCCAGATGAGACATATGCATTGAGTTTTTTCTCACTTGCTCCAGCAGTATGTCCATTAATTATGCAATCACCTTCTAACATTGATGAAAGTGATTTCATTGTTTTTGGATCACGTGAAGTAACTTTTGTCCAAGAAAAAACTTCCCCCAACCCAAGTACATGCGGATGTTTGATAGCAGTTTTTTCTTGTGATAACGATAACGATTTACTACTACTAAATTTTGCATCTACTGGAAGACCACCAGGAACTACTTGAAAAATTCGAATTGGGAGATTCTCACTAAGTTTTAAAAATTCTTGAAAGCCTCGATATCCTCCTACACTAACGATATCAATAGGATCAGAAAATAGAGATGTTACACCACAGAGTAAAGCCTTTTTTGCAAATTCAGATGGTAAGACAAATTGATCAATATGTAAATGTGGATCTGCAAAACCAGGACTAACATATTTTCCTTTTACATCAATTGCAATAGTTTTTGGACCAACTGTATGTGTAGCGTCTGGACCAACGTATGCTATTCTATCTTTAATAATTGCAATCTGAATCTCTGGAATAATTTCCCGGGTATAGACTGACATTAAATTACAATTTTTTAAAACCAGATCGGCTTTTTTATCACCCATCGCTACAGAGTTAAGAGACAAGATCGAATTTGCTAGGCTCGAATTCACTTCTTTTAATTAGGATTTGCGCCTATTATAGATTCAATGTATAAATTACGGTTGAAGAGGTTTTTGTGATATGAACATTCCTAAGGTGATCAGGAAGTATTGTGCAAAATGTGATGCACATACTGAACAAAAGATCTCCATTTACAAGGCTGGGAAAAGACGTGGTTCTGCTGCTGGTGAACGCCGACATGCAGAGCGTAAAAAGGGATATGGTGGACAAAAATTCCCAAAATTAGCAAAACCAGCCAAAGTTACAAAGAAAGTTACTCCTATTATGACATGTACTGTATGTAAAAAGAAATACAATAAAAAAGGCGTTAGAATTAAGAAATTTGAGTTGATAGCAGCATGAAGAAAGATCATATTGAAATTCCAAAGCCATCTAGTAAATTTCAAAAAGTCAATTGCAATGAATGTGGTGAACTTCAAGTAGTTTATTCACATGCATCAACTAAAGTAGCATGTAATTCCTGTGGAAATACTATTTCAGAACCAACAGGATCTAAAGCACAAATCAATGGTAAAATCTCAGGCAGTGCCGAGTAAATCATAATCCTGTTTAGAATTTAGATTAAATGCAATTCTCTTATCATCAATTATGATATAATTTTCATCCAAATTTTCTAAAGAAGAAATTTTTTCAGAATTTACCAAAGAAATTCCAGTGTAATGACATGTTTGACCATTAAAATCAACAGAGAAATCAGATTCTAGACAAAGAGCGGTTAAGAATTTGTTAGTTACAAGAATACTAGTCCAAATTTTTTCAGGATCAAATTGATTAGTGATTTTTTTAATTATTTCTTCATCAAGTAAAGGCAAATCACCAGAAATTACTAAAACATGATCATTGATGGTTCTTAATGCTGAATTCAGATCTTCCACATAACCATTCCCTGATGTATCAAAAGTTTCAATATTATTTTCTTCAAGTAATTTTTTTGTCTTAGGGGAATTACAACTGGTAACGGCTAGAATTTTTGAAAAAGAATTTGAGTTTTGTAATGAATCAATGACATGTAGAATTACAGGCTTTTTGAATTTGAGTAATAGTTTTTCATCATCTAAATTCATTCTAGTCCCTTTGCCGCCAGCCATTACAAGACCGATCATATTGAAACAAACACCATCAAAGAAGCTAATCGAGTGAATTCATTGGTAGCCCCTAGTACATCACCAGTAATGCCACCAAAACTACGAGTTGATAAAGCCAACAAAAACATTGTCAAAACAATAGTCACACCAAGCATTATCAAGCCTGTTGTTTCACCAATTACAATTACAGGGATAAGCATTATGAGAAATGCTGCTGTAAGTTTTTTCTTATCTTTCATGAATTCAACAAAAGGAGAATTTGAGCCTAATGAAGCTGATTTACCCAAGCTAGCCATCAAAACCATAGAAAATTTTGCCAAAATTTCACTAATCAAAATTGCCTTAAACAAATCAAATCCACTTGTAAGAGAAATAGTAATTATCAAACCAATAAGATATAATACAATTGTAACAATCCCTGCCGAACCTGTAGAAAGATCCTTCATCGCTTTGAGTTTTTTATCTTTTGATCCTTTCACCATCAATCCATCTGCAAAATCTGCTAAACCATCTGCATGATGTATTCCTGTAACTATTGCAATGGATGCAACAACTAACAAACTAACTAACAATGGTTCCAAAAAGAAAGATAACCCAAAACCTAATGAACCAATTAAAAGTCCAATAGCTATTCCAACTATAGGAAACATGAACATGTATTTTGCAATATTATCTAATGAAGCATTCGTTGATGGGAATATTGTTAAAAATGAAAAAACAGATCCAATTTCTTTAAACAAATACCCACCATCCTACAATAGACAAAATAGAAATTATTGGAATAGAAACAATTCCAAAGAAGAGTATAGAAGTAAGTTTCATTATAGAAATTGCAGAATGTACATCTTCTTTCGTTAGAATAGTTTTACCATCGCCTAATTTGTAATGATTAATTTTTTCAAATTTTGTTTCTAATGCTCCAGCTAAAGCAGCCATAGGATATCCAGCATTATGACTTTCAGTTTTTTTACCATCTCTAATCATTATTTTGTAAGATTCTCTCCAATTATTTTGTAAAATTGCAGCAGAAATTATCATTATAATTCCTGTTAGTCTAGATGGAATATAATTTAGAATACTGTCACAGGTTGCTGCAAACCAACCAACATTTTTGAAAATATCAGTTTTGTATCCAATCATAGAATCTGCGGTGTTAATTACACGATATACAAAAGCTCCAGGCAATCCAAGAAGAGCATAGTAAAACAATGGCCCAGTGATTCCATCAACTGTGTTTTCACTAATACTTTCAAGGACGCCTGAAAGTACATGATTTTTGTCTAAATTTTTGGTATTACGCTTAACAATCATAGATAAGTGAGTTCTTGCCAAATCTAGATTGTCATCATCTAAGGATTCTATAACAGATTTTGCATGTTTTTCCATTCCACGAATAGCAATTGTAGTTTTTAATAATAATCCACCAACAATTATAGAAACAATCAGTGATAGATAGTCAATAGTTATCAAAGTAATTCCAATATTCAAAACAAAAAGCAGTAGAATTACTAGAGTAGAAGTAATAGTAACAACACAGACACCTCCAAATTTTTCTATCATACGATGTTCATTTTTAGCCATAGGAGTAAGTTTAGCAATCAAAGTTCCAATCCAAGCTGTAGGATGATATTTATTTTTAGGATCTCCAAACTTAAAATCAAGTAAAATTGCGAAACCAATTACAAAAATAGATTCAACAATCATTTCAACATCTTCTCAATAGATTCTACATTGAGATTTGATTTGACAGTTTTTGCCAATTTATTTAATTCATTGTCAATTTTTGAAATATTTCTCTTAGTCCATTGAATATCTTTAGGAGTGACATTAAGCGAATCTTCTTCAGGTAAGTCTAAGGGGATTAAGGGTATAGTACCTACAACAGGTATTTTTGTAATATTTTTTAGTTTTTTAAATCCAGGTTTTAGTACGTCTAAATCTCCTCTGAATTTGTTAAAAATGAAACCTTTTACAAGTTTTTGATATTTTTTTTCAATTAAAGCCATGGTTCCTACTAGACTTGCAAAAGAGCCACCTTTGTCAATATCTGAAACCAATAAAACAGATGCATTTGCTTTTTGAGCAATCCTCATATTTGCAATATCAAATTTTTGTAAATTAATTTCAGCTGGAGAACCTGCACCTTCTAAAATAACTAAATCATATTTTTTCTGTAATGTTTTAAGAGATTTAATTGCAACATCAATTCCTTTTTGATTTACAAATTTTTCATAGTATTCTTTTGCGTGCATTTTCTTGTATCGTTTTCCATTTAGATACACAATACTGTTGTAATTTCCTATTGGTTTTAGTAAAATTGGATTTAGATCAGGAGTAATTTCACATCTAGAACCAATAGCCTGAATTGCTTGAGCACGAGAAATCTCAAATTCAGGCGTAACATATGCAAAATTGGACATATTTTGAGATTTGTAAGGTGCAACACTGTAGCCTTTATCAGAAAAAATTCTGCAAAGCGCTGCTACTAACGTTGTTTTTCCTGCTCCAGAAGAAGTTCCTTGAATCATCAAAGATTTCATTTTATTTTCTCCATTACATTTACAAGTTTTAGATTGTCTTTATGGGATTTAACAGCAATTCTAATATGATGATTATCTAATCCTCTAAAATTTTTACAATCTCTGATCAAAATTTTTTGTTCAAGTAATTTCTTTTGTAATTGGGTTGAATCTTTTTTTGTTTTAATTAAAATAAAATTTGTTGAAGAATTATAACAATCAAATCCTTTTAATTTATTAATTTTATTTCTTAAAAAAATTAATTCTTTTTTAATTATAGAATTAGATTTAACAAGATGAGATTTATTTTTAATGGCAGTATTTGCTGCATCTTGAGCTAATGAATTTACGCTCCAGGGTATTTGTATTTTTTTTAAAACATCAATAATTTCTTTTGAGCCTGCTGCATATCCAATACGAATTCCGGGTAATGCATATGACTTAGTTAACGAGCGTAAAACAAAAAGATTTTTGTAATTTTTAACATATAATATAATTGATTCATTGGATTCTGGAACCATTTCTATAAAACATTCATCCAAAAATACAATTGTAGATAATTTTTTTGCTTTTTTAATTATTTGTAATAGTTCTTTTTTTGATAATAATTGTCCTGTTGGATTATTTGGATTACAGATGAATATACATCCATTTTTTGGAATTTTTGAAATGAATACATCAAGATTTTCAGATAAATTCATTGTTTTAAAATAAGAAATTTGACATTCATTGAGTTTAGCTACTGCTTCATATTCTTGAAAAGTTGGAATTGGAATCAACACTTTAGTTTTTTTAGATAAAAATGCAAAACAGAAATTATAAAGAATTTCAATTGCACCATTCCCAACTATTAGATTTGATTTTTCTAGTTTTGTGTATTTTTCTAGGCTTGAAATCACCGTTGATGAACTAGAATCTGGATAGTGTTTGATATTTTCAATATTTTTTTTAAGTGATTTTTTTACAGTTAAAGGGGTACCTGCAGGCGATACATTTGAACTAAAATCAGTGATTTGTGAATCAATGCTTTGTAAAGGATTTCGTCCCCCATGAATCACTGGTATATGATTAATGATCGAGGATTTTGTTCGTATTTTCACAGTTCCAAATAGAATTAGTCGATTTAGTATGTTTGGGTAATACAGAAAACGATTATTAGTTGAAACCGATCAATATTCAAAATATGAGTAAAAAAAGAGTGGCAATTATTGGAGTTACAGGCTCTGTAGGTCAAGAATTTGTTCAGTCATTAAATAACCATCCATGGTTTGAAGTTACTCAAATTGCAGCATCCTCACGTTCAGCAGGAAAAAAATATCTGGATTCAATTAAAGATGCAAGTGGAATTATAGCATGGGATGTGGATGGAGAAATCCCAGAATATATCAAAGAAATGACAGTAAAATCAGTTGATGAGTTAGATATTTCTCAATTAGATCTAGTATTTTCAGCAGTAGAATCAGAAGCAGCTAGAGCTATAGAAACTAAAATGGCTGCAGCTTTACCAGTTATCTCTACAAGTTCTGCTTATAGATATGAAGATGATGTACCAATATTGATCCCAGGAATTAATGATGAGCAAACAGAATTACTTGAAACTCAAAAAAAGAATAGAAATTGGAAAGGTTGGGTAGCTCCGTTACCAAATTGCACTACAACGGGTTTAGCAATCACATTAAAACCATTACTTGAAAAATATGGAGCAAAAAAAGTCATGATGACTTCAATGCAAGCAATATCTGGAGGTGGGAAATCCGGAGTATCAGCAATGGGAATTACTGATAACATCATTCCATATATTCCAAAAGAGGAAGGTAAAGTAAGATTAGAAACAAGGAAAATTTTAGGCAAGCTAGTAAATGGAAAAATTGAAGATGCAGATATCCGAATTAGTTGTACTTGTACCAGAGTTCCTGTAATTGATGGACATACAGAATCAGTTTTTGTTGAAACTACAGAAAAAATTGATCCTGCAAAAGCAAAAGAAACCTATGATCAATGTAACAAAGACACCTCAGTAGCAGGATTACCATCAGCTCCTGAAAAATACTATGCATTTCATGAAGATCCAACTAGACCTCAACCAAGAATGGAAAGGAATGTTGGAGATGGAATGACTACAACTATTGGAAGAGTTGAAACTGAAGAATTATTTGATAACGGTTTGAAATACATGTTATTTTCTCACAATAAAAAAATGGGTTCAGCAAAAGGAGCAGTTTTGTTGGCAGAAATGTTATACAAAAAAGGTAAGATTTAGAGAATTTATTGCAATTTTTACAATAATAACTTTATAAGATCCAGAAAACTAGATCGACTCAGGTGTTTTAGACGGCAAAAGTAGATGACTTAGATTTACAAATTTTATCAGAATTATCCAATGATGCCTCAATTTCAGTTCCTCGTTTATCAAAAAAAATTAATGTTAATTCATCTGTAGTGTATTCAAGAATCAAGCGATTAGTTAAGAGAAAATTAATTGAACGTTTTACTATTGTTGTTAATGATGAAGAACTGGGTTACAGTGTTAAAGCATTAACTGGAATCAATATGGATACAAAAAAACGAGATCATATAATTGAAGAATTATTTAAAATAGACGGGGTCAGAGAAGTTGCTGAAGTTACAGGTAGGTTTGACATTCTAGTTACAATGTATTCAAAATCATTAGATCAAATGCATAAAATGGTCTCTGAACGAATTGGCAGAATTGAAGGAATTCAATCATCGGAATCGTTTATCGAAATGAAATCACGAATGAAAGCAATGCCATATATGCCATCAAAGGATAGTGACTGATATTGCAAAAGCAAAAATCTGAATCTAGAGTAGCAGTATATTATGAATTAACAAAGCCAAAAATTTGGTATTTACTAGTTTTTACAGCATTTGGTGCAGCATTAACAGCTTCCAATATTTACGACATAGAAATATCTCCAGCAACATGGCTGCTAATGTTATTTTCAGTAGCAGCTGGTTCAGCAGCAGCAAATACTTTGACAAATTATCATGATAGAGATATTGATGCTATTATGGAAAGAACAAAAGACAGACCTCTACCATCAAAAAGAATCTATCCTGCAGTAAAGGCAAGGAATTTTGGATTAGCATTAGCAGGCATCTCTTTGGCTCTAGCATTTGGGATTTCTTTCACAACTACATTAGAACAAGGAGCATGGGCAACTGCTTTCATTGCATTTGGATTAGTAAACAATATCATAATTTACTCATATGTTTTAAAACGAAATTCTAGAACTAATATTATTTTAGGTGGATTATGCGGAGGCTCACCTCCAATGATTGGATGGGTAGCAGTAAGTATGTCAGATTTATGGACAATGGGTCTTGCTATGGCAGGTTTAGTGTTCATTTGGATTCCAATGCATATTTGGGCACTTACTTTGCATTTTAAAGAAGATTATAACAAAGTTAATGTTCCAATGTTGACTGCAGTACAATCAGAAAAAACTTCTGCAAGAGCTATTGCAATTTCAACAGTCGTAATGGTATTATTTTCAATTGCCCCATTTTTCATTACAACTCAAAATGGTGAAGAAATGGTTGGAGCAGTGTATCTATGGACTGCAATTGCATCAGGTGCATTAATGGTAGGATTATCAATATGGGTCATAGTCAAACCAATGGAAAAAGCAGCCTGGACACTGTTTAAATTCTCTAGTCCTTACTTGGCAGTGTTGTTTATTGCACTAATGGTTGATTCTGCATTATAAAATACTCCCTTTATCATCTAAGCTATTCAATTCTTTAGTGATTTCAGAATGATTTTCTACCAGATTTTTGAGATCATTTTTTAATTCTTCAGAATTCCATTCAGATGAAATTAGAGATGTTAATTTTGCAACAATTTTCCACTGAATATTATTTTGATCATCAATTAATTTTAAAAATTGTTCTCCTTTTTCTTGATCATTCATAATTTTTTGACATTTTACAATCATAAAAAGTTAGCATTGGTAATTACATAATTTCAAAGTTTTATTAGTAAATAATATGTATTTTTTTTAAATGCAATGCAGTATATCAGAATGTAAAGAAAAAGCCATAGAAACTGTAAAAATTAGTTTTAGGGAAACAAGGAATCTATGTAAAGTGCACTATAGATTATTTGAAAACAAGGATAAAAAGCACAACCCAATATTTTCCAAGGCATCAGATGTTTAGTACTAAGTTATTTTTACATGATAAAATTATTGAAAGATTTAACATCTACTATTTTCAAAGTACAATATGGCAGCCAAGAAAATGAGTAAGCCTAAAAAAATTAGCAAGCCTAAGAAGACAGTAAAAAAAGCTGCTTCTAAACCTAAAAAACAAGTTTCAAATTCATCAAAAAAACCAGAATTTGAAAAAGCTTGGAAAGACTACAATTCTGCTTTGAGTGGTTGGAAAGATTCACTTGCACAATGGCAAAAAGCCACAAACGAAACTTTGATGACATATCATGATGCATGTCAAAAAGCATTAGAATCAGATGCAGAAATGTTAAAAAAAGTTAGTTCAAGTTGGGAAAATACTTGGGAAGAAATTGGACCTGAATATATTAAACAGCAAACAAAGATGATGGAAAATATCTTTAAAGAAACTAATATTGAATCAATTAAAAAATTCAATATTCAATGGGAAAAATTTCTAAAATCCTCTGGAGATGATTCAATTATAGCATATCAAGAGGCCATCAAAAAATTCAATCAGGCGTGGCAATCAGGACAAATGTAATTATTTCCAAGTGTACAAAACAAGTTTTATTTTTTCATTTTAGTTATTCTAAAGACTTTACACCCACATACTGAGCAAATTCCTTTAATTGCGGGTCTACCATTTTTCATGATAGTCTTTTTTGGATTTTTGATAATTCTTTTTGTTTTACACCTAACACAGTATGCTTCTTGAGTAGAAGATTTAGGAGTTTTAATTTTAATATTTTTTGGATTATCAAGTTTATTTTCTATATCATCAAGTTTCTTATTTTGTTTTAGTAAAGTTGGAATAATTTTATGTTCAACATCCATCGCCTCTAATTTTTTGATTTCTTTTTGTAATTTCTTAACTTTCAATAATTGTTCAGGAGTAGCTTCTTCTTCCTCTGGTTCAGGGAATTTTTGATTTAATAGAACATTTTCTAAATCATCTATTTGTTGTTGAAGATCATTTACTTGTGATAATTGTTCAGGAGTAGCTTCTTCTTCCTCTGGTTCAGTTATTGGTTCTGGTTGTAATTCTAATTCTTGAGGAAGTTCTTCTGCAGATTCTTTTGGTAATGAACCTCTAGGACTAGAAGGTGGTTCTGGTTCAGTTATTGGTTCTGGTTCAGTTATTGGTTCTGGTTCAGTTATTGGTTCTGGTTCAGTTATTGGTTCTGGTT